>CAJOII010000001.1 GCA_905234535.1 uncultured Ruminococcus sp.
CCGCTGATCGTCCTCGCGTTCAAAAACATCGGGAAGCTGTGGTTCTTAGACTTCATCAAGGTCATCGGTCAGGCGGTGGGCGGCATGGTCTTCTACGGCGGCTTCATCGGCGGGGCGCTCGGGATTATCGTATACACCCGCATCCAGAAGGGTGTGCGTCGTGACGATATGCTCGATGTCTACGCGGTGCTGATCCCGCTGTTCCACACCTTCGGCAGGATCGGGTGCTTCTTCGCGGGGTGCTGCTACGGGATCGAATCCGAGTTTGGCTTCACCGCGCACAATAATCACATCAACCCCACGGTCAATGATGTCAACCGGCTGCCGATACAGCTGATCGAGGCAGGCTGCAACCTGATCATCTTCCTCGTTCTGCTCTATCTGTTTAAAAAGATGGTCGTCAAGGACAGACTGATCTACATCTATATGCTGATCTATCCGCCGGTAAGATTCACGCTCGAGTTCTTCAGAGGAGACACCTATCGGGGAATCTATCTCGGGCTCTCCACCTCACAGTGGATCTCGATCGCCTTGGTGATCTTCGCGGTCATCATGCTCATCCGCAGTCATCAAAAGAACAAGACTCAGCCGCAAAGCTGAGTCTTGTTTCATTTCACGCTAAAAGTGATTATATTTTCTTTTAAAGAAATATCCAGCTTCATCCCATGCATCTCAAAGATGGATTTCGCGACCGAGAGCCCGAGACCCGAGGAGCGGCTCTCCCTACTCTTGTCCTTCGTATAATACGGCTCGCAGAGGTGTTTGAGATCGCTCTTTGTGATATTCTCACAGGGGTTCGAGATACTGAAGACGCCATCCTTCAGCGTAATATTCACTTTTGCCCCGTCGGGAGAGTACTTCAGCGCGTTGTCGATCAGGTTCGACAGGGCGCTTCTGATCAGCTCCCTGTCAGCGGTGACCGGAGAGGGCTCGTCGAGATCGAGGATCACCTCTCTGACCTCCCGCATAGTATCAAATGAAACTACCAGATCACGGATCAGTTCGCAGAGGTCAAATTCTTCTTTACTGAGCGTGAGCGCCTTCTCGTCGATCTTTGAAAAGTTGAGCATCCGATGGACGATACCGTTGACCTCTTCTGTGCGCTCGATGATGCGGTCAGCATAGTGCTCTCGCTTCTCGGTATAAAGATTCTCTCTGAGATTGCGGGCGAAGCCCGAGATAACGAAGAGCGGGGTCTTGATATCATGCGCCAGAGCGCGGGTAATCTCGCGGCGCTTCTCTTCTTCGACCATTTGCGTCTTCATCACATGACAGAGGGTGACAGAGAGGATCACACCAACTATAAAGAAAAAGACGAACAGCCCGAAACAGATCCGGAGGATATTCTCACACGAAGCCTTCCAGAGGTCGATATCCCGATAGAAACAGACCCTCAGTTCGTGGTTCTCGGGCGTCGTGTTGTCTGAGTCGTGAGCAAAGCCCACGGTCTTGACATAAAACTGCGTCGAATTATAGTAGAGATAACGAAACGGCGAGAGCCGCGCCGCGCCCCAGTAATCACCGTATATCTGCGTTTGTCCGTTATATTTCTTTTGAAGATCACCGCTCGCGAAGGTATGGAAGAAGAACTCCTTCGGGATCACCGCGCGGGTATCGCGGGAGGTTCTGTGGATAGTCTTGTCCTTGACATAGCCGAGTACGGGAGAAAGCGTATAGCGCTCGACGACCTCATCCTGCGCGTACCAGTCGTGGGTGTGATCCGTCAGCACGATCTCGACCGTTTTGGGCAGGATACGATCCCACTTGTCCAGATAGTACTCGGTGCAGATGAGCTGATAGTACTGCTCGGGATCTTCCGCCTTTTTCTGAAGTGCCTTTCTGTACGCGATCTCCTGCTCGCTCGGGCTGTCCTGAAGATATCGGGAGATACTCTCATACTGCTCGTTCGTCATCGACTGAGAGAAGCTCTTGTAGCTTAAGACGCCTCTTATAAAGTAATTTTTCTCTTCTTCGGATAGGAGCGTGACAAAGCTGACGCCTAAATAGTCGTCGGTATCCGTCACCGGAGGGCCTGACCATGTCTCGGAATTTGACATATCCATAACGACAATCTGCATATTCTGCCGGTTTTTGAAACGCACCGCATCAGTGTTGTCCATAGAGAGCAGCCACATGACGAGAGAGTCGCCCTCTTCGGCTTTATCTTCCTCTTCGCTGCTGATATAGTCAATCTGCTCAACGCTGTATTGGGACACCGCGCTCTCACAGACAGCGCGGATATTGCTGTAGGTCTCAGCGTCCAGCTGAACGCTGTCGATCACGCGGGTATACTCGAGCGTCGTCTGATAGAAGAGCTTGTCTCGGTTATAATTGATCAAAAGCAGCGAGACAGTCACCGAGATCAGCACAAACGCCGAGAGCATCACCGCGGTGATCCTCAGGATCAGGCGGCGCCTGATTTTATGTAATTTTTTATCCATTTTTCTCCTCCATGATATAGCCGCGCATCCTAACGGTGCGGATCATCGACGCGTTCTCCCCCAGCGCCCTTCTGAGATTCTTGATGTGAGTGTCGATAATACGCTCGCTGATATCGCTGTCATATCCCCACAGCGAGAGGAGCAGCTTCTCGCGGGAAACGATGCGATTTTTATTCTCTAAAAGAATTTTAAGAATCGAATACTCCTTCGCGGTCAGAAAGATTTCTTCTCCCATACTGTACACTCTGCCGCTGTTCGGGTCTAAGGACACCGAGCCGAGCGTGAGCATCGGGGTACGCACAAGCCCCTTGGAGCGCTTGATCAGGGCGTTGAGCTTCTCGTACAGCACCGGAAGCGGGAACGGCTTGACAACATAGTCGTCACATCCTAAAGCGTAGCCCTTGAGCATATCCCGCTGAGCGGCGAGCGCGGTGATGAACACGATGGGGACATCGCTCTCGCGCCTGAGCTCTCTGCAGATCTCAAAGCCGTCCATCTCGGGCAGCATCACATCGAGCAGCAAGGCGTCGTAGGTATTTTCATACGAGAGGGTCAGCCCCTCTTCGCCGTCAGACGCGGTATCTACCGAGATCTGCCCTTCGCTTTTTGCCGTGAAATAATCGGTGATGACCTCCCTGATATCGGGATCATCCTCTATGAGTAAGATACAGTACATTTTCTCACCTCCGAGAACATCGTATCATGGAAAAATGGAGATAAAATGGAGATATCTTCAGTATAGCAGAAACATACGGAAAAAGACAGAGCAAATGCCCTGTCTTTTTTAGTGAAGAAATAAGAGTGAAGAGCGAAGAACGAAGGTCACTCGCTTCGCTCGGACAATTATTGTAGGGAACTGTCTTGACAGTTCCGTCCTGCAAAAGTCTTATACAGATCAGAATTCCTATCTTCTCATTCCTGATTTCTCATCAAGAGTCCCCTTCGGTAGCGTTCTCTAAGACATTGTCGCTCTCGTGCTCATCGCCGACGACATCTTTGTCGTTGTCGTCATAGTCATCCACATTCGGCTCGCCGAAGCCGCCGTCGGTGGGATTATCGGTGCTCTTTTCGGTCACGCCGGGAGCTGTGGGCGCGGAGGTCTCGTTGGTGGGATAACGGTCGGTGTTGTCCCCCATCATGCTGTCGACGCCGGAGCCGATACCGCTCGCGATATCGCTCGCCGTGGTCTCGACCGCATCCATCGCGTCTCTCGCGCAGGCAGTGAGGACTACTGTCATCGAAAGCAGGGTGAGGGTCAATAATGTGATACTGATGATTTTTTTCATAAAATAATCTCCTTTTTTTAATGTAATTCACGCATAACGGACACAAAAAATTACCGCTGCGTCATGCAACGGTAATAGTATTTCTTGATATTTTGAAAATATGTATTATTTTAACAGATCTTTGATCGAGAGGGTCTTCTCGCCGATCTTCTTGCCGGTCTCGTCATACTTTGAGACGGTGATGCTGTCGTCATTCATAAAATTGAGCAGCACGGTGCTGTGGTCGCCCAGTTCCTTGCAGACGAACTTGGGGCTGCCGTCAGCGCTCAGGCGCGCGCCGCTGCCCTTGGGGCGGTTATCCTCCCATACGCCGACATGGATCGAGCCGTCCTTGGAGCTTCTGCCGACGCCGACGCCGGATCTTGAGTTCTCCTTCCACTCGCCGGTATAGCATAAGGAACCGTCCTTATAGTAGTATGAACCGATGCCTGTTCGCTTGTCGTCAAGATAGCTGCCCTCATAGGCGGTTCTGCCGGAGGAGGTAACGGTCCTGCCGAAACCGGAGCGTCTGCCCTTATCGTCGAGCTCGCCGTAGTAGTAGAAGGACTCGTCCTCCGCCTCGACCACCTTGTCGGGCTCGCGGTCGTCTCTGACCTCGCTCACAGCGGCAGATGAGAGAACCGCCGCGACCTTCTGAGCTAAGAGATTCGCTTCTTCTTCGACGCTGCTCTCGGTATCCTCGGCGGGCACATCGGGCGTCTGCGGCTCATCTATAGGCGTCTTTTGATCTGTATCGGGGATGATGACCTCGTCGTCCGTTTCTTCGTACTCAGAGATAAACTCCTGCGCCTTGGTGATATCGAGTGAGGACGCGAGGTTCTTCTTGATGTTGAAGTCCTTCGCCTTGAGCCTGTCCGCTAACGGCGCGCTCTCGAGGTGAAGCTCAGCCTGCTTTTCTTCGTTTTCGAGCTGACGCTCGACATCCTCGATCAGCTCCCTGTAGCTTATGTTCTGGCTCTCGGTCATGAACCTGAGAACACCCTCGTCGGTGGACGCTTCGACATAGAACTGGGTGAACTCCTTATCCACCAGCTCCTTGACCCTGCCGCTGACCTCAGGCGCGGAGTAGAGCACCAAGGGCTCATTCAAATGCAGCGACTTCATCAGGATGCACAGCCCCGACGGCGCTCGTCTGGGCTCGATGGAGGTGACGATCTCGCCCTTGACGGTATCAAAGTACTCCACCTTAAGCAGAGTGTGGAACTTTGAGAAGGTCAGGCGCTTGAATAGTCCGCCGTCCTTGTAGACGAGCACATAATACCTGCCTCCCTCGGACGGCTTGCTCTCCTCGGTCAGATAGCCGTGCTTGTCGCGCACGAGCCACTTCATCGCGCGGTCCTTCTCAATCGCGTATTCATAGGAGACGGTCTCGCCGTCGGAGTCGACGGTGATCTTGTCTTTGATCCTGCCGTAGTCGTCAAAATAACTCTTTCTCACCGCGGAGAGGATGTCATCGTGGAGATCGATGCTGTCTCTCTGGACAAGACGAATGTTATAAAAATATCGGATACTCATACTGATCTTTCCTTAAGAAATGGGAACCGGACACAGCGCCGGCTCCCATCTTTTGTTCTATAAACTGTTTAGATAGAGACTTCCTTCGCGACCTCGTAGAGGTGGGTATCAAACTCACGGGGCATATCCAGCGCCTCGGTGATGTCAAGGTCGACGATCTTGCCGGCGCGCGACGCGACGACGCGGGAGGTCTGCTCGCCCTTTTCGATGCCCGCCTTGAGGATATCTACCGCCGCAACGCCCATCGCGGTCGCCATCAGGCGGTCTCTTAAGGTCGGGGATCCGCCGCGCTGCACATGACCCAAGATGGTGGCTCTGGTCTCGATGCCGGTTCTCTGCTCGATATACTTCGCCTTGTCGATGACGCCGCCGACGCCCTCTGCGATGACGATGATGAAGTGCTTCTTGCCGGTCGCCTTCTGCTCATAGATGCGTGAGATGACATCTCTCTCGATATCGTATCTGACCTCGGGAACCAGGATTGCGGTCGCGCCGACTGCTATACCGGTCTGCAGCGCGATATCGCCGCAGCGTCTGCCCATGACCTCAATCACGGAGCAGCGGTCGTGAGACTGGGCGGTGTCACGGATGCGGTCAATCATATCGAGCGCGGTGTTCATCGCCGTATCAAAGCCGACGGTATAGTCGGTGCAGGCGATGTCGTTGTCAATCGTGCCGGGGATACCGACACAGGCGATTCCCTGCGCGGCGAGCTCGCGCGCGCCCTTGAAGGAACCGTCGCCGCCGATAACGACCAAACCCTCGATGCCGAGGCTTCTGCAGAATTCTGCCGCCTGCTTCACACCCTCGGGAGTCGCATATTCGGCAGAACGCGCTGTGTACAAGATGGTGCCGCCTCTGCCGATAATATCGGAAACAGAACGCAGGTTGAGCTCTTTGCAGTCGTTATTCAAAAGACCGTTGTAGCCTCTGTAAATGCCGTAAACACGGAATCCGTTAAAGATACCCGCTCGAACGACCGCTCTGACCGCTGCGTTCATACCGGGAGCGTCGCCGCCGCTGGTCAATACCGCAATTGATTTTTCCATAGTGTAATCCTCCTTCGAGTGTAAAATATGATATATACATTTATTATAATAAACCGTATAAAAATAATCAAGTGTTTTGTCGAAATAAACAAAAGTTTTTAGGGACTGCGCTTACCTGAATACTACATTGTCCTCGCCGAGCTGATAGACAAGCTCTTCCATCACGGTGTCGTTGAGCTTCGCCCACAAAGACGAGGGCGCAAGCATCCGGGTCTTTGAATCCGTCAGGTAGAAGACGACCTTGGTATTTCCATGGAAAATCTCCAAGAGGTTCTTGACCTTACGATATTTCTCACAGTCGAGGTTCTCGAGCCTGAGATAGAGCTTCGGCTCCTTTGGAGGGGTCAGTCTCGCCTTCTCGCGCTCTCTTAAGGCATCCGGTTCGGGCAGGATCGTGACGCGCTCAGCGATCACCTTCGGCTCTTCGTCCTCTTTGAATGAGAGCGTTCCCTCGACATCGAGCACCGCGCCGACATAGAGCGACCCTCTTATGGCGCTCATCGCCTCGGGGAACACGATCATCTCCATACTGCCCGATCGATCCTCAATATCGGCGAACGCCATCATCTTGTTCGACTTGGTCATCTGGCTCTTATGCTTCGTAACGATACAGACAAGCCTGACGCGGTCTTTGTCGTGATGAGCGGTGTTCTCGCTGACGATTCCGCCGATAGGATCTGCGCCGACACGATCTGCATATGCTTTATATTCGTCGATCGGATGACCGCTTAAATACATACCGGTCATCTCTTTCTCCATATTCAAAAGATCCTTTAAGTCGAACTCATCCACCGGCTGGGTCATAAACGGCGGGTCGGGCGTAAAGTCCGCTCCCATATCGAAAAGCGATATCTGACCTAACGAACCCTTTCTGCGCTGATACTCAAGATCGTCCATCAGCGCGGGCAGGGATAGGAGCATCTGGCGGCGGTTGGTGCCGAGATGATCCAAGGCGCCGCATTTGACGAGCGCCTCTAAACTCTTCTGGTTCAGCCCTCTGCCGTTTAGACGCTTTGCGAAATCATACATCGAGGTATAGTGCCCTCTCGTGCGCTCGCGGATGATCTCCGAGATCAGGTTCAGCCCTATGTTCTTGACAGCGGAGAGCCCAAAGCGGATGTTGTTGTTCGTCACCGTAAAGCGGCTCTCGCTCTCGTTGACGGACGGCGGCAGGACGGGAATATTCATCTTCCGGCACTCCGAGATATAGGAAGCGGTCTTGTTCTGGTTATCGATCACCGAGGACAGAAGCGCCGCCATATACTCGCGCTTATGGTGGCATTTGAGATACGCCGTGCGGAAGGTCACCGCGGAATACGCCGCGGCGTGGGACTTGTTGAACGCGTAGGACGCGAAGGTCTCCATCTGGGAGAAGATCCGCTCGGCGGTCTTCTCGTCCACCCCTCTTCTAAGACAGCCCTCCACCTCGACCGTGCCGTCGTCTCTTATCAGTCCGTGGATGAAGATGCGCTTCTCCTCCTCCATCACCTTGTGCTTTTTTTTGCTCATCGCGCGGCGCAGAATGTCCGCTCTGCCTAAGGAGTATCCCGCTAAGGAACGCGCGATCTGCATCACCTGCTCCTGATAGACGATACAGCCGTTGGTAACACAGAGGATCGGCTCGAGCAGCGGGTGCAGATATCGTATCTCCTCGGGATGATTGCGATATCGGATATACTGCGGGATCGAATCCATCGGACCGGGCCGGTAGAGAGAGATCACCGCGATGATGTCCTCAAAAACTTTTGGCTTGACCTGGGTGAGGACATTCTTCATCCCGTTCGACTCCATCTGAAAGACGCCCTCGGTATCTCCCTGAGAGATCATCTTATAGGTCGCCTCGTCGCTGTAGTCGATATCCTCGATCGAGAACGACGGATCCGTCTTCTGTATCAGAAGCTCCGCCTCGCGGATAACGGTGAGGTTGCGAAGCCCTAAGAAGTCCATCTTGAGGAGCCCGAGCTCCTCCAAGGTGGTCATCGTGTACTGGGTGAGCACCGCGTCGTCGGAACGGCTCAGGGGGACATAGTCAGAGACATCCCGATCGGTGATGACCACACCCGCCGCGTGGACGGTGATGTGGCGCGGCATTCCCTCGATCCGCTTTGCCATATCGATCAGGCGATGGATCACGGGATCGGCGGTATAGAGCTTCGAAAGCTGTGAAGAGACCGAGAGCGCCTTGTCGATCGTGATGCCGAGCGAAAACGGGATGAGCTTCGCTACCTTGTCTACGGTGGCATACGGAATATCCATCACCCTGCCGACATCGCGCACTGCCGCCTTCGGCTGAAAGGTGCCGAACGCGGCGATCTGGGCGACGCGCTCAGAGCCGTATTTTCTCGTGACATAGTCGATGACCTCTCCCCTGCGCTCGGTGCAGAAGTCGACATCAAAGTCGGGCATCGAGACCCTCTCGGGGTTTAAGAATCGCTCAAAGAGCAGGTCGTAGCGGATCGGGTCGATACCGGTGATCCCGATGCAGTAAGCGCATAAAGATCCGGCACCCGAGCCTCTGCCGGGGCCGACGGGGATCTGACGGCTTCTCGCGTAAGCGATGAAATCCGAAACGATCAGATAGTAGTCGACAAAGCCCATCTTCCTGATCACTGAGAGCTCATACTCAAGCCGCTGTATGATCTCGTCAGACGGGGAATCACCGTATCTTCGGTACAATCCGTCAAAGCATTGTTTCCTGAAGTATTCGTAGCGATCCTCGCCGTTCGGGGTGGCAAAATCGGGCAGCTTGCGTTCGCCGAAGACGATCTCAACATGGCACCTCTCAGCGATTTTTGCGGTGTTCTCTATCGCCTCAGGGTATGCTTTGAAGAGGTCTCTCATCTCCTCTTCGCTTTTTAAGTAGAATTCATCGGTCGCGAATTCTGCCTTATCATCGTCTGATAAGGTATGGTTCGTCTGGATGCAGAGGAGCACCTCGTGCATCCCGCTGTCTTCTTTTCTGATATAATGGCAGTCGTTGGTCGCGACCAAGGGAGCCTTGATCTCTTGGGCGATTCTGACGAGAGACGACAGGATCCGCTTCTGTTCTTCGATGCCGTGATCCTGCAGCTCGATGAAGAAGTTCTGTCTTCCGAACAGCTCCTGATAGAATCTCGCTTTCTCCAAAGCGCCCTGATAGTCATCTCTGAGTAATCTCTTCGGGATCTCTCCCGAGAGGCACGCGGAAAGACAGATCAGCCCTTCGTGATATTTCTTCAGCAGGTCATCATCGATCCTCGGCTTCTGATAGAATCCCTCGGTAAAGCCCAAGGAGACGAGCTTGATGAGATTCTGATAGCCTTGATCGTTCTCGCACAAGAGCACCATATGATAGTACTCGCGGTCAAGCTCATACACCTTGTCAAAGCGCGACCGCGGCGCGACATACACCTCACAGCCGATGATCGGGTTGATCCCCGCTTTCTTACATTCTCTGTAAAAATCAATCACACCGTACATCACGCCGTGGTCGGTGATCGCAAGCGACGACTGACCGAGGCTTTTCGCATACGAAACCAGCTCGCCGATGCGGCACGCGCCGTCAAGCAAGCTGTACTGGGTATGCAGATGCAGGTGTGTAAATGACATGGTTCGTTATCCTTTTTTCAAGACTTGGGCTTCGATCCCGCCGTCTGAGAGGGTGACGGAGATCATATCGCCGATCCCGACATCTTCAGATGACAAGAGTACCCTGTGATCCTTCTCAACATAAGCGTAGCCGCGCTTTAATGTCGAGAGGGGGTTCAGCGCCTCGGCTTTTGAGAGCAGCTCGATATAATGCTTGCGGGCAAGCTCGATGTTCTTGTGCTCAAGGAGCTTCATCCGAGCAGCGATATCGTCGAGCTTACTCAGCCGATACCTCGCCTTCTGCGTCGGAGAATAAGCGTCGGTCAGCTTCATGTATCGGGAGAGCGCCTCTCCTTTTCGGCGAAATTTCGCGTCCATCAGCGATGAGAGATACTGTCTCGTGCCGCTTAAACTGTCTCTGAGCTCTTTCTGATCGGGTACCGCGAGCTCCGCAGCAGCGGAGGGAGTAGGCGCCCTGAGATCCGAGACAAAGTCACAGATCGTAAAATCCGTCTCATGCCCCACAGCGGAGATCACCGGCACCTCACAGCTATAGATTGCTCTCGCGAGCCCCTCGTCGTTGAACGCCCAGAGATCCTCGATTGAGCCGCCGCCTCTGCCGATGATCACGACATCGGCGCACTTCGATTGGGAAAAGGTGTTGATCGCTCTGATCAGTCCCTCGGGAGCGGATTCTCCCTGCACGAGCACGGGATAGAGCACCATCTTCGCGTACGGATATCTGCGCGTCAATATGTTGATGATATCCTGCACCGCTGCGCCTGTCGGCGAGGTGATGATGCCGACAGCGGTCGGGAATCTCGGAATCGGCTTCTTGTGAGACGCAGAGAACAAGCCCTCTTTCTCTAATTTTGCCTTGAGCTGTTCGAGCTGAATGGTCAAGGCGCCGACGCCGTCGGGCTGCATATCCTCGACATACAGCTGATACTGCCCCGTCGGCTCATAGAGACTCACCCGCGCCCTGACGATCACCTTCATCCCGCTCTGAGGATGAAACCGAAGGCGTTTCGCGAACGAGGAGAACATCACCGCCGAGACGACGCTCCTCTGATCCTTCAAAGAGAAGTAGATATGCCCGCTCGCGTAGTGATCCTTGAGGTTCGAGATCTCGCCCTCCACCAGCACGGTCTTGAGGTTGTCGTCGTTCTCAAAGATGGATTTGATATAAAAATTCAGTTGTGATACGGTTATAATTTTCGGAATCATTTATCAGTTCTCTGTTCTCAGTTCTCAGTTGTCAGCTGTAGGGCAAGATGCCCGCGACTTACCGCAAGGCCTCCTGCGCCTTTGCGCCCTACAATATAATTGTCCGAGCGCAGCGAGTATCCGTCACTCTTAGCTCTTAGCTCTTAACTCTTCACTCAAATATATATCATTTATCTTTTCACATTCCCGATCGCCGAGAGCACCGCGATCCCCGCGGCGTTGTCGGATGAGAACTCAGGCTTTGAGAAGAAACAGCAGAAGCGTTCTTCCATCTCCTGACGGATGATCTTGTCCGACATCACCCCGCCCGCGAACACGAGCGGCGTATCGGGATATTTTTCGGTGATCTTTTCTGTCATCATAGAAAGGGTACAGAGTACATACTCGATCGCATAGCGCGCGATATAGGCGTCGTCTCTGCCCTCGTCCTTTAATTTCTTGCACAGGTTCTCGCCGCCCGAGAGGCAGCAGTCAAAGCCTTTGAGGGTAGGTCTTGTCTTGATCTTCTCATCACATAACAGCGCGAGCCGCTCAAGCTCCCTGCCGCACGGAAAGGACAGCCCCAGCATCACCCCGACACGATCGATCAGCTGACCCGCGTTCAGGTCAAGCGTCCTCGCGATCGGCTCGGTCGAGAGAAATTCGTCGCGGCCGTTGACGAGGAGCGCCTCGGTCGTGCCGCCGCTGATATGAAAGGCGATATGGCGCTTGTCGATCAGATCAAGTCTGCCGATATTGTACAGAGCCGCCGCGATATGCCCCTGCTGATGAGAGAAACGATAAAGCGGAACCTTCAAAGCGGCAGAGAGCATCTCTGCCGCAGAGACCCCTACGGTAAAGCACGGCATATAAGATCCCTCCGCTGTCCTCGGCGCAGAAGACACGCCGATCGCGTCAATCTTACCCTGAAACCCATCGAACGCTTCTTTGATCAATATAGGTAGCTGCTGTGTGTGATGAAAGACCGCGTCGCTCTGTCTGAGGCCCTTCTCCCCTTTTCTGACGGGAAGGAGCCTTCGGACAGAGATCACTTCATTCGATTGATCATCATAGATACACACCGAAGTGGTGTAGTTCGAGGTATCGATCCCTAAGGTACAGCTCATAGCGACTTCGCCGCCGCGCCCAGGAGGCCGTTGATGAAAGCTGTATCCTCATCCGCCGCATATTTCTTTGAAAGCTCGACCGCCTCGTTGATCGAGACAGAAACAGGGATCTCTTCGAGATAGAGCATCTCGTACAGGGCGACCCTCAGGATCGCAAGCGCCGCTTTGGAGATGCGGCTGATCTTCCAGCCTTTCTTGAGGTTATCGCTGATCACCTTATCGATCTCTTCTCTGTGTTCGATAATCCCCTTCGCGCATGAGACCGCGTAGTCGGAGAGAAAGACATCTCTCGCGTCGAGCGCGTTGTCGATCAACTCGTCGATATCCGTATCGGAGAACAAGGTCTCGAAGCTTAAGATAAACGCCTGCTCGCGCATCTTGTAGCGCGAGATTTTGTTGCGATCCTTCTCGCTGACAGCGTTCATTTCTTCTTCGTTCGGTATGATATTCTCGGTTGAAGGTTCACTCATCTATATCCACCTCGCATATTTAATCACATTAATTATATCACAAAAGAGCGGCTTTGTAAATAAAACAAATCCGGTTTCTGACAGAAAACTTGCTTTTGAATAGAATACTATCAGAGAAGTTTCTTTGACCCGAAAGATAAATATCGACAAGCAGGATAAAAAACGGATATTCACTCTCTAAAAGTGACAACATTTTCATCAAAAAACTTGTCTTTCCCTGTTGTCATCCTAAGAAAAAAGTGTTAAAATAGCAAAGGCTACGAAAACTTCGTCAATGATTGAGGTATCACCATGAGCAGAGCGTTTTATTCTAACAGCACTGAGAACTATAAGACATATGACGGTTCTGATTTAGGATTTACTTATACAGCAGAGCATACCACCTTCAAGGTCTGGGCTCCCTCTTCGGAGCAGGTCCTCTTAAAGCTGTATTCCACAGGCTCCTTTCACGAGAGAAACGCGCAGGTCTTAGGCATCAAGCAGATGAACTTTGACCCGATGACCGGCGTATGGAGCGCAACGGTAGACGGTAACCTGAACCGCACTTACTACACCTATGTTATCAAGAACGAATCCGGCACGCACGAAACGCAGGATGTCTACTCCAAGGCCGCAGGCGTCAACTCCGCCCGTTCGATGGTCGTCGATCTCAGATCCACCGACCCCGAGGGATGGGAGAATGACCGCCGCGTACTGCTTGACTCTCCGAATGAAGCGATTGTCTGGGAGGTTCATGTCAGAGACTTCTCCTCCTCCGACACCTCCGGCGTGACCCGCCAGCACAGAGGCAAGTTCTTGGCATTTACCGAGAAGGATACCTGTGTGCCGTTTACCGACTATCCCACCTGTGTCAAGTATCTCAAAGAACTCGGCATCACCCATGTACAGCTCAACCCCGTCTTCGACTTCGGCTCTGTCGATGAAGAGACCGGCGTGGAGTATAACTGGGGCTATGATCCCGTCAACTACAATGTCCCCGAGGGCTCGTACTCTACCGATCCGTATCACGGTGAGGTGAGGATCAGAGAGTTCAAGGAGATGGTCAAGGCGCTCCACGAGGAGGGCATCGGCGTGATCATGGATGTGGTATACAACCATGTCTTCTCAACCGCCTCCTCTCCCTTTGAGATGACGGTGCCGGGATACTACTTCAGGATGCAGAACGGCAAGTTCTTGAATTCCTCCGGCTGCGGCAATGTCACCGCTTCCGACAAATATATGTTCCGCAAATATATGATCGACTCGCTCAAGTACTGGGCGACAGAATATCATATCGACGGCTTCCGCTTTGATCTGATGGCGTGTCACGATATCGACACGATGAATATGATCCGCGAGGAGCTCGACAAGATTGACAAAAGGATCCTGATGTACGGCGAGCCGTGGACCGCCAACGACGGCGAGAACGGCATCTCGGGCGAAGACTGCTGCAACAAGGTCAACGCGAAGAAGCTCTCTGACCGCATCGGAATGTTCAACGACGATATGCGCCACGGCATCAAGGGCGGCTCCGACGACGACTCCAAGGGCTATATTCAGGGCAACACCCACTCTGCCTACAGCGTTATCGCGGGTATGATGGGCGCCTCGTCTACCACCTTCGGCAACTGGGCGAAAGCTCCCTCACAGTGCGTCACCTATGTCTCCGCTCACGACAACCTCACCCTGTGGGATAAGATCTTAAAGTCCAACTGGTGCAAAGACTACAACACCACCGACGAGATGTACTTAAGACAGAACAAGCTCGCCGCCGTGATGGTACTGCTCTCGATGGGCATCCCCTTCATGCTCGCGGGAGAAGAGTTCGCGCGCACCAAAAAGGGCGACCATAACTCGTATAAGTCCCCCGACTCTGTCAACTCCATCGACTGGAAGAGAACCATCACCTACAAGGAGCTCGTCGACTACTACAAGGGTCTCATCCGCCTGAGAAAGGCGTATTTCCCGATCAGGGACAACACCACCCAGTCCGTTAACGAGAGCTATATCGTCTATAACGGCAGAACCATCGCCGTCACCCATAAGAATGACCGCGAAGGCGAGCTGAAATATATGACCGTCGTCATCAACAACAGCCCCGACAACCCCTGCACGCCCGAGGTCAGGGCGCATTATGAGCTGCCGGCTGACGCCTATGTGCTGGTCAACAACAGAGTAGCCGGCGACAAGGCGGTCGCGGTCTACAACAAAGAGAAGCCCATCTCTCCCCGCTCGGCGATCGTCATCACCGACAAGGAAACTTATGATCGCATCAACGGCGCAGATAATCAGACCCAGCCGGAGTTTGAGGACACGATCGAAGTAACAGAATAATCTTATTGATACACTTCTCTTTCGGGGAGTGTATCTTCATCGTAAAGGAGAAATAATGAAAAAGGCCCATACCTACATCGCGCTCCCCGAAGGGTACCGCGAATACTTTCATGTCAATCTGCAAAAGGACAGGAAGACTGCCTTGTTCGTCAATATCACAGCGCTCGTCGTCGGGATATTGATGTTCGCGCTCGGACACTTCGCATTTGTTTCGATCACAGATCTGTATGACATGGACGACGGGCTGCTGATCTACTTTGGCAGGATCATCGCGCTGCTCTTAGGATTCGTCATCTATATCGTACTTCACGAGCTGACCCACGCTGCAGTGATGAAGTTCTTCGGCGCGAAGAAGCTCAGGTTCGGCTACACGGGGATCTATGCCTACGCAGGCAGCGAAACCGACTTCTTCGACAAGCACGCGTACATTCCCATTTCTCTGGCGCCGCTGATTGTATGGGGAATCATCTTCACCGTGCTGCTGATCGTTGTGCCGCGATCGTGGTTCTGGGTAGTCTATTTCTGGCAGATCGGAAACATCACGGGCGCGATGGGCGATCTCTATGTCACCTTCAAATTCTCCCCTATGCCGAAGGATATCTTGATCAGGGATACCGGAACCGAAATGACGATCTACTCCAAAGCATAAAGAAAGGCTGTCAATTGATTTGACAGCCTTTTTTATGAAGAGATAAGAAGTAAGAGCGAAGAGCGACGGTCACTCGCTTCGCTCGGACAATTGAAGTTACAATGATTGTCATTATCTAATAGAAAATCCGGATTATATATGTAGGGAAGGCGCCCTCGACTTGCCGAAAGTTTTCTATCAGAAGCCTTTTTCCCAAGCAAATCTCTGTAAAACGAATATACCGCGCAATCTTTGCTTCGCAAGAAAAAGAGAATTGACCACAGTGTATCGGCAAGTCGTGGGCGCCTTGCCCTACAGCTGTGAACCGACAACTGCGAACTGACAACTAACGATCACACTTCTAAAACCGTGATCTTGTTAAAGTCGATCTCATACTGCGACTGCACGGCGTCCTTGATGATCAGAGGAGAATTCTCCTTGATCTCATCCTTTAAGACCGCAACCGAACAGCCCTCATCGGAAAGAAAACACAGACACTTTGAGAAGCCCTTCGTCTTTAATATCCCCTCGATATTCGACTGAGCGAGGATACGGTCTTCGAGCTCTTTGAGCTGTTCTGCCGCCTCTTCCTTCGCGTCATCCGAAGAGTCTGAGAGCGTCAGGGTATCCTTCGCGATGGAGAGCGCTTTGTCCTGTGCCTGTTCGCGGTCGGTAGCGGCTTTCGCAAAATACTCATCCGACGCCGACAGCGCCTTTGACGCGGTCTTTGCCTCATCGTTCGTCGCAGACGCGTCAGCGCTGACATAGGTCGCCTTGCCGAGCTCCTTGGACGAAGGAGAGATCATCGACGAGGTATCCGAGAACCGCCAGTTGAGATATACCGCCGCTCCCAGCGCGATGATCAAAGCGGCGAGGACGATGTGTCTTTTCTTGATTTTCATAGTATTCTCCTTTGATTTATTTTGACTATTTCAGCTTTGTGATACTGACTTTATCCGAGGTGATATCTAAGGACTTCGTTACGGCGGAGAGCACCCTCGCGACCACCGTCGCGTTGTCTCCCCCGTCACAGACGATCACCACGCCCCTGACGGTGGGAGTAATGCTCTTGAGCTTGGTATCGGAGTTCTTCAGATAGACATTCTCCCCCGCGTTGTCCATCGTGAGAAAGATCTTCGCCTCTCCGACGCCGTCGATGGATGAGAGGATATCGAGGAGCTGGACTTTGAGCTCTTCTGCGTATTTTTCGGTATTTTTATTTTCTAAAAAAGAAAAATCAATCACCGAAGAGAGAAAGATCAGCACGATCGCGATCATCCCGATGACCACAGCGATCTTAGCTGCCTTCTGACTCTGAAACAGCGCTTTGATAGGATTCTTCATAAATGATGATCTTCGGCTCCTTTGAAAAATTCCTGTATATGATACTTTCGATATTGCTTCTCTGATAGATGTCCCTGCTGTCTATATATATGACGATACTCTTGACGGATATGCTCCCGCTGTCGGATTTTTTGAGCGAAAGGCGGATATCCCGCGCAGTGATACCCTCATTCTGAAGAAGCTCATTCGCAGTAAGCACCAAGCGGTCGGCGCATTCCTTCATCACAGCCTGCTCAAACGAACCATCCTCCTCAAAAGGCTCCTCATATTCTTCGACGGCAAATCCGAGATCGATCCCCGCGATCAGTTCTTTGACAGGAAGGATCAGCGAGCAGATCAAAAAGAGGGATAACACCAGATTCATCATCTTCTTCATCCGATTCTGCGGCACAAGCATCGCAGTGATCGCGCAGACCACCGCGCCCATCGAAAGCACCATGCTGATGTCAGATAACGCGCTCATGGCGCGCCTCCGGCGCCGATCATCATCGCCGTAGAGACAACGAAGACCGACAGCACACTGATCAATACGGCAAATAGCACCGTCAGCGCCGACGATACCGCCGAGAGCAGCTCCCGCACCGTATCGGCAGAAAGCGTCTCTGCCGCAGCCTTACAGAGATTGACGGACAACATCATCAGCACCACCCTCACCATCACCGGCAAAAAGGAGACCGCGAGCGCCATGATCACGAACACCCCTACCCCCGATCGCAGTACGCCGACGCTTGAGGATATCGCGCGGTACGCCTCTGACAAAGACGCGCCGACGATCGGGATAAACGACGAGAGCGAGTAGCGCACGCCCCGAGATACGACCGAGTCATACGCGCCCGCGGACACTGCTTTAAGCGATAAAACGCCCGTAAACAGCGTCATCACAAATAATAACGCCCACTTGACGAATTTCGTGATCATCTCACAGATCCCTCTGAGCTTGACCCTGTCGGTCAGGACCGACGAGATGCTCAACGCGAGGTAGAACGACATCAGCGGAGCGATCACCCTGTCGGAGAGCTCGGATACCGCGGAAGAGGCGGTCATCATCGCCGAATAATACCCCGCCGATGAGATCATCCTGCCCGAAAAGGACAGTATGGCGATCATCACCGGTATGTAGAGCGTCATCAGGCGCGCGGCGGCCGCGGTCACCGATGATACCGCCGTGACCAGCGGGAGAAGAGATGCGGACAGAAGCGACACCACTGCCGCCGCGGACACCGACCCCATCACCTCCCGCATCGGCGTGCGGGAGAGCGAATCGCGGTAGGACTCACAGACCGATGTGACCAGTATCACCGACATCACCGAGATCAACAGCGTCACAGGGGCGCTTAAGTTCTCTCTGAGCTTATCTGATAACAGCTTCATCACAGACGAGAACGATATTGCTTCAGAAGCCGCGCGATAGTCATCGATCCCGATCTCGCTGAGGTCTTCGATCACATCATCAGAGAGCTGACTTTTCAGCTCCCTTAGCTGATCGTCAAAGTCATCGATCGTCTGCGCTTTTGCCGATATCGAGAACAGGATCAAGAGGATCGGCACAAAAAGCAGGATCTTACACATTCTTTTCATCATCATCTACCCCGCCAGCTGTGAGATCACGGAGAAGATCTCCGTAAAAAGCGGCAGCGCGGTAACAAGCACCAGCACCTTGCCTGCGGAGAGCACCGCGGTAGAGAGCGAGAGCATCCCAGCCTGCGTCGCGGTATCGCACGAGAACTCTGTCAGAAAACAGATACCGAGCGTTTTGAGTAAGATCAGGATATAGTCGGCGCGTATTCCGCTCTGATCAAACAAGTCGGAGATCAATGCAATATTCTCCGCCGTCTCTCTGACAAGTGACAGCAGGATCAGCGCCGCCGAGCCGATGCAGATCAGCATCGATTGCTCCGCGCTGTAGCGTCTTACCGTGACCGCGAGGATCGCCGAGACGATCGCCGCCGCGCATATGATCAGGATATTCATAGCCCGAAGGTGCTCTTGACGGTCGAAAACAGATCGCTGATCTGGGAGATGATCATCATCATCGCGACCACCAGCCCCGCGATCGTGGTCAGAAGCGCCTGTTCCTCCCTGCCGCTCCTGATTAACAGCTGATTGAGCACGGCGACAATGATCCCGATCGCCGCGATGCGAAAAATCATATCAACATCCATTATGTATTATATCCTTTCTATAACAGCAGGAGCGCCAGCGCCGTCCCCGCGGAAAATCCCAGGATGCGGCAGAGCTTCGACTTCTGGCTGATTTCCTCCTGCGCTTGCTTTTCTTGTTCAGAGAGCAGAGAGATGTAGAGCTTGATGTGTCTGAGCTGTCCCTCTGCGTCCGATACGCCCAGCCCCCTCGCAAACTCACAGAGCAGCTCTGTATCTTTCTTTGAGAGGATCCGCTCGTACTGTCTGAGCATATCCTCCCATTGAGGATAAAATTCTTCTGAAGAATTAAATTGAACCATATCAAACAGCTCATACACGGTCGCCGCACTGTAGGAGATCTTGCTCTGCGCCGTTTCGAGCTCTTTGATAAAGGAGGACAGCGTCTCCTTCCGCTTATACAGCCTCGACGACAGGAACTGTCCGACGAAGCACCCCGCGCACACGATGACAAGACAGAGAAAAAGCCTCATTCTGCCGCCCCAGTCCCGACGATCTCTCGGATGCTGCCCGCTTCTTCTCTCCCCTTTAGAAGCACGGTATAGGAGAAAGCGCCGGTAGAGAGCAGTCTTCTCACGGGCTCTGACGAGAGGTCGCCGCTGTGAATACTCGCGATCAGCGACGCGCCGCAGCGGCCGCACTCTCTGACAGCGACGAGATCATCCATCCCCGACAGCTCGTCACAAACGATGATCTGAGGCGCCATGGATCTGAGCGCGTGTGTCAGCGCTGTCTTCTTCGGATAAGAGACAAAGACATCGCACAGCCCGACATCGTTCTGCGACCTGCCGTCTTTCGACGCGGAGAGCTCCCGCCGCTCGTCGATCAGCGAAACCTTATATTGATAAGAGAGCGTTCTCGCGATATCTCTGATCAGCGTCGTCTTGCCCGACGCGGGTTCTCCCGCGATGAGCACGCCTTTCATCGGATCGACGCCGCTTAAGAGATCATCGGCGCATCCCTTGAGCTCTCTCATAAGACGAAAGCTCAGCGAGCTGATGTCTCGGATATTGACGATCTTTTCTCCATCCGTGACCGCGCTGCCGCACAGCCCGACCCGACAGCCGCCGTCTAAGGTAAGATATCCCTCGTTGATCTCATGCTGAAAGCTGTGGACAGAATAGGAGCATATTTTTAAAAATGTACTTTTGATATCGTCTGCCGTGACTGTCAGGAGCGGCTGATCGGAGAGACTTGAGACCAGACAGCGGTTTTCGGTCAGATAACACCTGCGCCGCGCGGTCTCAATCACTAAGGGACGATCGAGTCTTAAGACGATCTCCCGCGCGTCACCCGAGAGCGCCTGCGCGTATTTTTCAAGCGGAGCGGACAACCGCTTCGGCAGCACAGAGCAGATCTTCTTCCATCCCTCGTTTTGACATTCCATTCATCTCGCCTCCTACTAAGATGTATGAAGGCTTGGACAAAAATAGAACCCCCGTCCGAAGACGGGGGTTATGATCGTATATTCGTTTTTACTCAATACCGAGCATCTCTTTGAGCTCTTCCTCGGAGATGATCGTAATACCGAGGGTCTGCGCTTTTGTCAGCTTTGAGCCCGCATCCTCGCCCGCTAAGACGAAGTCGGTCTTCTTTGAGACAGAGGAGGAGGTCTTGCCGCCGTTTTGCTCGATCAGAAGTGAGGCTTCCTTACGGCTCATGGTGGGGAGTGTTCCGGTGAGGACGAAGGTCTTGCCTAAAAAGACGCCCTCTTTCTCCTTTTTCTCGAGCGGCTTCATCTCTACTCCTAAGGCTTTGAGCTCGGAGATCAGCTCTCTTGTTTCTTCTAAAGAAAAATAATCATATACCGACTGCGCCATGATCATCCCATAGCCGTCGATGGACGCGATCTCATCAACACTCGCTTCAAACAGAGCGTCGATCGAGAGGAACCGCTCGCAGAGTAGCTTTGCCGCCTTCTCGCCGATATGGCGGATGCCCAAGGCGTAGACTAAGCGGTAGATCTCGGCTTTCTTGCTCTTCTCGATGGAGGCGATCAGGTTCGACGCGGACTTCTCGCCCTTTCTGTCCAAAGCGGCAAGAGACGAAAGATCGAGCTTATACAGATCGACAAAAGACTTGATTAGCCCATTCTCAAGCAGCTGTTCGAGCACCGCGGGTCCTAAGCCGTCGATATCCATCGCGTCACGGGAGACGAAGTGGATCAGATGCCTTAAAAGCTGCGCGGGACAGGCGGTATTGGTACACCGCGCGGCAGCCTCGCCCTCTTCCCTGACGATCTTGGAGCCGCAGGAAGGGCAGTATTCGGGGAACGAGAATTCCTCTGCGCCGTCTTTAGACTTTACGACAGAGAGCACCTCGGGGATGATCTCGCCCGCCTTGCGGATCAGCACGGTATCGCCGATGTGGATATCGCGTTCTTTGATGAAATCCTCGTTATGCAGGGTCGCGCGGCTGACGGTGGTGCCCGCCAGAAGCACCGGTGTAAAGATGCCGACAGGCGTGAGCGCGCCGGTACGCCCGACATTGATCTCGATATCAAGGAGCTCGGTCTCTTTCTCCTCGGGGGGATACTTATACGCCTCCGCCCAGCGGGGAAACTTTGCGGTGGAGCCTAAACGAGCGCGATCAGAGAGCGAGTTGAGCTTGACGACAGCGCCGTCGATATCACAGGGGAGCTCTCCCCTCTTTTTATCGATCTCGTCGATCTCTTTTAATACCTCTTCGATATCATCGGTGGTATGATAGAAGGCGGTCGGAAAGCCGAGCTCGGTCAGATAGTCCAAGGACGCCTTGTGGGTCAGGATCTCGACTCCCTCGATCCGCTGGATGTTGAAGACAAAGATATCCAGATGGCGCTTCGCGGTCACCCTCGCGTCCTTCTGACGCAGAGATCCCGCGGCGGCGTTGCGGGGATTCTTGAACGGCTTCTCGCCGTTGTTCTCCTGCTCAGCGGTCAGGCGCTCAAAGGTCTCTAATGACATATACACCTCGCCCCTGACCTCCAAGAACGCGGGCGCGTTCTCGATCGTCTTCGGGAGGGATTTGATGGTCATCAGATTCTCGGTGACATCCTCGCCCACGACGCCGTCGCCGCGGGTAGAACCGCGCACGAAGCGCCCGTTTCGGTATTCACACGAGACCGAGAGACCGTCGAACTTCGGCTCGACGACATACTCGGGATCACGCACTACCTCTCTGACCCTGCGGTCAAAGTCGCGGATCTCATCGGGCGAGAAGGAGTCGTGCAGACTCTCCATCGGCACGATGTGCTCGACGGGCGAGAACTTCTCTCCCCGCTCGCCGCCTACACGCTGGGTGGGCGAATCCTCGGTGATCAGCTCCGGAAACTCCTCTTCGATGTTCTCGAGCTCTCTTAAGAGCATATCATACTCATAGTCCGAGATCTCGGGGCTGTCGAGGTTATAGTAGCGGTTGTTGTGATAATGTAATTGTTCTCTGAGCTCGGTGGCTCGTATATTTGCTGTTAAAATATCCATGATCTCAGTTTATGCGCCTCATCTTCTGACGGCGGAGGTGCCCTTCTCTCTGAGATAGGTGCTCTCCAGATCAGCTAAATGGAGCTTGACCGCCAAGGGATAGCGCTCGTACGCCTGGCTGATCGCAAAGCCGCCGCCCTCGTCGAAACCGCCCATATGCCAGCGGATCGCCATCGCCTCGTCGATCTTCAGCCGCATAAACCGCTCGATCAGAAAGACGGACTTCTCGCCGTGACCGTAAGGAAAGCTGTCCTCGACGATATAGTACGGCACCTTCTCCCACTGACCGGTCTCGTCGTTCTTGACATTTCGGGTTGAGACCTTGTAGAACTGCGCCTTGCACAGATCGTGCAGCAGCGCGCAGATCGCGAAGCTCTCAGGGTTGTCCGTTTCTTCATCAAAGTGCTTCTCCATCAGGGTGTTATAGACGCTGACGGAGTGCATCACCAGACCCGACTCGCACGCGCAGTGAAACTTGGTCGACGCGGGCGCGGTGAAGAAGTCGGTCTTCGAGATCCACTCGAGCAGCTCCTTCGAGCCCTTGCGGGAGATATTCTCCTCGTATATTTTGATGAATTCTTCTTTCGCGTTCATAAAAACCTCACAGCATCTTCTCATCATAGACGGCTCTTGCGCCGCCGATGAACTTCGCCCTTGTCCGCGCGGAGGAGACGAACGCCTCACCGATCTTCTTCTGCGGCAGTCTCAGCGGGACCGCGGTCTCCTTTAAATGCATACCGATCAGGGTGCCGCCGATATCAACGCCGGCGTCCGCGCGGATATGCTCCACCAGCACGGGATCACGGAAGGTCTTGTAGGCTGTGGTGGCGGAGGATCCGCCCGCCTTGGGCTGAGGAACGGCGTTGACGATGTCAAGCCCTAACTTTAAAGCGAGCTCTCTCTCGATCACCAGAGCGCGGTTTAGATGCTCGCAGCACTGAGCGGCAAGGTAGATCCCCTTTTCTCTGAGGATCGGATAGAAGCTCTCATACAGCGCCTTCGCGACATCCTCGCTCGAGTGAGTGCCGATGCGGTCGCCGATAATCTCTGAGGTAGAGCAGCCTAAGACGATGATGCTCCCCTTCGTAAGATGGGCTTCTTCGATCAGCTGTGTGAAGACGAGCTTCGCGTCGTTTTGAATACTTTCGTACATAACTATCACCTTTTTTCGATTAGAAAAGAATCGGGCACCCCTCAGGATGCCCGAAATGTTCTGTGATTATTCAGCCTCGGTCTCTTCTGCGGGAGCAACTTCCTCAGCGGGAGCTTCTTCAACAGGAGCTTCCTCTGCGGGAGTCTCTTCAACAGGAGCTTCCTCAGCGGGAGCCTCTTCAACAGGAGCTTCCTCTGCGGGAGTCTCTTCAACAGGAGCTTCTTCAGCAGGAGCCTCTTCTACGGGAGCTTCTTCAACAGGGGCGGGCTCTTCAGCGGGGATCTCGTCCTCGAGGTCTACGACGGGCTTCTCTTCGGGTTCTGCGACAGCAACGACCTCATCCTCGGTCGCTTCGACAGCAGCCGGCTGAGCCTCGGGCAGCAACGCGCGGATAGAGAGGCTGACTCTCTTCTTATCAAAGTCGATCGCGATGATCTTCGCCTCGACCTCGTCGCCTACCTTGAGCTCGTCAGAAGGCTTCTCGATCCTCTTGTTGGAGATCTGAGAGATGTGAATCAGACCGTCGATGCCGGGGATGATGTTCGCAAACGCGCCGAACGCGGTGAGGCCAACGACCTTCGCCTTGACAACGGTGCCAACGGGATACTGACGCTCTAAGATCAGCCACGGGTTGTCCTCGGTCTTCTTGTAGCCTAAGGAGATCTTCTTGGTCTCGGGGTTGATGTCCTTGATATATACTTCTACGGTATCGCCAACATTGACGACTTCAGACGGATGCTTGATCCGAAGCCAACTAAGCTCAGAGATGTGGATCATACCCGAAACGCCGCCGAGATCGACGAACGCGCCGTAAGAGGTGAGGGTTCTGACGGTGCCGGTATAAACCTTGCCGACCTCGCAGTTCTCCCAGAACTCTGCTCTCTGCTTCGAGAACTCGTCGCGGAGAACGGACTTGATGGAACCGATGATCTTTCTTCTTCTGCCGCGCTGAGAGAACTCGATCAGTCTGAACTGTACTTCCTGACCCTTGAGCGCTGTCAGATCAGCGTCTCTCTCCATGGTAGCCTGAGAAGCGGGGATGAATACGCGGATATCGTTCGCGACGACGATCACGCCGCCGTTGACGATCTCGGTAACAACACCGGTGAGGACAGCCTTCTCTTCATACGCCTTCTCGAGCTCTTCGAAGCCCTTCTGAGAATCGACTCTGCGTTTGGAGAGCATAATGGTGCCTTCGACATCGTTGGTCTTCATGATCAGAAGCTCCACTCTGTCGCCGATCTTAACCACTTCATCAGCGGAAGAAATAGGAGTAGCGGACAACTCATCCAGCGGGATGAACCCGGTCTGTTTTCTGCCGTCAACTTCAACATACACTTCGTTCGGAGTGATGCTCGCAACAGTACCCATGACCCTTTCGTTAGTATTTAAGCTCTTCAAGGACTCCTCTAACATAGCCTCGAAGTTTTCGTTTTCATTTGCGCTGGATGTGATATTCTCATTCATTGTATCCAGTACCTCCTTTATTATCCTGTCAGGCGTCGAAGCGCCCGCTGTAACGCCGACGCGTTTAGCAGAAGAGAGCTGTGAGAGATCGAGATCCTTCGCTGTTTCGATGTGGATGGTGTTTCTGCAGTTCCTCTTACAAATCGAGACGAGCTTATTTGTGTTGGAACTGTATCGGTCACCGATCACAATCATACAGTCGGACTCTTTCGACAGCACCGCCGCTTCGGCCTGGCGCATTGACGTAGCATTACATATTGTATCAAATATTTTTGCGTTTGTATATACTTTTTTGAGAATTTTTAAACATTTTTTCCAAATTTCTTCATCAAATGTGGTCTGAGCCACTACACAAACACCATTATAATTCTCAAAAGGAATTATTTTTAGAATTTCTTCAAGCTCTGCTTCGTTGCGGAATGCATAATAATCCGTTTTCGCAGAGCTCAGGATCCCCTGTACCTCGGGATGATCCTTGTCGCCCGCGATCAGGATCAGGCTGCCTTTCTCGCTCTCTTTCAGCACGATGCGCTGGATCTTTGAGACAAAGGGACAGGTAGCGTCGATGTACCTGATCCCGAGATCGTTGAGCTCTTGATACACATCGCGCGTCACCCCGTGGGAGCGGATGATTACCGGAGAGAATCCCTTCGCTTCTTCGACGCTGTCGACGGAGACGACGCCGCGATCAGAAAGCTCCCTGACCATCTCCTTGTTATGGATGATCGGGCCTAAGGTACAGCCCTTCTCCCCTTTATCGGCGGTATCGAAGGCGATCTTCACCGCGCGGCTGACGCCAAAGCAGAAGCCCGCCGTGGACGCGACCTTAATCTCCATACTTCTCGAGATCCTCCGCCCTGAGCGCCTTGATATGATCCATGATCTTTCTGCTCGCCATGCGGAACTCGCGCGCCTTGCCGTTCTCGAGACCGAGCTCCTCTAAGCTCAGAGGCTTTCCGAAATGCACCACCCTGCGCTTCTTGAGGTTCGTCACGCACACGGGGATCACCGGCGTCTTGGTCTCGTAGGCGATCAGCGAGACGCCGTTCTTCGGCGGCAGGAACTCGCCGGTCTTGGAGCGGGTGCCCTCGATGAAGATACCCATCAGGTAGCCGTCCTTCAGGATCTGTTCAAAGTGATCGATCGAGCTGCGGTCGCCCTTTCCCCTTTCAACCGGAAAAGCGCCTAAATGGGTGAAGAACCAGTTCGCGAACGGATTCTTGAACAGCTCCGCCTTCGCCATGAACATGATCTGCCGTCTGATCGCGGTTCCGATATGGATGGGGTCGGTCGACTTGAGATGGTTCGACGCCAGGATAAAGGCGCCCTCCTTCGGCACATTCTCTCTGCCGACATAGATCAGCCTGTCCTTCAGATAGAAGATCGGCTTAAAGATCGCGCGGATCACCGCGTAGAAAATATGTGTTCTCGCTTTCATATATGTTCCCTCATTATCGTCAGTAATCGGTTGACCGATGTGTCGAGATCCTCCCCTGAGGTATCGACCATCACGGCGTCATCGGCGGGCTTTAAAGGCGCGATCGCGCGGTGGGAATCAGCGTAGTCGCGATCGATCACATCCTTCAAAACATCGTCGTATCTGACATCCATCCCCTTCTCGACGAGCTCGTCATAGCGGCGCTTCGCCCTGCACTCGGGAGACGCGAACAAGAAAATCTTGAGCTTCGCGTCGGGAAGAACGACGGTTCCGATATCTCTGCCGTCCATGATCACATTCTTAGTGTGCGCCATATCGCGCTGCAGATCGAGCAAAAACGCCCTCACCTCGGGGATCGCCGACACTGCGGACGCCATCATCGAGATCTCGGGCGTGCGGATAAGGCCGGAGACATCCTCGCCGTTTAAGAGGACGATCTGCGCACCGCTCTCGTTGAAGGAAAGCTCAACCCTGATCTCGGGCAAGAGGGCGATCACCGCCTGTGTATCGGCAGCTTTCACGCCCTTTCGGTGCGCATAAAGCCCGATCGCCCTGTAAAGCGCTCCGGTATCGACATAGATGAAGCCGAGCTCCTTTGCCGCTAACTTCGCTATCGTGGATTTTCCCGCGCCGGCGGGACCGTCAATCGCAATCGATATAGACATGATGATCTCCTTTATAATGATGAATGATAAATATTTGAGTGAAGAGCTGAGAATGGCGGTTACTCGCTTCGCTCGGACAATTCTATTAACTACATCCTACAACTCAGAACTGAGAACTGACAACTGACAACTAAGAACTGACAGCTGCCGGCTGTCCTCATCCAATCGCAGCACACTCTCCCGCCAAACGGCCGGTACAGTAGGCGATCTGGAGGTTGAAGCCGCCGGTATAAGCGTCGACATCGAGCACCTCTCCGGCAAAATATAACCCTGAGATGAGCTTGCTCTCCATCGTCTTGGGACTTACCTCTCTGACATCCACGCCCCCCGAGGTCACGATCGCCTCGTCGATGGGACGAAACGACTGCACTGTCATTGTATAATTCTTTATCAGAACTAAAAGTCGTTTCCTCATCTCGGCGGTGAGGGCGTTGCACTTGATGTGCGGATCAATATCCGCTCTTTTCAGTATAACAGGAATCATACTCTTCGGCAAGAGCGCGAAGAGTGAATTAATGATATCTTTGTTGGAAAACTCCGAGAGATCCCTCAGGATCCGTTTATCGAGCGTTTCTTCGTCCAAAGCGGGCTTTAAGTCGATCGAGACGGTATAGCGCATAGGTGACATCTCGCGCATATGCGCGCTCGCCGACAGCGTCAGCGGACCCGAGATCCCAAAGTGGGTGAAGAGCATCTCGCCGAAGCCGCTGAATATTTCTTTCTCAGAAATATTATCCCTGACCGCCATTCGGATATTCCTCAGCGACAGCCCCGCCATATCGGCGCAGTATCCGTCGTTGACGGTCAGCGGTACCAATGACGGCAGGATGGGCGTGATCGTATGTCCCGCGGACTTTGCGAGACGGTAGCCGTCGCCGGTAGAGCCGGTGCCCTTATACGACATCCCGCCGCAGCAGATGATCACGCTGTCTGCGAGAAACTCTCCCCGATCAGTCAGCACGCCTTTGAGAGCGCCGTCCTCGATCAGAAGAGACTTCGCTTCAGCCTGTTCGACAGAGACTCCCAAGGATCGGATATAGCGGTATAAGGTATCCACCACATCAGCCGCCTTGTCGGACTTTGGGAACACGCGGCTGCCGCGTTCGACCTTGGTCTCAAGTCCCAAGCCCTCGAAGAACGCTACCGTGTCATAACACGAGAAGCGCGCGATCGCGCTGTATAAGAACCGCGCGTTCGAGGTCAGGTTGCGGATGAATTCGTCGTTATCGCAGAAGTTCGTGATATTGCACCTGCCCTTGCCGGTGATCATCATTTTTCTGCCAACTTTTTGATTCTTTTCGAGAATAATAACCTCTGCCCCATTCTCCGCCGCAGCGCCTGCTGCCATCATGCCGGCAGGGCCCGCGCCAATGACGATCACCCTACGCTTTTTCATTGGAGGGTTCAGCGGCGGGCTGAGCGGTGTAGAGATTCTGTTCCTTCCAGACCTGCTCGAGATCGGAGAAGGTCTTGATAATCTCGTCCTTGCGCTCGATCACGATCGCGACCAGCAGCGCGTTGATCAGGCTCAGAGGCGCGACCAGCGTATCGACGACCGAGGCGATATCCGAGCGCGCGAGCAGTACAGCGTCCGCAGACGCGACCAGCGGAGAGATCATCGAATCGGTAATCGCGATAACTCGAGCTCCCCTGTCGCTCGCAAAGCTCATCGCGTCGACCGCCATAGTAGAATATCTCGGAAAGCTGATGCCGATCATCACATCCTTGTCGGTGATGCGGAACAGCTTCTCATAGGTAGTGGTCTTGGAGGTAGAGTTGAGCATCGTGACATTTCCGAAAATCAGATCGAGATAATAGCCGAAGAAGCTCGCGATATAGGACGCCGACTTGACGCCGAAGATATAGATATGCTTCGCGTTAATGATCGCGTCGACTGCCTTGTTAAAGTCCTCGCGGGAGATTTCCTCGATCGTGCGCTTGATCTTGTCGATATCCTGATTGAGGACGCTCTCGACCACATCGGAGGAGGCGATCCTGCCGGTGGTGACCTCGATGCGCTGGATGGAGTTGAGCTTGTCCCTGATCATCTCCTGCATCGCTTTCTGCAAAAAAGGATAGCCGTCATAGCCCAGGGTGGTGGCAAATCTGACGACTGTACTCTCAGAGACACCGACGATCTCGCCGAGCTTCGCTGCGGTCATGAACGCGGCGGTATCGTAGTGCTCTTCTATGAAAGACGCGATCTTTCGCTGTCCTTTGGAAAAATTCTTTCTTGACAGGTCAATCCTGACCAGTAAATTTGAGTCCATCTCTGTAACCTCTGTATCTCAAGTTGACTTCATTTTATCATATCATCCTTCATTTTTCAACCGAATACAAGAGATTTTCAGAGATTTTTGAAATATTTTTTGACAGAAATTGCAAAAAATTCCGTCATTTAATCGTCTTCATCCTCATCTCTCTTAGGCTTTGGGATCCGGTCGTACACCTCACATACCCTGTCTCTCTGCCAGAGCATCGGGGTGACCCTGAGAGAGTAGCCGTAGCCGTTGTCCACCGCCCAGTCAAAGGGCTTTGCCGTGGGGATGCCGTAGACCGAGAGCAGGGTCATGATCACGCCGCCGTGAGTGATGATCGCGCAGTCGGTGGTGCCGGTTTTCATCAGGCCATCGACGATCTGCTCGAAGATCAGACAGATCCTGCGGGTGAAGTCCGCGTTCGACTCGCCGCGCGGGGGCTTGACGGAGGGATCCCCCGCGAGCCACTTGGAGAAGTCGGGATTTCCGATGATCTCTTCGGCGGAGTGATTCTCCCACTCGCCGAAGTTACACTCCGAGAGCTGATCGATCACGATCGCCTGTGTGTTCGGATAGAGGATCTTCGCCGTTTGTGTGCAGCGCTTCAGAGGACTTGTGAAGACCGCCGCGGCATAGGGGTAGTCCTTCTCGAAGTCGAGCTTTCTCAGCTTCATCTTCCCCTCTTCGCACAAAGGGATATCGGTGGTGCCGATATACTTGCCCGAGAGTGTCGGGGCGATCTCTCCGTGGCGGATCATATGGATATAGTAGGATTTCATTTTATTCACCTGACTTTACAAATTGTAAAATATCGTATATACTGTTTGTATAAAACAAAAAGGACTGATCATATGAATAAGGATTTTTCAAGAGCGATCACCCTGCTTCGAAAGGAGCGGAATTTAAGCCAGAAGCAGGTCGCCTCGGATCTCGGCGTCTCTCAGGCGCTGCTCTCTCACTATGAGAAAGGGATCCGTGAGCCGGGGCTTCAGTTCCTGATAAGAGCCGCCGACTACTATGAGGTCTCGGCAGACTTCCTCTTGGGAAGGACGCTTACGAAAGGGCATCCGTCCGAAGAATCAGAGGGAGCTTTCGAGAAGGAGAAGAAGCAGACCCCGAGCCTGAGACTGCTCTCTAATACCCTGTCGCTGATCTATGATCTGTTGATATCAGCATCAAACCGCAAGCTCACGCGAAATGTCTCTCAGCTTCTGATGCTGTGTGAGTATAAGATCTTAAGGGATCTGTTCTCCGGCGGCGAGCGTCAAACGGCGCTGTTCTCCGCGAGCGAAGAAACCTATCGGGGATATTCAACGGCTGCGATCCTGAAGCTGTTCGCCGATATCGAAGCGCAAAGCGACATCTCCTCTCCTCAGTATGTCGAAAAGCTCCGAGAGCTCAATCTCTCGGAGAGCGCCCTCTTACAGGAATATCCGGACTTCGCGCCGTCGGTGTTCAATGTGATCTCCCACTCGGAGAACACGATCGCAAAGCTAAAGTAGCGGGTGGCTTCCTCAGTTGTCAGTTATCAGATGTCAGTTCTGAATTGTAGGGAGTAGTCAAAAGATTTGTCCGAGCGAAGCGAGTAACCGCCGCTCTTCACTCTTAGCTCTTAGCTCTTCACTTGAATATCTATCATTCATTCTAAAAAATCGGCTGCCGCAAGATACAGCGGCAGCCCTTATCTTTGAGTGGATTAATATTCATCATCGGGATACGGTCCGAGCGAGACGATCAGTGTGATCTCGGAGCCGGACTCGATCTTGTCGCCGGCGGTGTGATCCTTGTAGCCGATGACCTTATCCTCACCGACAGTAGAGTCATACTCGACCTCCTGCAGGACAACAAAGCCTAAGTCGGAGAGCTTCTCGGCGGCGGATGTCAGCGACTTGCCGGTGACATCGGGCAGCTCTGTCAGCTGGGGGCCCTTACTCAGTACGACATAGATAACCGCGTTGCCGGAGGTCATCGGCGTACCGGGCTGAGGCGTCTGAGAGATGACATTCCCTTCGGGAACGGTATCGCTGAACTCACCGTCAGCGGAGATCTTGAGCGAGAGGGAGGGATCCGCTTCGATCGCCTTGGAGACCTCCTGATAGGTCTTGCCGACATAGTCGGGAACCACCGGACCTGTCCAGTCCTCAGCAATCGTCGGTGCCTGGGTGGGAGGGGTAGTGACACTCTCCTCAAACAGACCGACCAGCGGGTTGAGCGACAGCCACCACAGACCGACCGCTCCTAAGATAAGCAGCGCCACGACTGTAGCGACAATGCCTACCGCGGTGGGGTTGACCTTGGACTTTCTCTCCTCCTCACGCTGAACCGGCGTCATCGACGCGGTGCGCGAGATCTCGTCCTGGATCGCCTGTACCGTAGACGCGACGGAGAGCTGGGCTCTCAGCTCGTCAAAGTTCGAGATGCGGTTGTCTCTCTTCATCTGCAGACCGTTCGCGAGCGCGGTCACCACATGGGGCGGCAGTCTCTTGACGGTGTTGGTGCTGATGAGCAGGCGCGCGTCCTTCTCTCTGTCTTTGGCGCTTGCGGGAAGGTTACCGGTAAGGGCAAAGAACAGGGTCGCCGTAAAGCCGTAGATATCGGTAGCGCTGTTGAGAGACTCGTTCTGGCGGTACTGCTCGGGAGCGGAACAGCCGGAGTAGAGCTGGCTCTTGAGGATCGTGCCGCGCTTTCTCTCGTTCTCGGAGGAGAAACCCGCGAGCTTCAGCTTACCGGTAGAAGTGACGAACAGGTTCGACGGAGAGACCGCATAGTGTCCGACATTATTCTTATGTAAAGTTTCTAAGAGCGTGATGATCGGCATGAAGAGCGGACGCGCGGCATCCCACTCGAGATGTCCGCCGTTTTTCTCGACATACTGAGCGAACGGGATCAGATCGTCGCTCTCTTCGATCACATAGACGGTGTTGTTCTCTGAAAACATATCGAGGATATCAACCATCGCGGACTTGTCCGTGATCGCCTCCACCGTCTCGTAAAAGCTCATGAAGTCAGCCATCGCCTGAGAGAACTTCGGCTTGTCGGTCGGAGAGACAAAGAGCTTCTTCTCCCCTTCGTTTCTGTCGAAGAGACCCATCGGCAGGAACTCTCTGACCGTGATCACCTTTCCGTTATCGTTGTTATAACCGAGGTATCGGGTCGACTCGCCGTTGGTGTCCAAGTTCTTCGCGACGACATACTTGCCGCCTAAGACCGTGCCGTACGGCAGAAAGGGCGCCGACTGCTTCCCTGCGTTATCAAATCCGCAGACAGAGCATACCGCGTCCGAGCGAGGTATCTCATTCAAGCAACCCATACACAAAGGCATATTATATTCCCCCTAAGTTGCATAGTACTACATATTACAGCTCATTATAACATACCCCGCCGCCCTAAAGCAAGAAAATTCAGGAAAAACAGGTTACAGTTTTGCAATCAATTTTATTCTGTATCAGAAATATAAGATCGAACATAATACAGCTGATATTCAGTTTTCAGTATTCATTTAGAAAATCCTGTCAGCAGGACTGAAAAATGAAGAATATAAACGCAAAAAAACCTGCCGCTTACACGACAGGATTTTCGCTTATGGAGACGGACGGGAGTTCTCTCTTTCGGTCAAAGCCTGCCCCGTATTCGGAGCGTCACCTCCTGTCTTAGGTCGCGCCTACGCTCTCCCTAAAAACAGTCCGCCGGACTGTTTTTGTCATCGGATTTCAGCGACCTTGCACAAATCGGGATCCCCGAAAAGCCCCTGCTTTTTGGGGAGAGGAGAAACGGCGGCGCGAGCACGAGATCGGCAAACCCTTGCCGTTCTCAGCAAGCACAGCTCGTGACGACGACACGGTCGCTTCGATCTCGTCCCTCTCCATTTTATTTCGGAATGAATTAAGGGATACCCGAAGGTACCCCTTAATATTTGTATGGATGGAGACGGACGGGATCGAACCGTTGACCTCTTGAATGCCATTCAAGCGCTCTCCCAGCTGAGCTACGCCCCCGCAACAATGCTATCATACCACAAGATTATCTATAATGCAAGAAAAATTTTCGAAAAGGAGCGGTCAGGTGATTTCGCTGTAAAGTTAATAAATATATGTTTCTCCCTTTGGTCGGTCAATTCTATATCCTGTTTTCTAAGCTCTTTGACGACTGACTTCTAATAACAGCCAAACCCCTCCGCCTCGCTTGTCGCTCGGCACCTCCCCTTAGGCAGGGGAGGCTTTGCACCCTACAATATAATTGTCCGAGCGCAGTGAGTATCCTTCACTCTTCACTCACATATTTATCATCTATTATTCATCATTAAAAAGCGCTCAGTTCATCGTGTTTTCTGTGTTCTCAAAGAGCTGACGGATCTCGGCTCTGAGACCTTTGAGCGACGGATCGGAGAGATCTGAAGAGAACTCCAAGAGTTCTTTCGCCGCGTCTGACGAGCGCGAGACGGTATCTGTGTCGGAGAAATCGGCGATCGAGAGCTTCGGCAGACCGTGCTGGCGCGAGCCGAAGAAGTCGCCGGGGCCGCGGAGCTTTAGATCCATATCGGCGATCTCAAAGCCGTTTGAGGTACGGCACATGGTAGAGAGGCGGAGCTTCGTGTTCTCGCTCTCGTTATCGGAGACGAGGATGCAGTAGGACTTGTGCTCTCCCCTGCCGACTCTTCCTCTGAGCTGATGCAGGGTGGAGAGCCCAAATCGCTCAGCGTTCTCGATCATCATGACGGTCGCGTTCTTGACATCCACGCCGACCTCGACCACGGTGGTGGATACGAGCACCATTATCTCACCCGAAGAGAAGCGGCGCATGACATCATCCTTGTCCTTTGACTTCATCTTGCCGTGGAGGATCCCGACGGGGATATCCCGAAAATGCGTGAGCATCAGCTCGGCGGCATAGTCAGTCGCGGAGTTCAAATCACTCTCCCCTTCGTCTACAAGCGGACAGACAATATAGCACTGTCTGCCCTCTGAGAGCTGAGAGCGGATGAAGGAGAGCGCTCTATCCCGCTTCTCGGAGCTGATCAGAAGCGTCTGTATCTCTGTTCTGCCCGGAGGGAGCTCATCGATCACGGTGATATCAAGATCGCCGTAGATAATCAACCCTAAGGTGCGCGGGATCGGGGTCGCGGAGAGGACGAGGATGTGCGGCTGTTCGCCTTTAGAGGCGAGCTTCGCTCTCTGATCCACGCCGAAGCGGTGCTGCTCATCGGTGATGGCGCAGCCTAAACGATGGAACACGGTGCTCTCGGAGAGGATCGCGTGGGTGCCGATGACGATGTCGGCGTCTCCCGACTCGATGCGCTCGCGGGCTCTCTTCTTCTCAGCCGCAGAGAGCGAGCCGGTGAGCAGTTCGATCTTGATATCGGTATCTTCAAAGAAGTGTAGGAAGGTCTCATAGTGCTGAGAAGCGAGGATCTCGGTGGGCGCCATGAACGCCGCCTGATAGCCGTTTCTGACACACTGATAACATACCGCGGCGCACACGGCGGTCTTGCCGGAGCCGACATCCCCCTGGATCAGGCGGTTCATGGGAGAGGTCTTGTGCATCATATCGTTCACGCAGTCGACGATCGCGTTGTGCTGCGCGCGGGTCAACTCGAAGGGCAGGCTCGAGATAAACTCGGCTGTATAGTCCTTCTCCATCCTAAGGGGCGTCTGCTCGCTGACGCGCGACTTTAAGAGCCGCATCCCGAGATTTAAGACCAACAGCTCTTCGAACACCAGCCGCTCTCTCGCCTTCTCAAGCGCCCTCAGATCCGACGGAAAGTGGATATTCTCAAGCGCGTAGGAGAGCGTGCACAGGTGATATTGATTCAAAATCTGATACGGGATCGGGTCGCGTATCTCCTCGGGCAGCATCGAGAGCGCCTCTCTGACCGCCTTGGTCACCACGCGGTTATTGAGCCCCGCGGTGAGGTTATAGACGGGAGAGATCGAATCGGCGTCCTTGATCGATGAGAACTCGGGAGAGGTCATCTGATAGCCGATCGCCTCTTTCATCACTCTGCCGTAGAAGAGATAGGTCTCGCCGTAGTGAAGCATCGACGGGATATAGCGGTTGTTGAAAAAGACGAGGTTCATATAACCGGACTCATCAAATACCGCGACGCGGCACATGATCCTGCCGCCCGAGAGGCGGATGGTGCGGACCGCTTCGGAAACGGTCGCCTTGATGACATACTTCTCCCCGTGAGTGACCTCGCTGATCAAGGTGACATCCGACCAGTTCTCGTAGGTTCTCGGATAGAAGCGGATCAAATCGCCGACAGAGTGAATATTCAGTTTTGAGAACAGCTCTTCGCGCTTTTTGCCGATACCGCTGAGCTTCGATATCGGAACAGCAAACAGTGACATGGGATTCTCCTTCTAAACAGAAATTTACTTTCACCTACGGCGTAAATGTGAGAATAATTGCGCAGTGATATGCAATTATTCAAAAATTTCTAAAAATTATTTCAGAGAGCGAGAGAGAAGCCGAGTGAGGGGTGATTCTTCTCTTTTTATTCTTGATTATTTTTTCTTTCTCTTTGTTTTTCTCTTACTCTTTGTATTTGTCTTTCTCTTCTTCTTTTTCTTTCTCTTTTTCTTTCTCTTTTTCTTTCTCTTGCCTTGTTTCGGTTGATTTCGGTTGATTTCGGTTGACAGTTGTCAGTTGTCATTGCGAAGCCCTTTAGGGCTGTGGCAATCCCCTTCTTCTTAATACCGTCTGAATAGAGATTCTCTTATCAACCGGTAGTGATGACAGGGGAATTCCCACGGTCGCTTCGCTCCCTCAGAATGACAAATGAAATGATCACAAATCAGTTGAAGACAACGCCTTCCCGCAATTCCTATTTCCTCATTCCTAATTTCTCATTAAAATTCGGGTGAGGGCGAAGCCCTCCCACCGTTCTTATCTCTTAGCTCTTAGTTCTTAGCTAATAAAGCTCTTAGTTCTTCACTAACAAAAAAGGCTGTCTTTCGACAGCCTCTCTCTTATTCTACGCTGAAAATATAGTAATAAATCGGCTGTCCGCCCTTGATGTAGGTGATGTCCACCTGATCCGAGAACTTGCTCTCGAGCATCTCGACCGCCGCCTGGGCGTCTTCGTCGGAGACATCCGCGCCGGAGATCAGGGTGACAAAGGACATATCCTTGTCGATCATCGACTTGCACAGCTTATAGAGCGCCTTGTTGGGGGTCTTGTCGGTGACGGTCAGCTTGCCGTTGGCAAGGCCGATGATCTCTCCCTCTTTGATCTTCTTAGAGCCGAACTCGGAGTCGCGCGCCGCGAAGGTGACCTGACCGGTGGAGACATTCTTCGCCGCCTGCTTCATGTTCTCGAGATTCGTGTCGGAATCGGAATCGGGATCGAATACCAGCATCGCGGAGAGTCCCTGCGGGATGGTCTTGGTGGGAACAATGATGACCTCTCTGTCGCCGATGAGGGTGACCGCCTGCTGAGCCGCCATGATGATGTTCTTGTTGTTCGGGAGGATGAAAACCTTCTTCGCGGGGGTCGCGAGAACCGCCTCGACGATATCGTCGGTGGAGGGGTTCATGCTCTGACCGCCGGAGACGACATTCTTGCAGCCGAGCTCCATAAAGAGATCGCGCACACCGTCGCCCGCGGCAACACAGACAAAGCCGTATTCTTCAACAGGAGCGGCAAAGGCGAGCTTGTCGTCCTCAGCCTCGGCCTGCGCCTTCATCTTCTCGTTCTCGATCTTCGCGTTCTTGTGCTGTTCCTTCATGTTCTCGACCTTGACGGTGAGGAGCTGGCCGTAGAGGAGGCCGCGTTGCATCGCGTTGCCGGGCTGCTCGGTATGAACATGCACCTTGATGATCTCATCGTCGGCCACCATCACGATCGAATCGCCGATGGTCTCGAGGAAGAGACGCAGCTCGTTGGGATCTTCTTCACACTCAGGATCTCTGCCGACAATAAATTCTGTACAATATGTAAAGTTGATCACTTCGTCAAACTCTGCCGCGGCGGAACGGAAGAAATCGTCGCTTGTGGTATCGACCTCTTCTTCCTCGTCATACTCGATGACCTTGCCGTCACGGAAGACGGAGAGCATACCCTCAAAGATGGTGAGGATGCCCTTGCCGCCGGCATCGACAACGCCCGCCTTCTTGAGCACGGGAAGCATCTTCGGCGTCTGCTCCAAAGCATAAGCCGCCTCGTCACAGATAATCTCCCACAGCACCGCGGGATCGTCCTCGGTCTCAAGCGCCTCGAGACCCGCCTCATACGCCATGCGCGCCACAGTGAGGATGGTGCCCTCGGTGGGCTTGGTGACCGCGTTATAGGCAGCTTCGACACCTAAGCCGAGAGCCGCGACGAGATCCTCGCCCGAAGCCTCTACCTTCCCCTCTAAGCCCTTGGAGATACCTCTGAAGAGCAGAGAGGTGATAACGCCCGAGTTGCCCCTCGCGCCCCTGAGCATCGCGGAAGCGGTGTTGTGCGCGACAGTCGCGACATCGGTAGCGTCTGAGTTCTGCAGCGCGACGGACGCCGCGACGATGGTCATCGACATATTGGTGCCGGTGTCGCCGTCGGGAACCGGAAAGATGTTGAGGTCGTTGATACGAGCCTTGGAGATCTGGATATTATTCGCGCCCGAAATGATCGCTTGCTTTAGAGTTTCACCGTTGATCAATGAAAACACTTCCTTTGTATTACAAATTGTTTCACAGTTCTGAATATTATACACCAAAAATTACAATTTTGCAAGAACTATTATGCACATAGTATGAACAAAACTTGCGGTTATCTTAGTTCATATCGACTGACAGAGAGACACCTACCGGATTTTTCGTCGATCTCAAAGACCGCGCCGGAGAGCCTGCACGCCCCCTCGGCGAGCTCGAACTTCTCGGGAAGCTGATCGACGAAGCGTCTTAATATGATCTCCTTCTTCACCCCTAAGACCGAGTCGATCACACCGGTCATCCCGAGGTCGGTGATGTAGCCGGTGCCGTTTGTCAGGACCTCCTCGTCGGCGGTCTGAACATGGGTATGGGTGCCGAAAACGGCGGAGACCCTGCCGTCGAGATAAAAGCCCATCGCGCGCTTCTCGGAGGTCGCCTCCGCGTGAAAGTCCACCATGATGATATTAGTGTCGACCTCTTTGAGCGCTCTGTCGGCGGCGAGGAAGGGGTTGTCGACCGTAGGAGAGATATGCTCCTGTCCCATCAGGTTCATCACCGTCACCCGAACCCGCCCCATATCGACACAGCATACGCCCGTACCGGGAACATTGGGAGAAGAGAAGTTCAAGGGTCTGATCAGATACGGCTTTGAGTCGAGGTAGTCGAAGATCTGCATCCTGCGAAAGGCATGGTTGCCCAAGGTGATCACATCCACCCCCGACGCGAAGAGATAGTCGCAGGAGCGGTTGGAGATACCGTTCTTCGAGGAGCTGTTCTCACCGTTGCAGATCACGAGGTCGATGCCGTTCTTTCGTTTGAAATCGGGCAGCTTCTGCCTGAGGAAGGCACAGCCCGCCGAGCCTACCACATCGCCGATACAAAAAATTTTCATCTGTCATCATCTTTCTATACCGGAAAGCATCCGATAGGCGTATTGTAGCACAAACAGATGAAAAACGCAAGAAAATACGCGCTCATTCCTCCTCGTCTTTTTGGATAATAATCGGATTTTGACAGGCGATATCCTCCAGACAGTGATAGGTCACCTTCAGATAACAGCGCTCTTCGTCATATGAAAAGTCATATTCCCGCTCTTCTACTGTACAGTCACAGAGAGCGAACGCTTCATACAAGAGCGACTGCCGCTCTAAGAATGTCCTCGCCTCTTTCTCTGAAAAGCGCTTCTCACAAAGATCAAACGAATAGACATCCTCTCTGATCACAGAGAGCGGGATATCGGTATCGAGCAGGCGCATGCCCCGCTCCTCTGATCTCACGGCGGCATATTCTCCCCCCGCGTTCGAGAAGCTCAGCGGGACGCTCAGAGAGAATATCCCCGCACGATAGCGGGAGACGGACGCCGATAAAGGCTCTAAGGATGAGCGATCTTTATCAAGTGAGAAAGTCATCTCTCTGACCGTCTTCGCGATCACCTCGGCGGACGCGTGGACAAAGCTGACCCCTCCAGCCGCGTCCTCGATCACCCCCGAGACCAGGAGCTGATCTTTGATCACACCCGAGCCCTTCTCTATCATGGACGCGCCCTGCGCGATATTGGAGCTTACGATCACGCCGTCGCGCGACGCCTTGATGTTGCAGGGAGTAGAAATGTCCTCGACCGGCGGCGGCAAGGACTCCTCCTTTAGCTCGACGCTCGCGTATGATCCCGAGACATTGACAGCCATCCAGCCGAGATCCTTGTCTTTGATCAGCATATTGCGCGCGATCATATCGTAGTCGAGCGCGGGCTTGAACGCGCCGACATAGAGCCCCTCTTCTCTGAGCTCTTCTTTAAGCTCTGAGACGCTCACCCGATCGGCTCCCGTGATCTCGATGCTTAAGATAAACTGGGACATCACGAATATCACGAGCAGAAACGCCGCTGCGCCGAATAGGAGCCCCACCCGCCCGCGGTGCGCTCGAAGAATAACCGGAACACCCTTCTTCTGAGTGATTTTCAGACGCGCAGAAGCGGCTCTCGCGACGGGTCTGATCGAAAGATAATCTTTCATATACATACAAGCGTACAGCCGAGCGCCCTCTCTCTTCGCGCCCCAAACGCGAAGGGACCGCTTCGAGGTGATATTGAGGAATCGCTCGGGAAAGCGTGAGATGATCTCAAAGCGGACATATCCGCTCAGATATCGCAGAATTCTGAGAATCATATTTCCTCCAAAGAATTATACAGTGAATTTGACCTCTGAGATAAAGCCGCTGATGATCAGCGCGGACTCGGAGATACACTTTAAGTTGAGCCCTCTGCCGACGAAGGATACCGTCATCATTTTCAGACTGATCCTGATGAGGGTGTCGCTGTATTCGAGCACCCCCTTGCTGCCCTCGATCGTCACCTCGCGGTTCGACAAAAACTCAAGGGATGGCTCGCTCATATCAAAGGACAGCGCTTTGAGCGGATGTTTGTTCTTCTTCATATCATCACCTCCTAATATTTATGACAAAAGCGGAATATATATTAATCATCCGATGTTTCAAGGGTGAAGATATGCGTATAAAATTATTCGAAAAAGGAAAAATAATCATCTATGGGCTGATCATCCTCACAGGCATCTATCTCTCGGTCAGCTTCAGTGAAGAGGTGTACCGCGGGATCCATCAGGGTATCGCGCTCTGCTGTGATGTGCTGGTGCCGTCCTTGTTCTTTCTGATGGTGATTGCGGCGTTTACGGTACACAGCTCGGTCGCTCTGTATATCACAAGACCGCTCAGGGGTATAAGCCGCGTATGCTTCTCGCTGCCGTATGTCTGTATGACGCCGATCCTGCTCTCGCTCATCGGAGGGTATCCGGTGGGCGCGAGATGCGTCTCTATCCTGTTCAAAAGCGGAATGATCACGAGGGATCAGGCGAAGAAGGCCTCGTACATCGCGGTATCAGCCGGACCGGGGTTTCTGATCAATTACATCGCACTTGCGCTCTTGAATCACAGAGAATCGGGCGTGATCCTCTTGACTTCTGAGATCATCTCGGTGATCATCACCGGCGTTATCGTCTCAAAAACGGTGAAATGTGAGAAAGACCCGCCGAAAGGGACGCTGAGAGCCACATCCTCTTCCCTTCTGATCGACTCGGTGGAGGACGCGTCAAAGGGCGTCTTCTCGATGTGCTCGATGGTGCTGATGTTCTCTTCTCTCACAGAGATCTTAAAGAGCGCGCTCGGCGGGCACGAGACGATTCTCCTGATCCTCTCAAATCTCTTAGAGATCACCACGGGGAGCAATCTCTCGGCAGGGAAAATCCCCTTGTATCTCACGGCGTTCTTCGTAGGATTTTCTTCTCTGTCGGTACACTGTCAGATCTACGCTGTCCTCAAGGATGTACGGCCGCATATCGGGCTGTTCACGCTTTTTCGCGTCTTGCAAGGAATCATCGCGTCCCTCGCGACATATATATTAGTCAGTATATTTCCCGAGACAGCGGCGGTGTTCTCCACCGCAGAGGTCACCGAAGCACCCCGCATCACCTCTACCGTATGGGGGTCGCTCGCACTCGTGCTCTCGTCGCTGTTTTTTCTCGGGTCAGTCACTCAGGGAGGAAACTATGTGCTCAATCGCAGGAATCATGACCGATCACACCGATCTGTCCGATAAGAGAGAAACGCTCATCAGAATGAACGAGACCCTTCGCCGCAGGGGGCCCGATGATCACGGCGAATACTTCAGAGAGAATGTCGCGCTTCTTCACAGGCGGCTCTCGATCATCGACCCTGAGGGCGGCGCTCAGCCGATGAGCACGCTTCTAAACGGAGAGAAGTTCACCCTCGTCTACAACGGCGAGCTGTATAATACCGACGAGCTCAGAAGAGAGCTCATCGAGAAGGGCTATCGCTTCTCGACCCGCTCGGACACCGAGGTGCTCTTAAAGTGCTACTGCGAATACCGAGAAGAATGTGTGCATAAGCTCAACGGCATCTTCGCGTTTGCGGTGCTCGAGGAGTTCTCAAAACGGCTTTTTCTGTGCCGTGACCGCATCGGCGTCAAGCCGCTGTTCTTTCACAAACTCGACGACGGCATCATCTTCTCATCAGAGATCAAGGCGATCTTAGAGAGCGGGATGATCCGCGCCGAGGTGGATGAGGAGGGGCTGTACGAGATCTTCTTCTTAGGTCCCGCACGGACCTCGGGAAAGGGCATCTTCAAGGGGATCGAAGAGCTCCTTCCCGGTGAGTATATGATCTATGAGGACAACACGCTCAAGAGGGTCAAGTACTATGAGCTTTCGGCAAAAGAATGGGACAAGAGCGAAGAAGAGACGATCGAATACGCCCGCTCACTCCTTAGGGATGCGATCACAAGACAGCTCGTGTCCGATGTGCCGATGTGCTTCTTCCTCTCGGGAGGGCTTGACTCGAGCATCATCTGTCAGACGGCAGCAGAATATTACCGCGATCACGGCAAAGGGAATATCCATACCTACTCGGTGGAATATCAGGATAACCGCAAATACTTTCAGAAGAATCTCTTCCAGCCGAACGCGGACTTCGAGTTTATCTCTCTGATGGAGAAGAGCTGCCGCTCAGTCCACAAGGAGGTCATCCTTAAGAACGAGGATGTCTTTGAGGCACTGTACACGGCTGTGGTCGCGAGAGATCTGCCGGGATATGTAGATATCGACTCCTCCCTGCTCCTCTTCTGCAAGGAGATCAAGAAAGACTTCAAGGTCGCGCTCTCGGGAGAATGCGCCGACGAGCTCTTCGGCGGATATCCGTGGTATCACAACAAAGAGATCCTGTTTGAGGAGTGCTTTCCGTGGTCAAGAGAGCAGTCCACTCGCCGCAAGGTGCTCAAAGACGGTATTTTAAAACGCGGCGAAGAATATGTCAGAGAGCGGTATCTCGACACCGTCAAAGGCACCGATACATTAAAGTCCGATTCCCCCTTGACACGGAGGATGCGCGAGATGTTCAGGCTCAACTTCTACTGGTTTATGCAGTGCTTACTTGAGCGAAAGGACCGCTGCTCGATGTACTCAGGGCTCGAGGTGAGGGTGCCGTTCTGCGACTACAGGCTTGTCGACTTCGCCTATAATATGCCGTGGGAGATCAAAGCGTACGGCGGTCGGGAGAAGGGCATCATCCGCAAGGCGTTCGAGGGGATCCTGCCCGACGAGATCGTCTACCGCAAGAAGAGCCCCTACCCGAAGACCCACAACCCTGTCTATATGCGCCTGTGCTCTGACAGGGTCAGAGAGATCCTCTCTGACTCAGGCCGGAGGATAACGGCGCTTTTGAGCGAAGCGGGCGTGAAGGATATCATCGAGCATCCCGAGGAGCTTAGGTCTCCGTGGTACGGTCAGCTGATGCTCTCTCCGCAGGTGCTCGCGTATCTGATACAGCTCGACTACTGGTTCGAGAATTATCATGTGGACATAAAAATTTCATAAATTCGTCAAAAAATGTTTATCAAATCGTCAAAGTTTGTTTAAGTAAAAATGATATCGTTAAATTGCGATAGGTCAGATCCCGTCAAAAAACAGAAACAAACAGAACCAAAATGTAAAGGAAGTGACAAAATGAGAGAAGAACAGTTTCAGAACATGACCGCGTACATCAGTGAGTCAAAAAGACGCTCCACGACCTTGAAGACGCTTCACGACATTTTGCCCGCCTTAATGTATGTTTTCTATCCGATGGAAGCGATCTATCTGCTTGTGACGCAGGGAATCGGGAGCGAAGTGTTTTTACGCTTCACGCTGATACCGTTCGGCACCTTCGTGCTGACGACGGTGGTGAGAGCCATCATCAACGCTCAGCGTCCGTATGAAAAGTACGACTTCACGCCGGTGGTGAGAAAACAGACGAAAGGCAAGAGCTTTCCGTCCAGACACACGGTCTCGGCGTTCATCATCGCGATGGCGTTCATGTATATCGAAGTAAAGCTCGGTATCATCATGCTGGTGATCGCCGCTCTGATCGGCATGACCCGCGTGCTTTGCGGAGTTCATTTTATCAGAGATGTCATCTCGGGCGCTCTGATCGGCGCCGTGATCGGCGCGATCGGGTTCTTCGTGATCTGAGCAGAATAAAGCGCTTTATAAATATTTAGTATCATATATACATTTTGGAATTTCTCCCGACAAAAAACGCGTGCAGCAATGCGCGCGTTTTGGTTTTGCGAGGGACCCCCTTCATGAAACGCCGTACAAATTCAGGTGAGGATGAAGTTCTCCCGCGATTATTCATTATTCATCATTCATTTTTCATTAAAAGAAAAAAGCCTCCCGAAGGAGGCTTTGATACTTTATGAAAGCGCGGCTATAAGCGCCTGTGTCTTGTCGGTATCCTCCCAGCGGACGGGAAGATCGGTTCTGCCCATATGGCCGTAGGATGACAGCGGCGCGTAGCGGGTATGGAGCAGATCGAGCTCCTTGATAATGGACGCGGGACGGCAGTCAAAAACCTTTCTGACCGCTTCGGCGATCCGATCGTCCGCATAAGACGAAGTATGGAAGGTGTCGACCATGATCGAGACGGGATTTGCGACGCCGATCGCATAGGCGAGCTGTACCTCCGCCTTCTTCGCTATACCGGAGGCGACAATATTCTTCGCGATATAGCGGGCGTAGTATGCCGCGGAGCGATCCACCTTGGTCGGATCCTTGCCCGAGAAGGCGCCGCCGCCGTGGCGGGCGTAGCCGCCGTAGGTGTCGACGATGATCTTTCTGCCGGTAAGACCGGAGTCTCCCTGCGGGCCGCCGATGACGAACCTGCCGGTGGGATTGATGAACACCTTGGTATCCTCGTCCATCAGAGCGTCGTCGATGACGGGGCGGATGACATATTTGATGATATCTCTTCTGATGTCGTCAAGCGCGATATCCTCGTCGTGCTGGGTAGAGACGACGATGGTGTCGACACGCTTGACAGAGCCGTCCTCGTATTCTACCGTCACCTGAGTCTTGCCGTCGGGACGAAGATACGAGAGAGTCCCGTTCTTTCGGACTTCGGCAAGTCTGCGCGCGAGCTTATGGGATAAGGAGATCGCAAGCGGCATCAGCTCCTCTGTCTCATCGCAGGCAAAGCCGAACATCATCCCCTGATCTCCCGCGCCGATGAGATTGAGGTCGTCCTCTGCGCCTTCTTTTCTCTCAAAAGACTCGTTGACGCCCATCGCGATATCGGGCGACTGGCGGTTGATGAACAGATCCACCTTGCAGGTGCTGCCGTTAAAGGTCGCTCTGTCACAGTCGTAGCCGATGGCGCAGACCGCCTCTCTCGCGACCTTCTCAAAGTCGACCTCGGCGGTGGTGCTGATCTCTCCCATAATACTGATCCTGTCGGGCGCGGCGGTCGTCTCGCAGGCGACATGAGCGTGCTCGTCCTGACTGAGGATCGCGTCGAGGATCGCATCGGAGACACGGTCGCAGACCTTGTCGGGATGTCCCTCGGTCACGGATTCGGATGTAAAAAAGTAAGACATATATAGATTCCTTTCCATACACATTATCAAAGAAAATCCCGAAGCGGCACACGCTCCGGGAGTCAAAACTCATCTGTCGGTGATACCGCAGGAATTGGCACCTTACATAACGCAGGTTGCCGGACTTCATCGGGCCTGTCCCTCAGTCGCTCTTGATAAGTGGTAATATTCTTTTGAACAGAGTATACACAGTATAATACAGAGAACGGAAAATGTCAAGAGAGGCATATTTAGTTTTCAGTTGTCAGTTCTCAGTTCTCGGTTAAAGGATCGCCTGAAGATCATGAAGAATCAGCGTCAGGTCATCCCTGACGCGATCAGGAGAAGCGCTGAGGTCATGAAGAAGCGATGTGACATTCTCTTCGAGTTGATCGGGCAGGATCGCGCAGTTTCTGACGGCATACTCGATCATCCGCTTCTCGCCCGGGTGGGTCAGGCGGTTGACCGCGAAGATCAGATCAAAGTAAGTCTCCAAAAACGCGGCGGCGCGGTGGTTGACGGAAACAAGGTCTCCCCTCTCTGATGCTTTGATGATCTGGCGGTCATAGGACGGAAGATGCCCTGAGAGCAGCTTCAGGTGATTCTCGATGATATTCTGACGAAGCGCCTCGGGATACGGCACATCAAAGCGCTCTTTCAGCGCGGAGAGCGCCCCGTCGCGGTCGTAGAGGATCTTGGAATGGAGCAGATTGTGCCACATACAGGTGGTGTAGGCGTTATAGGTATGACACTGTTCCACGACATCGATGAGCCCCCGCTCAAAGTCCTCAAGAGAGCGGTAGAGGATGTCGATATCCACGCCGTCTTTGAAGGTGCAGTCGTCCTCAAGCTCCCAGAAACGGTTAGAGATCTCCATATAGGTGCAGTGCCGCTCGAGGATGCTTCGCCTGGTTTTTTCGTCAGGGACACGGTCGCAGTAGAGATAGAGGTCGTAGTCCGACTTCTCGTCGAAGGATCCTCCGGCGCGGGATCCGCCCAGCGCGATCGCGCGGATCTCAGGAAGTGCGGAGAAATCTTTCACTAAATTTTCAAAATACATATGATCACCTTCCGTAATATTACAGTTGTCAGTTCTCAGTTTTCAGCTGTAGGGCAAGGCGCCCTACAATTCTATGCTACGCCCTATTGATCAGGTGAGGGCAGAGCCCTCCTACCGTTCTTAGCTCTTATTTCTTAATTCTTAGCTCAAAAATCAGGTGAGGACGAAGTCCTCCAACAATTCCTATCTCCTCATTCCTAATTCCTCGTTAGTGCAACTTTTCAGTCCCCTGCTGCGGCAAGTCGTGGCGCCTTGCCCTACATTTTATTATTCGGGTGCGGGTGTCCCGCCCACAACTCTTCACTCTTCCCTCTTACCTCTTCACTAAAAGAACGATCGGCTCACCATGTGACTGCACCCCGCATCGGAAAACTTCTGTCTCTTCTCCGGTGAGGATATTCTCATAGAAGCCGTCGGGAAGGTCAACTTCAACAAGGCCGGACTCTCCTTTGAGCGAGAAGACGCCGACCGCCTTTCTCTCCCCTTTTTGATGAGAAGCGACGATGAAGCTCTCACCCGCTGCGCGCACATTGTAGACGCTGTCGGTAAAAAGCGGATCCTTCTTCATGCTATAGAGGCGCTTCATCTGAGCGCTCAGGTCGATCCGCTTGATAAAATCCACGGTATCCTTGTCGAAGAGGCTCGGCAGATGAGCGGCGCCATACTCCTGACCCGCGTAGATGAGGGTCAGCCCCTTCTGAAAATAGAGAAACGCCGTCCAGTTTCGAAGGGTCCTCTCGTCGGGAATCAAAAATGCCGCGCGGGTCTGGTCGTGATTCTCTAAGAATCGCAGCTTGACAAAGTTGTCGGGATAGATATACTCCTGGCGCATCATCGCATCCGCATAGCGGGAGAGACTGCCTTTTGACGACAGATAATCCTTGAACTCGCGGTAGATATCGTAGTCGTAGCAGATATCGAAAGCATTATAGATCTCGCTGTCGGAGAGCGCGGTCATCCCCTGCGATCTCAGATAGCGGATGAACTCCGGCTCAACGGACTCAGAGAGCCAGATCGCGCCTTTTCTTACAGTCTCTACCTCTTTACGCGCTTTGAGCCAGAACTCGAGCGGGATCAGGGGCGCAACATCACAGCGAAAGCCGTCGACGATCTCAGCCCACATCTTAAGGGTCTCGATCTGATAGCTCCATAATTCTTTATTGGAATAATCAAGGTCGATGATATCGCTCCAGTCACCCACGCGGTTGCCGAAGCTCCCGTCTTCTTTATGATAGAACCAATCGGGGTGCTCCTTTGAGAGAACAGAGTCGGGAGAGGTGTGGTTATAGACGACATCAATGATGCACTTCATCTGATGCCTGTGGATATCGTCGACGAGCGCCTTGAAGTCGTCTAAGGTGCCGAACTCGGGGTTGACCGCCCTGTAGTCCGATATCGCGTAAGGCGAGCCGAGGCTGCCCTTGCGCTTTACTTTTCCGACAGGGTGGATCGGCATCAGCCAGATGATATCGACGCCGAGGTCTTTGATCTCTGAAAGGCGCTCCCTGACAGCGGAGAAGGTACCCTCTTCTGAGAAATTTCTGACAAATATCTGATACATCACTTGGTTTCTCAATGTCTTATCGGTAGATCGTGCCATCGTCATCACTCCCTGAAAATAATGATCATATTGTACACTTTCCGAACGATTTTGTAAAGAAAAACGAGAAGATTTTTTCCCTTTTTGACATCACGCAATATCATTTTTCTTTTGTGGAAATTGAATAAATATTTTTATAATTTTTCGGAAATTTTGTTGACAAAGAAATCCCGATTCATTATAATGAGGCTGTAAGATTTTTCCTCGGTTTTCTCAGGTTTCATGCGACTTTTTGCTATTATTTTAAAGTGTTAAAGCGACAGTAAAGCATGAGAAAACGAAGGAGAAGCCGAACGAATCATTTTCTTTAAAAAGGAGAAGAAACCATGAAAGCAAAAAGAATTTTGGCAATCGTACTCGCTCTTGCTCTGGTACTGGCTCTTGCTGCCTGCTCTTCAACAGGCTCAGGCTCCGATACCGACAAAAAAGACGACGGCGGCTCAACCGCTGCGGGCGGCTCCGTCTACTGGCTCAACTTCAAACCCGAGCTGGATGAAACCTTACAGAGCTTAGCTGCGAAGTACACCGAGGAAAAGGGCGTCGATGTCAAGGTCGTCACCGCTGCATCCGGCACCTACAGCCAGACACTGACCTCCGAGATGGATAAGTCTAACCCCCCCACACTGTTCGTTATCGGTAACCAGCAGGGTGTCAAGGACTGGAAAGACTACGCGATCGATCTCAAGGACACCGCTATTGCGAACGAGCTCAACACCGACGCTTACAACCTCTATGACGACACAGGCAAGTTAGTCTCCATCGGCTACTGCTATGAGTGCTACGGCATCATCGCAAACCCCGACCTCATCGAGAAGGCCGGTCACACCATGGACGAGATCAAGGATTTCGCGGGCTTAAAGGCTGTTGCTGAGGATATCCACGCTCGCGCTGCGGAACTCGGCTTTGACGCGTTCTCCTCTTCCGATATGGACGACTCCTCTTCCTGGAGATTTACAGGTCACATGGCAAACCTCGAGTACTTCTATGAGGAAAGAGACGCAGGCGGCTGGACCGAGTGTCCTCCCTCTCTGACCGGTAAGTACATGGAAAACTTCAAGAATCTCTATGATCTGTGCATCAACAACTCCCTGACCGATCCTAAGGATCTCGCTACCGGCGGCCACGACGCTGAGAACGAGTTCAAGACCGGCAAGGCTGCGTTCTTTGTCAACGGTTCTTGGGAATATGCTGCGGTATCCGCGGATGTTCCGAACGCTACCATGATCCCCTACTACTGCGGTGTTGACGGCGAAGAGAAGGCCGGCCTCAACTGCGGTACCGAGAACTGCTGGGCTGTCAACGCGAAGGTAAGTGAAGCTGATCAGCAGGCTACCATCGACTTCATGGTATGGCTCGTGACCGATGCTGACGCTTCTGCCGCTATGGTAGAGCAGCTCGGTATCATGCCTTACAAGGGCGCTGTCGAGTCCACCAACGGCTTCTTGAACGACGCTGCGAAGTACACCGCTGACGGCTGCTATGTCATGGATTGGGCTACTAACTATCAGCCGAATGTTGACGAGTACAGAGCCGCTCTGGTCTCCGCTCTCAACGCTTACAACGCTGACCAGTCCGACGCAAACTGGGAGAATGTCAAGACCGCTTTCGTAGACGGCTGGGCTACTCAGTACGCTGCTGCGAACGCTTCGTAATCATCCTGATTACAAGTAACTTTTGAATCACGCACGGGGCGGGCATAACGCTCGTCCCGTCTTTCTTTCTCATCCTGTCAGAGGATCTGACATAATCCTACATCCAACGCGGCAGAAGATGATACAATGCCGCAACAGAGGAGGATCATAGTGGATACAAATACAAAAGATATCGAGACGGTCGAGGTCGAAACAAACGAAACCGAAACAGTCGAAACCGAGACAGTCGAAGCCGAAGCGGTCGATGTCAAACCGAAAAATCTGAAAAAGCCGAAAAAGCTATCTTCTCACGGCGGTGTCTCGAAGAAATCTCTGCGCCGCTGGGGGATCCTGTTCTTAGGCCCTGTCACCGCCGCCTTCATCATCGGATTTGTGTGGCCGTTCATCCAGGGCATCTATCTCTCGTTCTGCAGTTTTCGAACCACATCGGACGCGCAGCTGCTCCCTTTCAAGGGTGAGAGCCTGTTCAAGAACTATGAGAAAGCGGTCACCGACCCGAGCTTTCTGCACTCGTTCTGGTACACCGCGCTCTTCGCGGTCGTCAGCTTGGTGCTGATCAATGTGCTCGCGTTCATGGTCGCCTACGCCCTGACACAGGGCATCAAGGGCTCGAACCTCTTTCGAACGGTATTTTTCATGCCGAACCTGATCGGCGGTATCGTCTTAGGCTACATCTGGTCGATGATCTTCGACGGTATCCTCTCCTACTACGGCACCTCGATCCTGATGGAGACGCAGTACGGATTCTGGGGCCTGATCATCCTGATGTGCTGGCAGCAGATCGGCTATATGATGATCATTTACATAGCGGGCCTGCAGGCTGTCCCCGAGGATATGCTTGAGGCCGCGAAGATCGACGGCGCGACCAAGACGCAGACCTTGTTCAGGGTCATCATCCCGAATGTCATGCCCTCGGTGACCATCTGTACCTTCTTAAGTCTGACGAACGGCTTTAAGCTGTTTGATCAGAACTTGGCGCTGACCGGCGGTCTGCCGTTTATCATCCAGCCTGACGGCTCGTCCATCAAGACGACCGAGATGCTGGCGCTGAATATCTACAACACCTTCTACGGCTCGAACGCGGCCGCTCAGGGAACCGCTCAGGCGAAGGCGGTACTGTTCTTCATCCTGGTCGCGGGACTCGGGCTCCTGCAGCTTGCCTATACGAGAAAGAAGGAGGTGCAGCAGTAATGAAGCAACAGACTCTCCGTGCTGAGAAAGCGCGCAAGACGGTGATGAGCGTCGTGCTGTCCGTCATCTGCATCATCTATGTGCTGCCGGTGCTCTCCGTCGTTATCAACTCCTTCAAGCAGAACACCTATGTCAAGACCGACACCTTCGCGCTGCCGCTGAATGAGATGTGGGCGGGGTTCCAGAACTTCATCAAGGGTATGACCTTCGGTAACTACCCGTTCTACAAGAGCGTGCTGTACACCCTGATCATCACGGTGCTCTCCACCGCGCTGATCCTGCTGTTCTGCTCGATGGCGGCGTGGTATATCGCGAGAGTGAACTCTGTGGTGTGCAAGATCATCTACTACTTGTGCGTATTCTCGATGGTCGTGCCGTTCCAGATGGTTATGTTCACCCTGTCGAAGACCGCTGACACCCTGAAGCTCAACACCCCGTGGACGATCCCGGTGGTATACTTAGGCTTCGGCGCGGGACTTGCGATATTTATGTTCGTCGGCTTCGCAAAGTCGATCCCGATCGAGATCGAAGAGGCCGCGTCGATCGACGGCTGCGGGCCTTTAAGGACATACTTCAATGTCGTGTTCCCGATGTTAAAACCGACCATGATCTCGGTCGGAATCTTAGAGATCATGTGGGTATGGAACGACTATCTGCTGCCCGTCTTGGTGCTTGACATCAACGAGTACAGAACCATTCCGATCCATATCCAGTACCTCAAGGGCAGCTACGGCACCGTAGACCTCGGCGCGACTATGGCGCTGATCCTGCTCTCGATCATCCCGGTGATCATCTTCTACCTGATCTGTCAGAAGTACATCATCAAGGGAGTTGCCGCCGGCGCTGTCAAGGGATAATTTAAAAAATCAGACATCAGAAAAGGACGAGGCGTAACGCTTCGTCCTTTTTGTTTTGCCACTCTCATTCGGTTTTCAGTTGTCATCACTGACTATAGGGCAAGGCGCCCACCCGCAACATTTCATCTTTCATATTTCACAGAATACAGTTACATCGAGCCCTTATACCCGACGCCGTAGGTGTCGGTATAGTAGTCGACCCGCTTGGAACGATCATAGATCGGCGGGTAGATATTCTCCTTCGGGTCGATGCCCGCAAGACGGCAGACCGCCTCGTGAGAGCGAACGGTGAGGTCGAGCTTCTGCTCCTTCATCTGAAGATTCCCGTCGGGATAGATCGGCTCGCCGACGGTGAGCGTCAAAGTCGCGATCTGGTGAAAGATCTTTCTCCTGATCCACGAGGGCTCTCGGTAAGAGAAGCCGAGAGGCAAGACGGGCTTGTTATACTCGCAGGAGAAGAAGGACGCGCCCTGCTTGAAGGGTCTGATCGGCGCGTAGTACTCCCACATACTGCCCTCGCTGTAGACATGGAGCCAGCCGCCGCCTTTCAGGAGCTTTTCGACCGCCTTAAGATACGCCATGGTGGAGCGGATGTTGCCGTCGTCGGGGATCGGGATGCCGCCGGTGAGGCGGATGAGCGTCTTATTCTCCCCGCGCATATTCGGCGCCCATGAGAGAAGATACGGTCTCTTCGGCTTGATGGCATTCATGATGCAGAGATAATCCCACATATGAATATGGTTCGAGCAGGAGACAACGCCCCGATCGATGACATCTTTGTACTTCTTCAGGTTCTCTTTGCCCTTGATCCGAAGCCCGAGGCGGATATGGGTCGCCGGAAAGACGATCAGCCTGAGCAATACGCGGATGACCCCCTGCTTGAACAAGAACAAGCGGGAGGTATCGATATAGGGGTAGTTCTTATCAAAGACAGTGCCGTCGTTCTTCTTGACCTTCAGATAGTGCTGATCGGTGTCGACAGGATAAGGATACTTGTTTGTTTTGGGATCAAACATAGCGAAGCCCTCATTTCGGTGATGATCAATTCGACTCGCCGTCCTCATTCTCGGTGTCAGGAACGCTTTCCTCCAGCGGGAGGGTACCGTTGATGACCTTCTCATAGAGATCAAGCATCCGGTGAGCAAACTCGGTATCGCTGAACTCCTCGGATCTTTTCAGCGAATTCTCGGCGAGCTGATCTCTCAGGTTCTTGTCGCGGAGAAGTCTGAGGGTCTTCTCGACGAACTCTTCCTTGGTGCTGTAGATGTAGCCGTTATAGCCGTCCTCGAGGACGCCCTTGAGGCACGGATCATCCCGACAGATCAGCGGCAGTCCGCACATCATCGCTTCAAGATAAGTCAGCGAGTGCATCTCAAAGGTGGACGCGCTGAGGAACGCCTTGCCGAGCTTGTAGTACTTATACACCTCGTCGGGATGTACCCTGCCGGCAAAGACCACCTTGCCCTCAAGGTCAAGCTTTCTGACGAGCTTCTCGAGGTGCTCTTCATCGGGACCGCTGCCGGCGATCAGAAGCCTTGTCTCAGGTTCACGCTCGAGCAGCTCGGGAAAGTACTCGATGATCTCCCTGAGGTTCTTCTCGGCGCTGATGCGCGAGACGATGATGAGCAGCTTGCTGTCGTCCTTCAGACCATACTTCTGAAGGATTCCCCTCTTCTCCTCATCTGACAGCTCCTTTAAAAAGCGTTCGGGCTTGATGCCGTTCGGGATGACCTCGATCGGGCTTGAGGGCAGATAACCGCGCAAGAGGTCTCGCGCCTTCTCGGAGGGCACCGTCATCACCTGAGAGCCTCTGTAGACGATCATGGAGCCGATCTTCGCCGCCATCTTGACGGGAGGCACAGTGCTCAGATCGTGAAACGCATATTTGGCGTAGTCGGTGTGCATCGTCATCACGATCGGCGCGTCGGTCGCCTTCGCGATGCTGCGCGCCATATTCGCGATCGAGCCCTCGGTATGCACATGAATGATGTCGGGCTTCCACTCGATAATCTCGTCAAAGTACGGGTGATGGCGCACCAAACTCTGTCTCGTGTCGGGATACAGAATGAAGTTGAAGGACGAGATATAGTAGTCGTCTCCGTCCTTGAACGATTCTTTGGTGTCCGACAGAGTCAGAACCTTGACATCGTAGCCCTCGATGCGGTATCGCTCTGCGAGAGCGATGACCACATTGGAGACGCCGTTGGTCAAAAATTTATAACTGTCTGAAGCAAGAAGTATTTTCATGGATCTTTCCTCTTTGCACATTCATAGTAAAATTCTTTCCACTGAAGATAGGTCGACTCTTCGTTATATTTCGCGGAGACCTCGGCCGATTTAGCCCTGAGCTCCTGCCTGAGATCCGGATCGTTTTTGATCGAGCGGATTCTTGATGCAAACTCCTCATTCGTATCAGCGTGGAGGAAGTATCCGGTCAGGATATTCCGGTACTCCGGCAGATCTCTTAACAATAGCGGAAGATGAACGCTCGCCGCCTCTAAGATCGACATCGGGAAGAGCTCCTGATAAGACGGAAAATAGAACAGATCGCTGATATTGAGCAGATCATTGATCTCTTCTCGCGAGACGATCCCGGGACAAAAAACATTCTCGGGGAGCTCCTCGAGCATCTTCTTTGTCTCGTTATAGCCGTCGGCGAGCTTGCCGAACGAGAAGCCGCCCGCCCAGATAAACTTGACCTCGGGGACAAGCCGCGCGGTATTGATGAAGTCCTGGATTCCCTTGCCCTGACGCATCTGACCGCAGGCGAACGCAATGAAGTCGTCCTCCCTGTAGCCGTACTTCTGACGAAGAGCGAGGCGCTCATCAGCGCTCATCGGGTAGAAGCTGTTCTTAGAGACGAAGTTCGGGATATACTTGATCCGCTCGGGAGAGAAGCCGTATTTCAAGAGCTCTGTCTTTAGGTTCGGGTTGACGACATGAACGAAGTCGGCGCTTTTATACACCCGAATCAGATACCAATCAAAGACCTTCAGGAATAACCTCGGGAGCCTGATGGAGTTGTCCGCCATATCGGGGGTGAAGTGAACGGAGATCACGCTCGGCTTCTTCGAAAAGCGCAGACTCAGAAAGCTCGGCGGGTCGATCGTATGCGCGTGGATCACATCACACTCTTTGACCCTGCCGTTGACAGAAAGAGAGAAGTCGTCCTTGCCGTAAGTCTCGAGCAGGCGCATCAGCTCAGAATACGCGCTGCCGACCCCCTGCCCTTTGACAGAGGTCGCCTGAGAATACATTCCTAATTTTAGCTTCTGCATAATTTCACCGTCTTTTGACCGATGGAGTGTCTTTTGAATATAATTCTATACAAGAATATTATCTTTTCCCGATCAAGCGGCAGCAAAACCGTCCGATCGACAATATGATTATACCACATTCATCATATTTCGCAAGTGGTAGTATTATATTATACCAGAGACCGACATGGATTTCAATACCGCCGAAGAAGTAGGCAAAAGCATCCTCAAAACGCCACCCCTCGTGATCAGCAAAACATCGCTGAAAACGGCTGTTTCAGCGATGTTGAAAGATTCTTTCTGTTTGAGCGGTCACGGCAGCTGGATGATGAAAGCAAATTCGTTTTGCTCCGCTCTGATCTTCCACGGGAGATTGTGGAGATCGAGTACCGACTCGGTGATCTGCAGGCCAAAGCCGGATCCGCCGATATTGCTCTTCAGGGTATCGCCGCAGGGGTTCTCGATCACAAACGACTTATCGGTGATACGAATACGGATCTCAGAGCCGCTGTCGGCGTATTTGACGGCGTTGTCTACCAGATTCTCAATCGCGCGCTTGATGAGCTTGCGGTCGGCGCTGATTATCCTGACGCCCCCATCCTTTGTATCGGCGATGAAAGAGATCCTCTTGCCGTCGGGGAGCGCCTCGTAATTCTTCAGGATATCCCCCGTAAGCTCTGAGAGATCAAACTCGGAGATATCAAGCGTGAGGGTGAGAGAGTCGAGTCTGCTCAGCTCGAGCACCCTGCCTACGCGGCGGTTGACCTCGCCGGTCTGCTCTATGATGACCTCGGCATAGTGGTCGCGCTTGTCGGACTTTATATTTTCCTTCAGGTTATCGGCATAGCCGGAGAGGATGAACAGCGGGGTCTTGATATCATGCGCGAGGGTGCTGAGCATCTCGCGGCGCTTGTGCTCCTCAATCAGCTGGGTCTTCATACTCTTCCACATCATCACGGTAAGGATGACGCCGATGATCAGGAAAAACACGAACAGGATGCCCGACGCGGTCAGGATACTCTGCCGGCAGCCGTCCAGTATATTGAACCGCCTGGCATAGTAGACATCGTTCTCCTCAAGGTCGATGCTGTATACCGGCTCATACTTCTCGTCATCCGCGTTCTCCTCGGGCTCGTCCATCAGGTTGATCACACGGGTGAAAACGGGGTTAAAGTCATAGTAGATATACTCGAAGGCGCTCACCGTCAGAAGCCCCGCGTAGTGCTTCTCTGTATCATCATCTTTGCTCGTGCTCTGAGCGGCTTGATCTGAGAGCTTCTGCGCGGTCTTCAAAAGATGATCACTGCCGAAGTCGTTCCGGATAAATGCTTCGGGGAGCACATTGCGCTGCATATCGGAGATCTGGTGGAGCCTGAGCCTCTCGGTTTTCAGGGGGCTCAGCGCAAAGGTCTCGACGACCGTATCCTCGATATACCAGCGATGCACATCGCGGGTCAGAACGATCTCGAGCGTCTTGGGAATCAGCTCATCACGGCTGCTCTGATAGAACTCGGTACAGAGCAGCTCATAATAATAGATCCCCTCCGGCTGATGGTCGAGATAGTACAGGATCCGCTCATACTGCTCATCGGTCATAGAAGCGCGAAACTTCTGAAAGCTCAGATACCCGTAATACTGCTCGCGGTATTCCATCACCTCGGACTTTGCCGTGAAGAGGATGTTGATGATATCATCGGAGTCATATGTCTCGTTGCCGCTCTCGCTGTGGATCATCAGATTGATATCGCGGTCATAGCGATAGGAGATCTCTCCCCCGATGGAGCTGTAAGAGACCTCGTCCCCCGACAGATCGTACTCGCGCCCTCCGATCAGAGCGGTCTTTCTCGCCTCATCGATATACAGGATCGGGTTCGTAGCGTAAGGCAAGAGGCTTCGCTGCCAGTCAGCGAAGGCGATCTTTGAAGAATGATACTGCTGTTCTTTCTCTGAGAAGAGCGACACCACGGCGTACGCCGCAGAGAGAATCAGCCATACCGCGAAGAGGATGGCGGATATCCTTATAATCAGTTTTGTGCGTTGTTTCTTAATCTTCTTTTCCATTACGGTCTCCCGATCATTCGATCTTGTATCCTCTGCGGATCACGGTCTTGATCTGTCTGCTGTTCTCGCCGAGCGCTTTTCTGAGATTCTTGATATGATTATCAAGCACGCGGTCGTCGATATCGGTATCATACCCCCAGAGCTTAATGAGGATGGTCTCGCGGCTGACGATCGAGCCCTTCCTCTCAAGCAGGATCTTCAGAATCGCGTACTCTCTCGCGGTGAGCTTGACCTCCTCGTCGCCGGAGAACACCTTGCCGTTGTTCGGGTTCATCCGGATCGCGCCCGATGAGAGCAGCTCATAGCGCACCAAACCCTTGGAACGCTTCAAGAGCGCCTGCACCTTCTCGTACAGCACAGAGAGCGGAAAGGGCTTTAAGATATAGTCATCGCATCCGAGCGCGTAGCCCCTGAGCATATCCTCTTCAGCGACCCGCGCGGTCAGGAAGATGATCGGCACATCGCTCTGTCTTCTAACCTCTCGGCAGATCTCAAAGCCGTCGAGCTCGGGCAGCATCACATCCAGTATCAGGATATCATAGGCGTTCTCATACGCCATCTCAACGCCCTTCTGACCGTTTGAAGCGGTCTCTACATGAAGGGCTCCTTTGCTTTTGTCATCAAAATAGTCGCATATCATCTCGCGGATATGCGGGTCGTCCTCGACCAGAAGAACTCTGTACATACAATCACCCATAATATTTTATCAACTTCGTCTGTATTTTATCTGTAGAAACGCTTTTTTATCCGACTTTTCTACAGATAAACTACAGATTACGGTATTATTATAATACAAGGTGACAAAAATGAAAAGAGCAATATGTTTATTATTATCCCTGCTGCTGTCCGCTTTGTGCGCAGGCTGCGGTGCAGTCGGCTCAGGCTCCAAAGAGGATACCTCGCAGCTGACCTACTACTATACAGAAGAATATCCGGACCTGATGGTCGAGACCATCGAGCGGTATAACCGCTGGTGTAACTCTCACTCCACCAAGGAGATGAAGATCGAGCTCATAGAGTTCGAGGACTTTCGCACTATGAGCGAGAGGCTCAACATCGAGGTGATGTCGGGCGGCGGTCCCGATCTGTTCTCAAACTACATGGACCTCCCCTTTGAGAAGCTGATCGAAAACGGCGCGTTCTATGACCTGAATGCGCTGATCGAAAACGACTCTTCAAAGGATAAACTCAATCTCTCGCTCTATAACCAAACGATCATGGACGCGGGCGTATTTGACGGCAAACGCTACTTCATCCCCACCTTCTACACCGTCGACACCCTGACGGGAGAGAAGAATGTCTTTGAGAAATTCAATATGCCGACGGAGCAGGGGTTTCACCTGACCTTTGAGAATATGAAAGAGGTCTTCTCCGATTATCTCAAGGATCCCGACGGCTACCGCTTTATCAGCGAGGATATCTGGAACTCGGGCGTGTCAGCCGATACCGTGGCGCTGAAGCTCATCAGTCTCGGAATCGACTTTGAAACTCAGACCGTCAGCTTCGATGACAGCTTTAAAGAAAAGCTCGAGATCTTAAAAATGCTCAGAGCGCAGTCGAAGCTCTCCGAAGAGAACACGGATATCTTTGAGCTGTACAGCGAGGAGCCGTTCCTGTTCAACCAGTTCTACGCCTTCTCAAATCCCATATGGATGGAGCGGATCCAGTCGATCCCCGAGGAGATCAGCTTAGAGGATCTCTACCTGCCCGACGGCGTGGACTCCGACGACAAGATCAGCGAGCCGGTGCTGTACTCCTGCTTTGAGAAGGATGAAGACACCTACTCCGCCGCAGTCTCGGACGCGGTCTTTGTCAACGCGAAGACCGCCAAAACTCAGCAGGCGCTCGAATTCATCAAATACCTTTTAGGGGAACATCTTCAGAACCTGTATGCCGGAACCGACGAAGAATACTGGTCCGGCGGCGGATCAGACGCTCTGCCGGTGCTCTCCTCCGCACTTGAATACTGCTTCAGGGACGCTCATATCGTCACGGATCTGTACGGCAGCAAGGTAGGCATGAAAGAAGAGCTGAACCCGACGACCAAGGCGCTCACAGAATATATAAAGAAGATCAACCATGTTGAGCTGTACAACGATCTGAGCAGATCGAACTACAACAAGAATATCGCCATCCCGATCCTTACGGACTACTGGGACGGCTTGATCGATGTGAACAAATGCGCGGACCGTCTGTCGTCCGCTACAAAGATATACTTGATGGAATAATGATGAAACTGAAATCAAAACAAGCAATCACCGGCATCGCGTTCGCGCTGCCCGCCTTAGTCGGGGTCTTCGTCTTCTATCTGATCCCGTATTGCATCAGCCTCTACTACGGCTTTACCCTGCAAAATGAATTTGTCGGTCTCGAGAACTTCTCGCTGCTAATGAGGTCAAACACCTTCTGGCTCTCGATGAAGAACACGGCGGTGTTCTCGCTGATCGCGATCCCCCTCGCGGTCGCGGTGCCGTTTCTCATCGCGCTGTTCCTCTCCACCTTTGAGAGGTTCTCGGATTTTTTCTCTTCGCTCTTCCTCTCCCCTCTGATCGTGCCGATCGCGTCGGTCATCTATGTATGGCAGATCCTGTTCTCGGACTACGGCATCATCAACGGGATCCTCACGAAGTGCGGCGCTGATCCGGTACAGTTCTTCAAGGGCAAATGGGCGATGGCGCTGATTATCCTGATCTTCGTCTGGAAGAACTGCGCCTACAACATCATCCTGTTCTCAGCGGGGCTTAAAAAGATGCCGCGGGATGTGATGGAATTCGCCCGTCTTGACGGCGCGAACCGCCTGCAGGTGATCACGAAGATCGTGCTGCCCCTGCTGCGCCCGACGACCTTCTTCGTCATTCTTCTGACGGTCATCAGCTCGTTCAAGATCTTCAGAGAGGTGTATCTGCTCTACGGAATGTATCCGGATGAGAATGTCTATATGATCCAGCACTTTATGAACAACAACTTCGCAAATCTCAACTACCCGCGCCTGAGCGCCGCGTCGATCGTGCTGAGCGTCGTGATTATCGCGGTCATGCTGGTGTTCTTCCTATTCGAGAGGAGGAGCAGCGAATGAAAAAGCGTATTATCAGTATACTCAAATATCTCCTGCTGATCTTCATCGTGCTGCTGTTTTTGCTGCCGATCATCTATATGCTCGCGAATTCCTTTATGTCCACAGAGGAAATCTCAGAGGCGTATACAGCGTCGACCGAGCATTACTTAAGCTTTCATCTGATCCCCGATCGGTTCAGCTTAGAGCAGTATTATCAGGCTTTTCTCAGGAGACCGCAGTTCTTGAAGCTCTTCTGGAACTCGATCCTGATCACCGTGCCGGTGGTCGCGATACAGACGCTTGTGTCCTCCTTCGCGGCGTTCGCGTTCACAAAATTCCGTTTCCCGATGCGTGACGCGCTGTTCTTCATCTTCATCATTCTGCTGATCCTGCCGTCGTGGGTGACGATGGTGCCGAACTACATGATGATCCAGCGGCTCTCGCTGCTCGACACCCTATGGTCTTTGATTCTGCCCTCGGCATTCACGGCGTTCGGCGTGTGTCTCTTAAGACAGTATATGCGCTATATCCCCGATGAAACGATCGAAGCCGCGCGGCTCGACGGCGCCTCCGCGATCGGGATCCTCTTCAAGATCGTGCTGCCGCAGGTCAAGGGCGGTATCGCCGCCTTGATGATCCTCTCGTTCATCGACAGCTGGAACATGGTCGAACAGGTGATCGTCTTCATCTCCGACAGGGAGAAATACCCCCTCTCGGTCGCTTTGAGCGAATATGCCGGGACTGATCCGGGCATTGTCTTCGCCTGCGGGGTGATCTTCATGATCCCGCCGCTGCTGCTCTATCTCTATCACAGCAAAGAATTCAAAAACGCGAAAGTGTAAACCGATCCGGTCTGAAAAAACTTTGACCGACACTTGAAAGGTAATATAAAATGAAGTCAACTATCAAATCTATCATCATCAGAATATCGATCGCGTTCCTCATCATCGTCGCGCTCCTGACCTACTTCTCGGGCACGATCGACAACTACCTCCTCCCCCATGTCAGCGTGACCTTCGGCGGAGAAGGCAGTCTCAAATACGATCTTCAAACCGTCTCGGTGTTCGAAGAGAACTCCTCTGACTATGATGACAGCGAGACGCTTTGCTTCCGCTTTGAATGCGAAAAGGAGCTCGACCACTTTGTACAGATGGGCTCGCTTGTCAGCCTGCAAGCGTCGGTTGAGGTTGCGGAAAATGAATACGCCCTCAGAGAAGGCGCCGCGGTGATCGTCGAAAAAAGAGAGGCCCAGGACGGCATCGAATGCACCGCCGAGCTCAAGAAGATGGATATAGCGGGCGATGAGAAGATGCCTGCTGTCGGCGATGAGGTATTAATTGATACCGAATTTGAGAGCCAGCCGTACAGACACATCGTGATGAAGTCAGCGATCCAGAACGGCAGCTTCGTATATCTTGTCACCAAGGACGCGGATGAAAAGCGGTATGTGCACGAGGTGCCGGTGACGATTTTGGAGGAGTCCGACTTCTATGCCGCTGTGGAGATGAGCGGCGACTCGCTGCCGATCGTCTTAAGCTCTACCAAAGAGATCCACGACGGCCAAAGGGTGATCGTCGATGGATAAGCGAAAGAATCATAACGCTTCGCTGTGGGTACTGTGTATCGTCTTTCTGCTGCTGACGGCGCTATTCTACCTTGTCACGGTCCCGATCTCAGACAAGATCCCGAGGGTCATACAGTACAGCCGCAGCCGTCTTTCTGAAGGGATCACCTTTCAGACCTATGAGAAGATCTCTGACGACGCCTACAAAAAGAAGCTTGCGGTCTGTCGGGAGTTCGATGCTGTCGCGGCAGATCGTCTTGAAGAGGTAAAGCCGGTGCTTATTAACGAGAGGTTCTTCGAGGTACACGGCATCTATGTCGGCGGCTCTGCGATCACCGCGGATCATATCGAGAACAAGATCCCCGCAATCGTCATCAGCGATCGGGCTGCGGATAGGATGAGTCTCGACGGAAATATGATCGGTCAGACTGTATCCCTCTTCGGCAGAGACTTCACGGTGGTCGGGATATATCAGAAATCAGGCGGGATTCTCGATGAGCTGTCTTCGGATATCTATGAGCGCGTATACATCCCCTATACAACGGTCGAAGGTTACGAAGAGCTTTCGATCGACACTTTCTCCGCATCAGAAGGCTCTCTCTCAGAGGAGGCGCTCACGATGCTCGGGCTGACCGAGAGCGACCCCTCCTTCTACCTGAAGAACGACCTCAAATCAAAACACGATATCACGGAGAATCTGTGGCAACTGTTCCTCTCGGTCATCTCTCTCGTCATCGCGGTCGTCTGTCTTGTCCATTTGGTCAGGCTCTCAAGAGATACCGCCAAGAAGCTCAGGACCGAATATGAGGACAAATCGGTCAAAGAGATTATCCTCGGCAACAAGGGGTACCTCCTTGTCAGGCTCTTGTGCGCCATACTGCTGATCGGGATCCCGGTGACGATGATCCTCTTCTTCCCTTTGAAGATCGTCATTGAGCAAAAATATGTCCCGTATGATAACATCTTCGATATCTCACACTATTTTGAAGTGTTAAAAACGCAGATCAGACTCAACAACACGCACCTTGCTGTCGGGGATCTCTCCTATCAGAATCTCTTTTTGATCTCCTTCATCTCAGGGGTGGTACTGCTTCTGATACTCAGCGTACTGCTGATCGTCATCGCGGTATATATCTGTAAAAGGGCGCCGTATCGCCTACCCGACAGAACACACACCGATACTGACGAAGCCTCAGCAAAGCCCTCACCTGTTCAGTTGACAGATCAAGGATAAAGAATTATTTTAATCAAAAAAATGAGGTAATAACATGAAAAGAATACTGTCTGTTATTTTATCACTTGTGATCGGAACACTTTCATCGGTGATACCGTTTAGCGCCGCGACCTATAAGCCTGCGGGCTCATCCACCGTCTCAGCAGATACACCTACCTGCGAAGAGGCGATCGAAGCGTGCGGCGGCAACCTGAACGATGTGCAGAGGATCTGCTTCCGGCTTCCGGCAGAGGATCCCGAGCACCCTGAGGATCACTGGACAAATCATTACAACTCTGACGATTTGGGCATCGATTACTGTCAAGCCTGTGTATACTGGTGGCAGGGCATCGGCAGTGAATGGCCTGACGGCACCAAGGTGCAGTGGCCGGGCTACAAAACAAAGCTGATCGACGCTGAAAACCGCATCTATGAAGCTTCGATTCCTTTGAGCGAGGACACCACCGCGATCATCTGGAACAACGGTGTGAACGGCGGCGCCGACTCCACGCAGGAAATCTCCTCTTATGCCCATATGCTTAAAGCTGCCTATGTCAAAGGTGCTGAGCCGGGAGAGTATGACACCCTCCCCGAGGGCTCGCCCGATCGTGATACTATGGATGGATGTATTCAGATCGTCTCATCCGATGAAAGAGCTACCGCCGAGCTCTCCAACCTACACAGCTTTGACTGGTATATATACTACGGGGACGGCTGCTATGGGAGCTATCCCGAGAGCAGCGAGAACTACCGCGGAAGATACGCGTCCTGCCTAAACCCCGAGCACGATCACACCTCTTTAGTATATCTGCGCGGCGACGCAGATAACGACTCTAAGGTGACCATCATCGACGCCACCGTGATACAGAAAAAACTCGCAAGCATAAAGGTAAGATCCTTTAACGAGAAAGCGGCGGATATCGACGGAAAAGGTCTCGATATCACCGACGCGACAAAGATCCAGCGCTACTTGGCAGGCTATGCTGACCCCGATCATATCGGAGAGCCCTTCAGCGATGAAACGACGCCCGAGGAAGAACCCGCGCTCCCCTCGAAGGTCGATATGCGCGATTATAACGGAAGAAACTATGTGACGCGGGTCAAGAGCCAAAAATTCGGAGACTGCTGGTCGTTCAGCCTTGCGGGCGCCGCCGAGATTGCCTATCTGTTTGCGAATAACATGGGCGTGCCTGCGGGCGAGATCAACGATAATGTCGATTTCTCCGAGAAGTACATCGTATGGTATATGTTCCACGGAATCAGTGAAGACGATGTGATAACAGGCAGAGTGCGCGCCTCTCAGGTCGGCGAGGGCTTTGATCTCTCAGAAGCTGACAGCGAGAGAGAGCTCACCGCGTACTTCATCGGAGGCCCGTTCGTGCACGACGCGAACCTGTTCGGCGCGGGATTCGGCCCGGTCGACGAGAGCATCGAGCTAAACGGCGAGTATCCGTATGCGTATGACGATGAGTGGGACGGAGAATGGACGCTCCCCTTGAATGCCCTCTACCGCAGCGCCCCCGCGGGCGCGTCTCTCAGATGCAGCCGTATTCTGTCGTCTCCCGCAGCGATCGATGAGAACAAAAGCTACAGCTTCAACGAAGAGGGGCTCGAAGGCATCAAGTCGGAGATCTTCAAAGGCCACGGCGTGTCTCTCGCGCTCAATGCGAGCAGCGGGTATAACGCTGAGAACAAGGCGGTCTATCACGGTCGCGTGACAACGCCGAATCACGCGGTCGTCGCGGTCGGATATGACGATGACTATCCGAAGGAGAATTTCACAAGATATAACGCCCGCGGAATAGCCACCGAAGGAAGTACCCCTCCCGAAAACGGCGCCTTCATCATCAAAAACAGCTGGGGTATCTCTGAGAGCGAAGAGGACGGATACTTCTATCTCTCCTACTACGATCAAAGCATCACTACGCCGCTGAGCTATGAGTTTGACAGCGAAAAATCTCTCAGGCATACCGAGGTCAACTTTGATCAATACGATCTGATGATGACAAACTGGTACGGCAGCACACAGTATGACACAGAGACGAAGATCGCGAATGTGTTTGACGCCGAGGAGGATGAGAACCTGTATCAGATCGAATACAGAACAAGCGCTCCCGATACCGAGGTAAGCTACGAAATCTATAAGGATGTTGAAAGCGACGATCCTTCATCGGGCATACTGCTCGAAACGGGCACATACCGCCACACCTATCCGGGCTTCTACAAAATCGACCTTGATCATGAATACACGCTCAAAAAAGGCGAAAACTACGCGGTCGTTCTTACCATGCGGCGCTTGAGCGATAACGGAAAAACCATGGTGTACACCGAGGTCTTCCCGTATTCTACCGAGTTCTTTGAGGGTATGAGCGTGAAGGGGATCGTCAACAAAAGCGAAAGCTACCTGTATACCGGCGGCAAATGGCACGATATGGCGGATATGAAGGACAGCCTGACCGAGAGGGCTTATCAATACTGTGAGGAACAACTTCGCATCGATCCGTCGCTCCCGAAAATCAAACTCAACGGCAAGGAGAATATGGCGATCGACAACTATCCGATCAAAGCCATCTCAGCGCCTGCCGGCAAATCTTAAAGCAAAAAATTATATCAAAGCATAAAAAGCACCGCTGAAATCCATCGTTTCAGCGGTGTTTATTATGTTCAAAACCAGTTTTATGACATTCTGTAATCACAGATTAAACGCGTCCGTCAAATCTTCCAGCTTCGTGTTATCCTTCCTGACATAATACAGCTCTGTGATCTCGGTGGTGGTATGTCCGAGGAGATCGGCGACCTATTTTACAGTCAGACTCTTGATAGAACCGTCTGCAGAGGTTGATCGGTTTGAGATAGCCGCCGTCATTTGGAATTAACGGTGCGTCCTCGCCAAGATAATCTTCCTCTCAATCTTCTCGATTGCCGTATCAACGGTACGCTTCTTGCGCTCGTTGCGCTTTTGGGAGGTCACGCCAAAGAATCAAAAGGACGATAGCGAATACTGATATCAGCTATACCTTTTTGTTTTATATAAGCAAATCTCAGCGGCAAGCGAAAACTGCCGCTGAGATCACAAATGTTTTTACAAAACAGATTTACGATTTTGGATTATACGGTACAAACGGGAGTTCATCATCTTCACCGCTGGTGCAAATGACATCCTTGGTCTGAAACTCGATGATTTCCAACTCGGTGCGATCATACTTTTCTTTGTTCATATTCATGCACATCCTTTCCGGTTAGTTTTAAATAATATTCGCGCCGGATTCGATGTTGACGGAGCCGCAGCTGCCATCATCACCGGCTCCTATACTATGATTGCCGCTGGTGTGGATTGTGCCGCCGGTGATATTGATGTTGCCGCAACTGCCTTCAAAACCGGTTCCGATACCGGCACCTCCCCACACGCCGGAGGCGTTTACGGTACCGCCGGTGATAGTGATGTTGCCGCACCCGCCACAGAATCCGCTTCCGATACCGGCGCCATAATCACCGCCGTTAGCCGTAACAGTGCCGCCGTTGATGGTGATGTCGCCGCAACTGCCGCTGTCACCGGTTCCGATACCGGCGCCACAACCACCGCCGTTAGCCGTAACAGTGCCGCCGCTGATAGTGATGCCGCCGCAACTGCCTAATTCACCGCATCCGATACCGGCGCCATACTCACCGCCGTTAGCTGTAACAGTGCCGCCGTTGATGGTGATGCTGCCGCAACCGGCTTCATTACTGCCTCCGATACCGGCGCTGCCATCGCTGCCGGTGGCAGTGATTGTGCCACCGTTGATGACGATATTACCTACTGCACCAATTCCATATCCGCCGCCGATGCCGCAGGCATTGCCGTTGGACGAAGCGTCGAGCGAGCCGGTGCCGTCGATAGTGAGGGTTTTGTTACCGGGAACATAAATGCCCGGATTATCACCGCCGCCCCTGACGGTGTTCGTACCCTCTAAGAGGATGGTCGCGTCGCCCAAGGGAGTGATGCCGGCTTTGCCGTCCATGCAGGTAATATTCGCGTCTTTGAGGGTAACAGTCGCGCCGTCGGCAATAGAGATTTTGTAGTTGCCTTGGAGCGTGCCGAGGATGATGGTGCCGTCATTCACGACAGTCTCCTCGGTTACATTGTCAAGGATGTAAAAATATGTAATATAACCATCAATTGACTAAAAGCCAAGCAAATAAAACAAACAGTTACCAAAATTTATTGTTTTCACACTAAAAGTTTCAAAATTTTAATTTCTTAAAAGAAAGTCAAGAGAATTGATGAAAATTATTTTATACTTATTACAATTTTCTAATATTTTTAAACATATTTCAAGAGGGTGTTCCAGAATGGAACACTCTATTTTCATTATTAACGCCTTCTTCCTATCTCAGCAGAGTTATTATTCACATAAAGAATATTAGGAGTCACAAGTTATGTTTATGAGGACTTTATCTGTCCATTAATAAAATTCTGCACATAGACAAACTTGACCTCAGCCGTAGTTTAGCCGCATTTGAAAAAGTCTTTGAAATGGCAGCAGAGAGGAAAGAATACTGTTGAAAGGCTCTAAAAAGTGTTTGATTCCCTTAATTATGGAATATCGAGATCAAATGATGTAGAATCGACCCGGGAAAAGTAACAGACTTTTGAAATATTTCGTGACTTTTCAAGGGTGAGATGTTATACTATTTCTCGCATGAAAGAGGGCGCCGCACATCAGCGCGACACCCGATCTCACAACCAAATATTTAGGGGTATAGCTCAGTTGGTAGAGCAGCGGTCTCCAAACTTTCAAAAGTGACTTCGTATGAAGTCTTTTTTTATGCTCAAAATCCGAAAAAGCGGCTTAAACACTGACTACTTGTGTAATAAGCACATAGGCAATTATCAGCAGAGAAAGAATGATTTTTGATCAAAAATCCGAAAGATTTTGAACAAAAAATCCTGAAAGCAGTATAATAGCATCATTTGAGTAGTACCGCTGAAAAACTACCAAAAAATCATTGCAAAAACCACTCTGAAAAGGTATGAAAAATCACCGCCGAATCAATCAATATCAGCGGTGATTTCTTTATACTCGCACAGTCTTTTGCTCTTCAAAACTGTGCCGTTTTTTTATTGTCAGGATGTTTGCAGATGGGTGTTATACGCCTTTGTCTTTTTCTCAAGTAATCGCAGGATCGTATCCGCGACGAGGGCGATGATCACGCACAGGATCGTACCCCATATGATCTTATAGGTATTCATCGTACGCAGTCCCGAGAGCAATATCTTTCCCAACCCTCCTGCGTTGATGGTCGCTGCTATCGTGGCGATTCCGGTGGTGGAGATGATCGCGAGTCTTATACCGGCGATAATTGACGGCATAGCGAGCGGGAGCTGTACTCGGGTGACAAGCTGCCACTTACTCATGCCCATACCTGTACCGGCTTCGAGGATACTTTTGTCCACATTCTGCATACCGGTCATAAAGTTGCGGATCAAAAGGTACTGGTTATACAGAACAAGGACAGGAATAGCAGTCTTGTTGCCGAGTCCCAAAAGCGGTATCAACAGCGCGAATAAAGCAAGCGACGGGATGGAATAAACCTCGCTGAAAAAGTTGACGACGATGTTCGTCGCTCTCTCCGACTTCAGCAGGAACCAACAGATGATCGCCGCGAGCGCAATCGAGATCAACAGAGTCGAGAACACGATTCCGAGGTGCTCGAGAAATGCCTCCATCAGCTTCACCGCGCCGAACGCGTCTGTCTGTAAAAGGTCTTTTCCGCGTGAGCCCGCGAGGAAATAGACAGCGTCCATATCTTTCATATGACTTGTACCGCTTTCACCGACCACGAAGCACCCGCACTTACCGCAGAACAGCTTCGTGGTGAGCAGATATTCGTCCTCTGCCTTGTGTTTGGCAGGGGCTTTCTTTGTCTGCGCCATACGCTCCTGTACACGCTCAAACAGTTCCTCGCTCACGATTGCGGGAATTACATTCGGGTACACGACATCGGCATACCGATACTCACCGATGTATTTGCGGTTGTGAAGCATTCTGGTCACGCTGTTGATGGAGATTTTACCGCCTCGATTGGTTCGGATACCGCGCAGATTCATTTCATCTGTAATCTCCTGCATGGTAGCGCCCTCGGCATAGTGCTTGAAAGCATCAGCTACGATGGGAGCAACAACAGGATCAAGCTGATAGTATTGGTTTTCATCTACCATATATCCGACAGGCAGTGCACCACCGTTGTATTTGCATTTCAGCGCGTTTTCTTTCATGCCGCGCTTTACCTTTTCGGATAGCTCAGCTGAATAATACTCAGCCATGCCTTCAAGCATGGATTCAAGCAGGATGCCTTCTGCTCCCTGAGAAATACTTTCAGTAGCGGATACCGCTTTGACGCCGTTCTTCCCCAGTATGGTTTTATAATGAGCAGAATCGTAACGGTTGCGGGCGAAGCGGTCGAGCTTCCATTCCAGGACGACTTCAAACTTACCTTTTGAACTGTCCTTGATCATTCGCTGAAAGTCGGGGCGGTTATCCGTTTTAGCTGACAGCGCACGGTCAATATAGGTATCCATGATCTGGATATCATTCTTTTCAGCAAACGCCTTACATTCTCTTAACTGTCCTTCAATACTTTCTCCCTTTGATTGTCGGAAGAGTATCTCGCATAAATAACGCCAATCATTCGTTCTCACCTCTTTTTCAATGTGGTTAGAGTTTAGCGCGAAGAGGTGTTTTTGTCAAGAGAACACCTGAATATATTCACTAACCAAATCAATGTTTAAATTCTATTATTTTCAAGTTTTCCCAATTATACAAATACTATTGAAAAGTTACAACATAATCATCACTCAATAATTCTACTTTCCCTCATGGTATTCTTTCTCGGTGTTGACGTTCCAAATTGAAGATTTATCTGTTGATTCAGAGAGAATCACTTTGACAGTTTCGAAGGAAGTGCACATACTATGATCAATATTATTATAACGGTGTTGACCGTTTCTTCCGACACAGAACAAATTGGGAATTGTATCAAGGTAATCCCTCAAATCATCCATTTTGTCGTATGTATCAAAGTAAGCCGGATATGCTTTTTTAACACGCTCAACATGTGAATCCAGGACATCGTTTTCACTACTGATTAATCCCAGCACGACCATTTCCTTTATAGCCATTTCGGCGAAATCATTGTCACTCATAGACCACATTTCATCGCCTTCATTGCAGAAATACTCAAGGCCAATCCAAATGCTGTGTTCAATATCTTTAACCATATACGGCGACCAGTTGTTGTAAATCTGAAAACGTCCCATTTTAACATTTCTGTCGTGCACATACACCCAATTATCAGGAACAATATCGCCGATGGTTTTTGTTTTAGTTTCGTTTTTGAGATTGAGATGCGGAATCAGAACACCGACTGTCATATAGTCACGGTACGGAAGCCCTTCTGCAATTTTAACATATTTCTCGGGAACATCGTTCATTCCCACAACCAAATCCTTGACCGGCATTGAAGAGATGACATAGTCACCGTTAACAGTGATTCTTTGTCCGTCCTTTTCGTATACAAGACCTATTACAACATTATTGCTGTTTTTTATAACATTAACTACCTTAGCGTTTTTGATGATTGTTCCGCCCATTTTTTCAAAATCAGAGGCAGTCAAATCCCACAATTGACCGGGTCCAAGCTTCGGATACGCAAATTCCTCAATCAACGAAGTTTCAACCTTTCGGTTCTTTTTATTGAAGATTTTGCCGAATATATCTTTTAATACCGCTTTAATCGAAAGACCTTTAACACGCTGAGCTCCCCACTCAGGAGAAATCTCACTCGGATGTCTGCCCCAAAGATTTTCTGTATAGTTTTCAAAGAACATTGAGTACAGTTTTTTGCCAAAGCGATTAATGTAGAAATCCTCTAAAGATTTTTCCTCACGCTTATGAAACACGGTTTTAAGATAGCTAAAGCCTACAACGATCGTGGTACCGAAACCCATATTTTTTATCGTTTCAAACTTGAGCGAAACGGGATAATCAAAGAATTTTGAATTGAAGAAGATTCTTGAGAGTCTGTTTCTCCTCAACATTACTCTGTCCGATTTTTCAGGATCAGGACCGCCGGTAACAGTTGTCGATGTTCTTTCGAGCACAACATCATCATAGGGCATTGCTCCCTGAGTAGGCAACATTTTCTCCCACCATTCATTCACTTCGGGAACTTTAGAGAAAAAACGATGACCGCCCATATCCATACGATTCCCTTTGTAATTCACGGTACGAGAAATACCACCGAAACAATCGCTTTCTTCAAAAACGATTATCTCATAATCATTCGATTTATCAAGTAGCTCATAAGCCGCAGTTAAGCCTGCAGGACCGGCTCCTATTATTAATACTCTTTTCATTTTGATAATTGGACGTTTTTGTCCGAACTCCTTTCGTCATCTTTTCCGTACAGAAAAACAAGCATAGTTGGAATCAATAGATATGTATAGAAGAAAAATCTTGTTGCATCATCTATTCCTGTCGACAAGATAGTTGTTCCAAAATTATAAGCAAATACAGGTATTATATCATACTATGCTATTATATTACTCTAACGACCTCATCCATCGCTTTCGATTCTTTGTGAAGATGTGCGGGCTTACAGTCATCCGCGGGATATCCGAGCGGCATCAAGAGTACGGGTGCTTCATTATCGGGGATATCGAACGCTGCTTTCACATCGCTCGGTCTGAAAGCATTTACCCAGCAGGAGCCGACGCCGATGTTCCATGCAGCAAGCATCATGTGATCGGCAACGATGCTTACATCCTGTATGCCTGCTCTGTATCCTTCTTCATACGGATTCTTCCAGTCGGCATTCTCGTCAAGGGTAACGATCAGCACAACGGGAGCGTTAAACGCAGAGCGGCTCAGTGTCCTGATCTTCGCGATAGCGTCATCGCTTTTCAGTACATAGACGCGCTGAGGTTGATAGTTGCATCCCGTCGGCGCGACCATACCCGCCTTGAGAATCGTATTGAGTTCATCTTCGGTTATCCTATCAGGCTTGTATTTCCTGACAGAATATCTTTCTCTGATAAGCTTATCAAATTCCATATTGCACCTCATATCATTGTTGTTCTACATTGTTTTTTCGTCAGGATTCGACTCTTCCCAGGTCTGACTGAATTTTTCAAGCCCGCACAGACGCAGAGGTTCTTTCTGTATGATCTCATAATCTATTCCCACCGACGCAAGCTCATCAAGGAATACGCTGATGAAATCTTCAGATGAAAATGTCTGACCGATCGTCAGGAAGAACTGATGGTTGATACAGGTTATCTCACAGGCAACATCCGTCAAAGTATGACTGATCTCAAACGCCAGCCGCTTTCCATCGTATTTCCACGCGGCGAAATGAAAGTTTGACGCCGCCGAATTGAGGTCAATAGGATCCCATGTGTTGCGCACAGTCATCGGAAGCGAATTCGGAATCGGAAACAAATCATTATCCTTTGCGGTAACTTTTATGTAAAAGTACGGAAAGCGCACGCGAAGTTCTTCAACGACGCTCTGCAGGATCTCTCCATCCACAGGTTCCTTCAATGTGATCTGTATCGCCATCGTGTTGGGATGCTCCGGCGTAGACATATACAGCATCGGTTCATAAAATTCTTTCATTTTGTTTCTTCCTTTCCTCGCAGTATTCATCCGGAATCAAAAGCTCCATGATCTGCATCCCTGTCAAGCAGGATCGATATAGAGCCCTTGACTCGCCTTTAACTTTTTCAATTGATCTAATCTCTTTTATTTTATCACCAAACACTTGATGATTCAATACTCCACCGCGATTACCTTTTTGTCTTTTTTCTTCGCTCTCTCGACTGCATGGTATGCACCGCCGGTGGGATGTGTTGTATAGGCTATGACGTACTCGCTGTGGTCGATCATCCAGTTATTGCGCCACACGATGGCATAGCGCGGGTGTACACGCTCGATTCCTTCCGGGAGGATATGGTATCCTCGCCCTCAGTATTATCTTTCGACACGATGTCATTACGGGGCATATACGCGAGAACACGGTACACTTTGATATGACTGTACTTATTACGCAGTTCCCTCAGTGCGCTGTATGCCATGCGGTCAAAGCTGCCCTGGGTACCTACATAGAATGTATCGACCTGCTGATTACAAGTCAGCTGCTCTATCTCCCTTATCAATTTCGCCCTGATGCTATATATTCTTTCACGGCTTTCATTCTTTCCTTATAGCTGTACATGACTTCCTCCTGTCATTAGTCCAGCTTTTCGTCCGCATCCCCCAAAAAGAAACCGTATTTCTTTGTCTACAGCATATCAGATTTTGAACATCAAAAAGAGGCACAAGCTTAGAATCTCTAAAGACTCTGAGCCTGTGCTTTTTGAGCCCACACATCGCAACAAATCGCCTGTGCCGCTTTTGATGTGCAGGGTCGGGTACGACTCCCACAGCTTTTTTCGCGCGACACAGGGCGAAACAGGGCACATCAGTTTTTTTCGCTGCTCATGGCGTCAATCATCAGCCTGACAGCCAAAGAGAAACCTCGGCAAAACGCGTCGCGCTCGCCGAGGTTCATAAGCTCTGTGTGGTTGTCTTTAATTTTTTTGAGAATAGCATTTTGCTGCTCCGTCAGCGTAGCCGACAATTCCTGTTCATGACGAATCACCAGCTTTGCGGTAATGTCATACTCACTGCCGCGCTCGACTTCGTATTCATGCGGAGCAATATTGCCGTAGTAGAGGTTTTCAAGTGTGGTCATTTTCTCACCGTCATTTCCAAGCACAACACAATACCACGGAAAAGAAATAAGTCAAGTTAAATAAACAGATGACAATTATTTTGTAATGTGTTATAATATTAAAGGTTAATAATCCACACTCAACATCAACGAGGAGAGGTTATATGAAAAAGAGAATGATCGCATTGATTTTACTGTGTGCAGTGGCGGTATCAATACTGTCGGCTTGCACAAAGACTGAAGATGACACATCAAAGCTGACCGAAGGGCGCACGCTGTTCATCTATATGTGCGGGTCGAATCTCGAGACAAAGCAGGGACTTGCCGGAAAGAATATTGACGAAATACTTTCGGCAAATATCGGAAACGATGTGGACGTTGTTATTGAAACCGGTGGCGCGCAGACCTGGCGCTCTCACGATATTGATAACAGCGCTATTCAGCGCTATGAAGTGAAGGACGGAAATTTAAAGCTTATAGAAACACTTGATAACGCTAATATGGGTGAAGCCGAAACTCTGACCGACTTCCTCACATGGGGGCAGGAGAATTACCCGACCAATCACAATATGCTTGTGCTGTGGGATCACGGCGGCGGGAGTGCCAAGGGCGTTTGCTTTGATGAAAACTACGGCTTTGACGCGCTGACGCTGCCCGAATTAAAAACAGCTTTTGACGAAGCTGAGCTCAGCACAAAATTCGACATCATCGGTTTTGACGCCTGCCTGATGGCAACGATAGAGACCGCCGACTATATCAAGGATTTCGCCCGGTACCTTGTCGCCTCGGAGGAGATCGTTCCGTCGGGCGGCTGGGATTACAAAGCGGTCGTGGAGTCGTATTCGTCGAAAGATGACCTGACGGAGGTCGGCAAGGATATCTGCGATTCCTTTATGGCGAAATGTGAAAAGAGCAAAAAAGCGGATATTTCCACCCTCTCCGTAATCGATCTGTCGGGGTTGGATCCGATATTTGAACGCCTTGACTCCTTGGGACGGGATTTGTCGGAATACGTCGGGAAAGATAACGCCTTTTCAAAGGTGATCGCCGCCGCAAAAAGATGCGAAAAATTCGGCTACGACAGCGTTTTCTCCGGAAGCTCGAATATGATCGACTTTCTGGATTTTACAAAGCTTCTCGCGTTGAGTGATTTCGACGAATTTGCTAAAATGTACGAGATCGTGGAGGCGGCGGTCGTCTATTCGGTAACGGCTGAAGAGAGAAACAACGGAGGGATCTCTTTCTATTATCCTATCGACTATAACGAAAAAGAAATCACCGAATATATTTCTCTCGGCATATCCGAACCGTATAACGCGTTCCTCTCCACCTATTATCTGAATGCGCCGAAACAGACTGTCACTTTTTCCGACAAGGGCTCCGTGGCGGAAAACGGCGCTTTCAAGGTGTCGCTGACGCCGGAGAGCAAAAAGTATCTCTCGTCGGTGACCTATCACCTGATTGAAAAGGACACGGACGGAACGGAGCACATTTTATATTCGGACTTAGATATTGAAAGCGACTGGGACAGCCTGACGTTCCGCTCGGATTTCAAGGGGACGCGCAGACTGTATAACGGGCATCCGATCTGTTACACCCCCGTGCGTATGGAGGAAACCCAAGTCGAATACAGCGCGCCGATTTCGATCAACGGCAGAAAAGGTAATATGCACTATTACTTTTATCCGAACGAAGGCAAGGAAGAGCGCTATTACGCGCCGCGAAACTGGAGCAGCATGAAGGACAACTGGCTGCCGAACGAGTTTTATAACCCCTGGGAGGGAGATACCGTTCAGGTCGCGGAGTCTCTTACAAGAAATCGGGACAGCTATACCGTAAATTACGGTGAAGAGTTTAAGCCCGAAGAACTTAAACCTGAAGATCTTTTCAGCGAAATAACGGAAGTACCTCTTTCCGGAAGCACCTACTGTTACGTGTTCGTTGCCACCGATATTTTCGGCAAGGAATATTATTCGGATATGGCGACTCTCGAAATGCAATACACTTATGACGAATTGCTCGATCATCCACTGCCCGACGGCGAATACGCCGCAAAGGTCACGAAAACTGAGAAGTACAAAGCAGAATAATCTATATAAAGAAACGCCCGCCGCGGGATGAACCGCGGCGGGCGTTTCGCTTTTTATCGGCAATCAGTAAACTTCGAACAGCGAAAACTCCTGTAATTTATTTTCGCGGTTTTTGTATATTTTTCCGTTAACGATAGTAACTTCATAGAACTTGACATCTTTGTGCAGGCTCTTGCCGGAAGGGTCAATATAATCACCAAGAACGACGCCAATGCCCATTACATTGGCACCTCTTACCTTGGTTGCAATCGGGTGTTTGGCTTTCAGACCGACAGCTTCAAGCTCTGCGCTGACAGTTCTACCGTTTAAGCGGCGCATAAACTCTTTGACCTGGTTATCAGTCCAGTCGCTACCGTAATACCTGCCTTTTGTTGGTTGGGCAAGCGCGTTGTAAACTTTGATTCTGTCAAGGAAATTATATTCGCTGCTGTTATAGATTCTGACTTTTTTGCCAATCACATAGCTGTAGGGATAATACTCGGGGTCTTCACCCTCACGTACATAGGTACCCCTGTCTACCTCGTTGCAATGCATGAAGGTTTTTTTGGAATCATACACAAACGTGCCTTGATTAAAATCGCCGTTAACGCCGCTGGTCAGGGAGATTGTGTTTTCGGATTTTGAGTCGAAATAGAAATCTGTGATCACCTTTTTGGCGTTTTGATCCTTATAATAATACAAGTAAAGCGATTTGGATTTGTTCGTTCCGTTCTGATTTAAATCACCGTGTTTTTCCGTAAAGTCGCTGTAGCCCATGCAGGGAACTATCGAAGCGCCGTTGTAGCTGTCGCCTTTGTACGCATCTGTCAGAAGGAATCCTGTAATGGCTTCGTCGGAATCGGTGGTAGTTTTATACCCGAGGAAAATCTTCATACCGCCGTTTCCTTCATTCAGATTTTGGTTTACCATCGTGTAACCCTTGCCGGAGATTTGTCTCTGAATCTTTGAGGTATTGTTGTTCGAGCCGATAAGCATCACTTCGCTGATAAATTTTCCTTCAGCCTTTATGATTTTTTCGCTTGAAACGGTTTTTATCTCACTTACCGGATGTCCTATATTATCGAGTTCGTCGAGAGCGTCCAGCGCGCTTTGGAAATCTTCGCAGATACCTGTCGCATTGTTCGGGTTTTCGCCGGCGTCCCAACGAATGGCGAGCGCGGCAAAAGCCTTTGTGAGCATGGCTTTAGCATATACCCTCTGTGCAAGCCTTATTTCATACGCTTGCGTATCGAAATTATATTTGAGTGAGCATGCTTCGTCCAGAACGCATATGGGATTTGACGCGTCTATTCTTGCAATATCCGTTGTTATATCTTCAAAAACATCTTTTAAATCTTTGCTTTCCTCTAAAAACTCCACATATCCGACATTTGTGCGAGTGTCCGCTTTGCTGAGAATAAATTGAATCAGAGCGTGGTTATACTCGCTCGCCTCTTTGTTTGTCATATTCTCCCAGTCAATGTCCGCATACCTTTCGTCCGCAGCCGCAAGGTCTTTTCTTGCTTTGTCATAAAACAGACTGACATTTCTCAGTTTTGTTTTGAGAGTGTCCATCTTGTTGTTATAATTGTTAAGATTGTTTTGGATATCCCTTTCCACAATTGTATTTACAATTTCAATACGGGCAGCATCAATCTGTGCCGAAACATTGTCAAGCTTTTTGTTTATTTCAGAAAGCTCCCTGAGCAGACGCGCCTGATCGCTTTCGAGAACACCCGCAGCTTCAAGAATGGATTTGCCTATGGTGTAAACCTGTCCGGCTATACCACCGTAATAACATATTGAACCGAAAGTGGTGTTAAGTCCTCTGGTGTACTTTTGAATCTCCAGCAGGGTTTCGGCGTTCATGATTCGCCGGAATAATCACGGGTATAGGAAGCTTCCTTTGAGGTCATATCACCCCAGGCGTTAGCGAGTGCGCCGGCGGCAAGTGTAACGGTACCGTTCATTGCCATGGTTTCCGTCGTCTGTCCGTTTGCGGGAACGGAAAGTATAAGAGTGGCAAGCGTATCGCTGTCAACCTTAATCGACTCCGCCTTTGCGCCTTCAAAATCGTCGGCAAAGGTGACAGCCTCGGCTTTGATGTTTTTATCAAAGGTGCCGTTGTTGGCATAGAGCTTAAGCGTTAATTTAAGGTTGTCGCCGTCTTCTTCCACGTAGTCAAATACGGGATAGAAGCTTGCCTGTAAAACGGATACAGTCGTCTCATAGTCGCCGAGCTTCATTGCTTTTTCGCCAAAGAGGTCGGCAAAATCGTTCACGCTCTTAACGCCGTCTGCTGCAATCGTGAGCTTAACGGTATTTTCGTCCGCCTTTTCGGCAGCCTCCACGGTAGCGCCGTCAATTTTAATATTATCTTTTGTTAATGTGTTGATATCAACTACGCCGTAAGCTTTGAGGTCAGCATTGATTTTGCCGTTTTCAGACTTCAGCGTAGTAACGTCAATATAAGCGCTTGCAAGCTGAATATCAACCTTTGAAGTAACGTCTGCATAGCCGTCCTTAATACCGCTTGGTTTAACATTAACCGAGCCCCACTGATATGCGCCTGCTTCGTTCCTGACAGGTGAGCCTTTCAACTGAACGGTAAGATTTTTATCTGATGAAGATACGCTTTCAATTTCCATATCCGAGAAAGCATTATCAAGATAAATATCACTTTCACTGATACCGTCCTCAAAGGTGCTGCCGTCAATGGCAAGCGTAACCTTTGCTTCCTTTGCATTGGAAATAACGTTTTCAACATCGGGAGTCAGTGTAATTTCGGGATATACAACTTCTGCCGAAGCGGTTTCTTCTAATTTGGTAAAGTTGATGTCATAATAGTTTGTTGGATTCAAAGGAGCGTTTTCGTCAGTAAAGGAGATGTCATAACCTCCGTTAGCATTCGCTTCTACGCCGGTTACCTTAACCTTGACGGTCGGCAGTACGAAATCTTCTTCATCGCTTGTCGCAGTGGACTGCTGAGCTTCCTCTAATGCAATGTCGCTTGTGTCAACATAGCTGATCTCCACATCCTTCGCGGTAATACCCGAAAGGTCTACCTTATCGGATGTGACCGTGGTGGTGTACTTACCGCTTTTTGCGAATGTGACTGCCGTGGCTATGATAGCCTGTTCCGGCTCCGCCTCGTCCGGGGTAGACTTTGGCTCACCGCAGGCGGTAAGGACAGAGCCGATTATTACCAGCGCGAGTATGAGCGAAAGCAGCTGTTTCATTCTTGTCATGGTTTTTCCTTCTTTCTGTTTTTGATATAATATTTTTAAGTGAATGGGTTGATGAAGTGTATATTACGGTATAAAACCGACATTGTTTATTCACGCACCCCAACAGGCTCATTGTAAATATCTTTTTTCCGCGCTTTGATAAAAAAGCAGATCATCAATATGAGCAGCACGATGTCCATCAGCGCCGGACTGCCTGAATTAGTTTTTTCATATAGGGCACTCCTTTAAAATGATTTACAATGAAATGGGGAATTGCTTACTTCACCAGAACGGCGAAGTGCGGTTTTTCGGGAAGGTATTTGATTCTCACCGTATCGCCCACCCGGGTGCGCCCCGGCGCGTGATCCAGCTTGGCTTCCACCGTTTCTCCCTGAGGATTGCGGTAGGTCACGTAGTGAGTGTAAGTATAGTCCACGCCGTCCTCGGAAGAAACAGTTTGCTCCTCCTCGATCCGCGACACGACGGCTTCCGCCTCCACTCCGTTCTTTCGGATCTTGTTATTGCGGATAAAGGAATATACCGCCACCCCGATGATCAGTGCAACGACCGCGCCGATCATAAAGTATTTTTCCATTTATATGACCATTCCTTTCCGCTGCGCGGAAGGCACAAAAAGGGACGAAACCCTTTCTACTTCTATCGCAGCAAGTTAAAATGTGTTAGAATATAC
>CAJOII010000002.1 GCA_905234535.1 uncultured Ruminococcus sp.
CCCTGCTTTGTTCACCGTGTGTTCCCATTTGAAGTCATCTCCTCTTTTTCATTCTACCATTATTAACTTCAAATGTACACTTTTATTATACAGGTTCAACCAATTATAGATTCGATATTTTCAGTTTTTGGTAAAATCATATTGACAAATTATATTTTATACAATATAATTTTCAGAAAGTAAAACAATTCAATACAGAAGGGATGAGAACGATGAAAATCGCGATCCGGTATTTTACCAAGTCTAAGAAGGGCAACACCGAGAAACTCGCGGAGAAGATATCCGAAGCTGTCGGGGTTGAGTCTTTGGAAGTCTCCCGTTATCTCAACGAGAAGGTGGATCGGCTGTTTCTCGTCAACGCGATGTACGCCGCGTCGATCGATCCGAAGGTCAAGGACTTCCTGTCCTCAAACCGCGACAGGATCGGGGAGGTCGTCAACTTCTCCACCTCCGCATCGGGAAAGTCCACATGGGGGCTTGTCAAGAAAGAGTGTGACGCGCTGGGGATCCGTATTAGCGAGAAAGAGTTCCACTGCGCGGCTTCGTGGATATTCATCAACAAGGGGCTGCCCTCTGAGAAAGACTATGAAGAAGCAGGGCGGTTCGCCGCATCTATGACAGAGTTTTCCTAATGCTGACAATATTGACGGGACCGGTCGGAAAGAGTCTATCTTTCCGGCCGGTTCTGTTTTTTGTTGTCACGGCAAACACCACAAAAAATAAAAAAGTCCTTTGGTTACTTTGACTCTTTACACTTCTGCTTAAAACCGTTATAATTTATAATAGGATTCTTTGCGGATTCAAAACGATTATGGAGTGAGATGAATGAACAAAAGACTGATCAGCCTTGTGCTCTCTTTGTGTTTACTGATTTCCTGTGTGACGGCGACATCTGTCGGCGCGTCTTCCCAGGCGGAGCTGGCTGCTTCGGGCGTTGATTACGGTCTTGCGAAAAAATGTGAAGACGGCAATATTCTCCAGTGCTTCAACTGGACGCTCTCTCAGATCCGTTCTGAGCTGCCCAATATCGCGAAAGCCGGCTTTACGACGGTTCAGACATCTCCGCTGCAGAGCCATGACGGCGGCAACGGCTGGTACTGGATCTATCAGCCCAAGGGCTTCTCGATTGGCAACGAGATCGGCTCTCTGAGCGATCTTCGCACCCTCTGCACACAGGCGCATCAGTACGGCGTCAAGATCATCGTCGATGTCGTCGCGAATCACCTTGCCGGCGGCAACGATGGCTCGTGGGCGGGCAGTATCGACAGCGATATGAGAAACTCCGCTTACTTCCATAACCAAGGTCCGTGCTCAAACTACGACAACCGCTATGATGTCACCCACAAGAACATCGGTATGCCCGACCTGAACTCCGAGAACGCGACAGTGCAGAACAAGGTCGCCTCCATGGTCTCAAGCCTCAAGAGCGCCGGCGTCGACGGTATCCGCTGGGACGCCGCCAAGCATATCGGGCTGCCGTCGGAGAGCTGCCAGTTCTGGCCGAAGGTGACGAACTACGGCCTGTATAATTACGGCGAGATCCTCGACGCGCCCGCGGGCAAGAGTGCTTATCGGGTCAATAACGCGCTGATACAGGAGTACGCGCAGTATATCGGTGTGACCGATGAGATCTTCAGCGGCACCATCACCGGTGCTATCCGCGACAAGACGGTCGTCAAGGGCACCGGCAACTGGATCGACCGCGGCGTCAGCGCAAACCGCGTTGTCTACTGGGCGGAGAGCCACGATACCTACAGCAACGAGAAGGGCTGGACCAAGAACCTCAGCGAAAACCAGATCGACCGCGCTTACGCGATCCTCGGCGCGAGAGCCGACTCTCAGACGATGTACCTCTCAAGACCGTTTGAGAAGAACTACGGCAGCATCACCACCGCCCGAAAAGGCAGCACTCATTTCACCTCCAAAGAGGTCGCGGCGGTCAACCACTTCCACAACGCGATGGTCGGCACCAAAGAGGCGCTCGCTACCGGCAGCGGCTGTTATGTCATTTGCCGCGAGGGCGGCGCAGTGATCGTGTCCGCGAGCGGCGCGAATGTCGATGTTACGGTCAAGAACGCCGACGGCATCGTCCCCGCGGGCATCTATACCGACGAGGTGTCGGGATCGAGCTTTACGGTTACCGAGACCGAGATCAGCGGCTGCATCGGCTCCTCAGGTATCGCCGTGATTTACGGCGAGCCTGTCACCGGACCGCGCGTCTCGGCGTCTCCCGAGAGCTCTTTGTACAAGACCGATACCCTCTCAGTGACGCTGAGCGTCGTGAACGCGACTTCGGCTTCGTATTCTCTCGACGGGGGTTCCTTTATCAATTACACGAACGGTCAGAAGATCACGATCGGTCAGGGTAAGGCTTACGGGACCGTTACCACCCTGACGCTCAAAGCCTCAAGCGGCTCGAAGACCGACGAGAAGACCTATACCTATACAAAGGTGAATCCGAACGCCGCTCAGACGATCTATTTTGATAACTCATCCTACCGGTGGGCAAATGTCTACTGCTATCTCTACGGAGACAACGGCTCGAACGCCGACTGGCCGGGGGTCTTGATGAAGAAGGGAGCGGATAATATCTATACCTACACCGTACCTTCAAATTTCAAATACGGCAAGGTGCTCTTTACCGAGAGCGCGAACGCGACCGATAACCGCTATCCCGCGAACAACGAACCCGGACTTGATCTCGGCGGCGAGTCGATGATCTTCGGTCAGAATTACTCGTGGGAGGTATTCTGCGGGATCCTTCCCACACAGCCGACCACAGCGCCGACGCGGATTCCGACACAGGCGCCGACCCCCGCTCCGACACAGGCGCCGACGCAGCCGTCCACCTCTGCGCCGACACAGGCTTCTACCGATCCCTCTGAGCGTGTGATGATCGGCGACAGCGATCTTGACGGCAAGGTCACCATCGTCGACGCGACCACTATCCAGCGCCATCTTGCGAGCATCAAGATCCTCTCGGGAAACGCCCTTAAAGCGTCGGATGTCGACGCGGATCAGAAGGTTACGGTGGTCGATGTCACGAATATCCAGCGCTATCTCGCGGGGCTGACCGCGCCGGACAGCATCGGAAAATATACGGGCGAATCCGCTTCGGCAACAGAACCGCCCCAGCCGCCGACCGCGGCTCCTACATTAGCGCCTACCGAAAGACCTACTCAAGCGCCGACCGCGGCTCCCACTCAAGCGCCGACTCAAGCGCCGACTCAAGCTCCCACAAAACCCTCGACCGTTGTCACCCTCAACGCGTCCAAGACCAGCGCGCTTCCCGAAGCTTGGTATGCGTGGACATGGGGAGAGAAGGAGGGCAGATGGGTCAAAGGCGTCGGCAGCGCCTCTTTTGTGACCTTCAGCGGACTGGACACGAATGTCATCTTTGTCCGCGCAAATCCCGATATGAGTATCGGCTGGGACAACGGCTCGGTCTGGAACAAGACCGAGGATCTGACTACTCATCTCGGCGGCACCTTCACCACATCAGGCTGGAACAGCAGTCTCATGGTCGGTTCGTGGACATAGCATAAAGCAGATACAGATTTCAAATGCCTCATTATATATGGGGCATTTTGTTTTCAGCGGAAAGCGGCGTAGAATATTTGACTAAATTATTGCAAGTTTTGCAAGGGCTCCTTCATTTTTTGCCGAAAAACGGAGATAAATCGAAAGGCAGAGAAATAATCGGTGCATTTTTCTTGACAAATTATTCATAAAAGTTTATAATTATTCTGGCTTTTTGCTTAGAGAAGTCGCCACTGCGGTGATTTCCGAAAATAAGAACAGGAGATGTTTCTATGAAAAAGTTTTTAGCGCTTATCCTTGCTATCGCGATGATAGCTTCCGTTGCAGCTTTAGCAGGCTGCTCCAACTCCGGCTCCGGCAATGAGACCAATGCCGACACCGATAACGGCACCGCTGATGATGCAAAGACCTATATCATCTACTCCGACAACGCGTTCGCTCCCTTCGAGTATCTCGACGAGACCACCAACGAATATGTCGGCGTTGATATGGACATCATGGCTGCTGTCGCTGAGGACCAGGGCATCAAGTATGAGATGCACAACGAGGGCTTCGACGCTTCTATGGGCGCTGTTCAGTCCGGTCAGGCAGACGCTATGATCGCCGGCATGACCATTACCGACGAGAGAAAAGAGACCTATGATTTCTCCGAGGCTTATTTTGATGACGGTCAGGTTATCGTTGTCAAGCCCGGCTCCGACATCAAGTCCTTAGAGGATCTCAAGGGCAAGACCGTAGCCTGCAAGACTTCCACAGTCGGCGGCGAGTACGGCGAGTCCATCAAGGATCAGTACGGCTTCGAGATCCACTATTATGAAGGCTCCGACACTATGTATCAGGCGGTCATCACCGGTTCCGACGACGCTTGTATTGAGGACTTCTCCGTTATCGGCTGGGCGATCGAGTCCGAGGGCGTTGAGCTGTCCATCATCACCGAGCCCGCGAATGTCAAGGGTTACGGCTTTGCTGTCAAGAAGGGCGAGAACGCTGAGCTCTTAGAGAAGTTTGACGCAGGTCTTGCGAACATCAAGGCAAACGGCAAGTACAAAGAGATCTTAGCGAAGTACGGTTATTGATCCGTTTTTTGAATCGGTATGTTCAGCACGATAAATCTTTATCGTGCTGAACTTTATACTGTACAGAAACCCCGTGTTTCTATAGAGTATAGAGTTCAAAGCGTTTATGACGCGAAGAGATTATAGATAAGGCAGATGTTGTTATGAATTTTGGAAGAGTATTACAAGACGCGACCCCGCTGCTGCTCGAAGGTCTGAAGCTGACCATCCTGGTCTCGCTGATATCCATCGCGATCGGTATGGTGATCGGTCTTCTGATGTGCTTGATGAAGATGTCGAAGAACAAGGTCCTCTCCGCGATCGCGGGCGTGTATATCTGGATCATCCGAGGCACCCCGATGCTGGTGCAGGCGTTCATCGTGTTCTTCGGTTTTCCGCAGCTGATCCAGCTGATGATCCCCACATTCCGTCTTGACGCGTTCACTGCGGGTATCGTCACCCTGTCGCTGAATGCCGGCGCGTATCTCGCCGAGATCTTCAGAGGCGGCATCATGGCTGTCCCGAAGGGCCAGTCCGAGGCGGCGCGCTCCTTAGGTCTCTCTCAGGGCAAGACGATGTGGAAGGTTGTCCTCCCTCAGGCGATCAAGATCTCGATTCCTTCTCTCGTCAACCAGTTCATCATCACCATCAAGGATACCTCCATCCTGTCGGTCATCGGGCTTGCGGAGCTTGTCAATAAAGCCAAGACCTATGTCGGCAAAAGCTACGAGTTCTTCGCTACCTATATCTTCGTTGCGATCTACTACCTTGTGATCATCTCGCTGCTGATGGTTTTGTCTAACTATATCGAGAAGAAGCTCAAATACGAAGGAAAGAAGAGGCACCGTGATGAGCAGTAAAGAATCAAAAAAAGAGAAAGTCGTCGTCAGGAACCTTCACAAGTACTTTGATCATAACGAGGTGCTCACCGGTATCGATGTGGTGATCCATGAGGGAGAGGTCGTCTGTGTGATCGGCCCCTCCGGATCGGGCAAGTCCACCTTTTTGAGATGTCTCAATAAGTTGGAAGACGCCACCTCCGGCGATATCACCATCGACGGTTATGATATCACCGACAAGAAGGTCGATATCAACAAGGTCAGAGAGAACATCGGCATGGTGTTCCAGCAGTTCAACCTGTTCCCGAATATGAGCGTGGTGCGCAATATCATGATGGCGCCCGTAACACTCAAGAAGATGACCAAGGCAGAGGCGTATGAGAAGGCGATCGGGCTCTTAAAGCGCGTCGGTCTCGAGGAGAAGAGCGAAGCCTACCCCGGAGAGCTCTCAGGCGGTCAGCAGCAGCGTGTCGCGATCGCGAGGGCGCTTGCGATGAATCCGGACATCATGCTCTTTGACGAGCCTACCTCCGCGCTTGACCCCGAGATGGTCGGCGAGGTGCTCGATGTTATGAAGGAGCTTGCCGCTGAGGGCATGACGATGGTCGTCGTGACCCATGAGATGGGTTTTGCCAGAGAGGTCGCCGACAGAGTGCTCTTCATGGCGGACGGTATCATCATGGAAGAGGGCACCCCCGAAGAGCTGTTCGGAAATCCTCAGAACGAGAGAACACAGGACTTCCTCAGAAAAGTACTTTAATCAAAGGACCGCTTCGGCGGTCTTTTTTTAAAATAAATTTGAAAAGAATGCATAAAAAACGCGATCCGGTTCGTTATATATACAGAAGGGTGTCAGAAATGAACCCCTGATATGGCGGGAAAGCCTGAGAATATCGGCACACAGCGTCCGCCGTACGCTGAATTTGCTATCTCCTATATATTATAATCCCCTGAGAAAGGCTTCGGAAGTTTTCCGGAGCCTTTCACCCTTTATAGGAGAGAAGAGAGATTTGTGAACAATATGTAAATTTCGAAATTTAACCTTGACTTTCTTTGACCTTTAGGATATACTATAATCAAAGGTCAGGAAAAGTCAAAAGACTTTGAGATAAATATAAAGCAGAAAGAAGTCATTGATATGCGTATCACCGATTTGGTCGCCCAGTCGATCTTAGAACTCTTAGATGAACAGGACGGCGCAGCCGAGATCAAACGCAACGAGCTTGCGTCCTCTCTCGGATGTGTACCCAGCCAGATCAACTATGTCATCACCTCGCGCTTTACGCCCGAGCAGGGATATATCGTTGAGTCGCGCCGCGGAGGTGGAGGCTACATCCGCATCACCCGCATCTCGGCGCCCAAGCAGACGATGCTGATGCATATCGTCAACTCGGTCGGAGACAAGCTTGACAAACGCTCCGCCGAGGTCATGCTCTCAAATCTCTTAGAGCGCGGGATCATCGATCCTTTGTCCGCCCGGCTGGTCGCGTCGGCTCTCGGAGACAGGGCGTACGCCGATGTCCCCAACGAGTACCGCGACAAGCTGAGGGCGTCAATCTTCAAGAATATGCTGCTCACCATCATGAACAACACTTAAAAACCGACAATTATTTCAAGAAGATATCATTACTATAAATAGGTGAGGGCAAAGCCCTCCCAAAATATTTCATATTTCACTTTTCATATTTCATAACAGTCAGGGAGGTATTTAAAATGTTATGTCAACACTGCAACAAAAATGAAGCAACCACTCATGTCAAGACCAATATCAACGGCAAGGTCACGGAGTATATGCTCTGTGAAGAATGCGCTCAGAAGATGGGTTACACCGATATGTTCCCGGATTTCCATACGAGCTTTGAATCGCTTTTAGGCTCGTTCTTCTCGCCGGCGCTGCCGCAGAGGACCGGCGCTGTCCGCTGTCCTGTCTGCCGCAGCTCTTACAATGACATCTCACAGTCCGGCAAGGTCGGCTGCGCGATGTGCTACGAGACCTTCTTCGATGAGCTGATGCCCACCATCCGCCGCGTTCACGGTAACACCGAGCATATCGGCAAGCGCCCGAAGAGATTCTCATCGATCAGAGAGGTCAAGGAAGAGAAGCATGAAACACAACCCGCGTCAGAGAACAAAGCGGACCGTCTTAAGGCGGAGCTTGATCAGGCGATCAAGACCCAGAACTTTGAGCGTGCCGCTGAGATCAGAGATGAGCTCAAGGGAATGGAGGGATAACGATGAGTGAAGTAGCGGTTTCCACCAGAATCAGACTGGCGCGCAATTTGAAGAATTATCCGTTTGTCAATCGGCTTTCCGCGGAGGATAAGAATAAGGTCATCCGTGATGTCAGAGAGGCGCTCTCTCACAGCAATATCAAATTGAATTTCATCGACATGAAGGATCTCTCCGAGATCGGGCGGATCTCGCTCTCAGAGCGTCATCTGATCAGCCCCGAGTTTGCCGAGGAGGGGGAGGGCAGAGCGCTCCTGATCTCCGATGACAACAGCATCAGCGTGATGATCAACGAGGAGGATCATATCCGCCTGCAGGTCATCAAAGAAGGCTTATCGCTTGACGAAGCGTACAAGACGGCGTCCTACCTCGACGATGTTCTCTCAGAGCACTTGGAGCTTGCGTTCTCTGAGCGCTTAGGGTATCTTACCCAGTGCCCGACGAACCTCGGCACGGCGCTTCGGGCGTCCGTGATGCTTCATCTGCCGGCTTTGAGCTATTCCGGCGCGATCGGCAGGATCGGCAAGAATCTCTCGAAGTTAGGGCTGACCTTACGGGGAATCTACGGCGAGAGCTCCAAGCCCTCGGGCGCTTTCTATCAGCTCTCGAATCAGGTCTCCTTAGGACTTTCCGAAGAAGCGGCAATCGATAATCTTAAGAACATCACCCGCGAGCTGATTTCTCAGGAGGTCAAGGTCAGAGACCGTATCCTCTCCGATATCGAGATCGAGGACAAGATCCACCGCAGTGAGGGTATTCTCAAGTCAGCCTACATTATCGATCATAACGAAGCGATGAGCCTGCTCTCGAATTTAAGGCTTGGCGCGGCTTCAAAGAAGCTCTCCACCTTATCGCTTGAGAACATCGACCGCCTGATCTGTGAGATCCAGCCCGCGTCGATCCTCTCAAAATATGGGGAGGAGCTTTCTCCTAAAGAGCGCGATATCAAGCGCGCAGAGCTTTTGCGGGAGCGCCTCAACTGAAACTGAAACTCACAACTGAATAGACAATTGAATATAGAAAGGAAGGTATATCATTATGTATAACTTCAACGGATTTACACAGAAAGCGAACAAGGCGCTGAATCTTGCAATCGAGTCTGCGTCTGAGATGGGCCACAGCTATATCGGCACCGAGCACATCCTCTTAGGACTCTTGAGAGAAGATACGGGCGTTGCCGCGACCGCTCTGAAAGAGAACGGCGCCCACGCCGAAGCGCTCGAAGAGATGATCAGATCAACATCCGACACCTCTGCCCCTGTCGCTTTATCACCAAACGATTTCACCCCCAGGACCAAGAGGATCCTCCAGATGGCGGTCCTCGCGTCATCGAGATATAACCACAACTATGTCGGCACAGAGCATCTTTTGATCGCGCTGCTCTCAGAGCGCGACAGCTACGCGATGCGCTATCTCACTGAGCTCGGCGTAGAGCCTAAGAATGTGCTGAACTCTCTGAACACCGCCCTTTCGGGCAATATCGCCGACGATACATCAGAGAACGGTCCTACGGCGACCGATCCGAACTCTCCCACCAAGACGCTCGACTCCTTTTCTCGCGACCTGACCAAGGCGGCGAAGGACGGCGAGATCGATCCCGTCATCGGCAGAGAAGAGGAGATCGCGCGAATCATCCAGATCCTCTCCCGCAGAACGAAGAATAACCCCTGCCTGATCGGCGAGCCCGGCGTCGGCAAGACCGCCGTTGCCGAAGGACTGGCGCTGAAGATCGCGTCGGGTGAGGTTCCCGAGCTCTTAAAGGACAAGCGGGTTGTCTCCTTAGACCTCACCGGCATGATCGCCGGCACCAAGTACAGAGGCGACTTTGAGGATAGGATCAAGAACGCGATCGACGAGGTCAAGAAGGCGAAGAATGTCATCCTCTTCATCGATGAGCTCCACACCATCATCGGCGCGGGTTCCGCGGAGGGTTCCGCCGATGCCGCGAATATCTTAAAACCTTCTCTGGCGCGCGGCGACTTTCAGGTGATCGGCGCGACCACCTTGGATGAATACCGCAAGTATATCGAGAAGGACGCGGCGCTGGAGAGAAGATTCCAGCCCGTCAGCGTAGGCGAGCCGTCCGAAGAGGACGCGGTCAAGATCCTCAGAGGTCTTCGCGACCGCTACGAAGCGCATCATAAGGTGAAGATCACCGACGAAGCGATCGACGCCGCCGTCAAACTCTCATCTCGCTATATCGCCGACCGCTATCTGCCCGACAAGGCGATCGATCTGATCGACGAGGCGGCGTCTAAGGTGCGCCTGAGCGCCCTGACCTATCCCGATGAGATCAAGGATCTCGAAGCAAGGATCGAGCAGGCTGAACAGGAGAAGTCCGCCGCGGTCAGCGTGCAGGACTTCGAGCGCGCGGCATCCATCCGCGATGAGCAGAAGAACCTGCAGGATGAGCTTTTGAAAGCAAAGTCCGACTGGCAAAAGAAGCAGAACGAGGTATCGGGGGAGGTACACAGCGAGGACATCGCCGCTATCGTCTCCTCATGGACGAAGATTCCCGTCGTCGAGCTTACCCGAGAAGAGTCCGAGCGGCTCCTCAATATGGAGCAGATCCTCCATGAGAGGGTCGTCGGTCAGGACGAGGCGGTCTCGGCTGTCTCCCGCGCGATCCGCAGGGGCAGAGTAGGTATCAAAGATCCCAAGCGACCCACCGGCTCCTTCATCTTCTTAGGCCCCACAGGCGTCGGCAAGACCGAACTCTGTAAGGCGCTGGCGCAGGCGATGTTCGGCGACGAGAACGCGATGCTCAGGCTTGATATGAGCGAATATATGGAGAAGCATACCGTATCGCGTCTGGTCGGCTCTCCTCCCGGATATGTCGGCTATGACGAAGGCGGTCAGCTCACCGAGGCTGTCAGGAGAAAGCCCTATTCCGTCATCCTCTTCGACGAGATTGAGAAGGCGCACCCCGATGTGTTCAATATGCTGCTCCAGATCTTAGAGGACGGCAGGCTCACCGACGCGCAGGGCAGAACGGTCGACTTCAAGAACACCGTGATCATCATGACCTCGAATGTCGGCGCAAGAGCGATCTCTGACCGCAGAGAGATGCTCGGCTTTTCAGCGGATACAGAAGAGAAGAAGAGCAGAGATGACATCCGCGAGCTTGCGCTCTCAGAGCTCAAGGCGGTATTCCGTCCGGAATTTCTGAACCGTGTGGACGACATCATCGTCTTTGATCAGCTCACAAAGGATGAGATCAAGGAGATCGCCTCCAAGATGCTCTCTGTTTTACAGAAGCGTCTGTCCTCCTTGGGCGTTGAGATCGAGTTCTCCGATAAGGCGGTCGAGCGGATCTCCGACGAGGGCTTTGACATCACCTACGGCGCAAGACCGCTTAGAAGAGCGATTACCTCGAACATCGAGGACAAACTCTCCGAGCGGATGCTGGAAGCAGACTTCGACCGCACTAAGCCGATCCTGTGCGACTTTGACGGTGAGCGTTTCACCTTCGAAGAGAAGAAATAACCGATTTTCACAGCCGGTTTCCGATGATCTCGGAAGCCGGTTTTTCTTTTTTCAAAAAAATTAAAAAAAATAAAAATTTTTTTAAAATAATTGTATAAAAACGGCGTTCTGTTTCGTTATACATATAGAAGCATACATCTTCTTACCAAAAGAAAGGATGATCATGATGAAAAAAGCCATATCTATTTTATTGATCCTTGCTCTGGTGCTCTCTTTGCTGAGCGTCACCGCATTTGCCGAAACAACCCTGAGCGATAAGATCTCAGAAGAGCTCAAAGAGCAGATCAGAACACATTCCGACGGCGGTCTTGTGACCGAGATCACCTATGACTATCAAGACTATGAGAACTGGGTCCTCGCGAACTCCGCTCTGTGTCAGAAGATCGACGAGATGACCTACTGCGAGATCGGCACCTTCCATGAGGGCGTCATCCATGTCGGGCTGCCGTATTCGTCGATCAACGCGGTCGCTGCGATCGAGATGGTAAAGTCTATCACGATCCCTGATGAGGATATCCCCTGTACATCACCGGCTGAAGAAAAGCTCTCTCCGGACACTTTTCTGAGCAAGCTCGCATCCATTGACGGGGACGAAGAGCTAAAGGTGAGCGCGTGGCTCGCCTACGGTAAGTACATCTATTACGGCTTTAGCGACGAAGGCTTAGAGACCCATGAAGAGATCAACGAATACCGCAGAAAGCGTATTGAGATCAACCGCGAATACCATGAGCGCAAGAACAAGGAGTACGCCGACCGCATCTCGGCACAGGTCGATGTCACTGTGAATGATATCTCTCACCTGACGCCGATCATCTATCTCACCGTCAAGGCGAAGGATGTGATGAGCCTCGCCTCCTTGAGTGAAGTAGCTATGCTTGTGGATGAGAGCAATGTTGTATATGATAACCCGACAGAGCCGCTGACAGAGCCCGATCCGACGATGCCCACGGAGTATGAAGTCACCCCTAATCTCTATGAAGACCGATTCGCCGAATGGATGAACGGAAAGGAGTACAGGTATAAAGAGACCTACTGTCACGAAGACGAGAACGGCGACATCGATTGGGTGATGGTCGAGGCGTATGAGATCACGAATGTATTGATCGGAGCACCTTATTTTGAGATCATCGGACACCGGGCGGTGACGAGCGATGTCCGGAATATTCCCTTCTCATTCGGATGCGGCATCTATGATGTCAAGCAGGATCGCTTCTTTGATATTTTAACTGCCTATCCCGAACGGTATGACGGCTTGGAGGAGGTATTTACTGCTACCTCTTACGGTAAACTCCTCGGAGATATGGATAAAGACAATAAGATCACTGTTATCGATGCGACGATGATCCAGCAGTGTCTTGCAAGCCTCAGAGATTTCGGCGCGGATGACGAGATCATCTTTTTAGAGGAAACCTGGTCTCAGGTCAAACGGTATTCAGACTATGATGCCGACGGCGAGACCACCATCATCGACGCCACCAAGATTCAAAGACATCTCGCAAGTATTGACTGATGGCTGATAAACCGTACTTGCGCAAACGATAATTCTCCTGAATACACCAAAGAAAAAAGGCTCCGATCATATTCGGAGCCTTTTTTCGCTGCTGCGGCAAGTCGAGGGCGCCTTGCCCTGCATTTTATTAGTCGGGTAAGGGCAGCGCCTTTCCACAGCTATTAATTATTCATTATTAATCATTTCAGGTTTTCTGCCTTGGTCTCACAGTAGATACAACGGTACACCTTGTTGCGCCGGTCAGTGAGCTTGAAGATATGCTCGAGCTCCTGCTCGGTGGTGGTGATGCATCTGGGATTCTTGCATTTGATCGCGCCGACAAGCCGCTCGGGTAGCTCTAAGGTGCGCTTTTCGACACTGCCGTCCTTGATGATATTGATGGTCGCGTCGGGATCGACAAAGCCCACGATATCGAGATCTACGGGGATATCCGCGTCGATCTTGATGATGTCCTTCCTGCCCATCTTTCGGGATGATACATTCTTGATGATCGCGACGGAGACATCGAGGCGGTCAAGGTGCAAGAGTTCGTAGAGCTGCATCCCCATGCCGGCTTTGATATGGTCGATAACAATTCCGTTTCTGATCGCGTCGATATTCATATTCTGCCCGCCTCCTTCAAGAGCTTCAGTATCAGCGACATCCTCATATATTTGCCGTTTGAGACCTGCTTGAAGTAGCAGGCTCTCGGATCGTCGTCGATTGAGACCGCGATCTCGTTGACCCTGGGGAGGGGGTGGAGGATGGAGAGATCTTTCTTCGCGTTAGTCAGCTTATCCGGGGTGAGGATATAGCTGTCTTTCAAGCGCAGATAGTCTTCTTCGTTGAAGAAGCGCTCTCTCTGCACTCTGGTCATATAGAGGATGTCGAGCTCGGGCATATACGACTCGAGACTCGTGGTCTGGACATAGGAGTAGCCCTTCTCCTTAAGGACATCGCGCTTGACATAGCTCGGCACCTTTAATTCTTCAGGAGAAATAAGCACAAAGCGGACATTGTTGTATCTGGTCAGAGCGTTGATGAGGGAGTGGACGGTCCTGCCGAACTTGAGGTCGCCGCACAGGCCGATCGTCAGATCCGAGAAGCGCCCTTTCTCCCGATAGATGGTGAGAAGGTCGGCGAGCGTCTGGGTGGGGTGACAGTGACCGCCGTCGCCCGCGTTGATCACGGGGATCTTTGACGCGTGAGCCGCGACGGTCGCGGCGCCCTCCTTCGGATGACGCAGGGCGATGATATCGGCGTAGCAGGAGACGGTCTTGACGGTATCCGCGACCGACTCTCCCTTTGCGGCGGAGGATGAGTCCGCGCTCGAGACCGAGATCACATTGCCGCCCAGCTCGTACATCGCCGCCTCAAAGCTGAGCCTCGTTCTGGTAGAAGGCTCAAAGAACAGGGTCGCGAGCTTCTTTCTTCTGCACGCGTCGGCGTAGTCATCGGGATTACTGATGATATCCTGCGCGGTTTTGATCAGCTCCTCCAGCTCTTCGGTGGAGAGATCCAAGATATCGATTACGCTTTTGATCATTTTATCTCTCCTATCCAGCTTTCGTCAGAGGGATTCGCTCTGAACTTTTTGAGCCGTTCGATATCCGAGGGCGCAATATATCCTTCTTCTGCCGCGACCTCGATCACGGTATCAAAGTCAGTCAGCGAGATGTTCTGCACATTCGCGTCTCTCAGTCGATCAAGCCCTTTCTGCATCGAGTAGGTGAAGATCGAGACGATGCCCAAGACCTCGGCGCCCGCTTCCTTGAGCGCGTCGACGACATCGAGTACCGATCCGCCGGTAGAGATCAGGTCCTCGACCACGACGACCTTCTGACCACTCTCAAGCCTGCCCTCGATGCGGTTCTGTCTGCCGTGATCCTTGTTGCCCGAGCGGACATAGCCCATCGGCAGCTGCATGAGATGTCCGACGATCGCCGCGTGAGCGATGCCCGCGGTGGAGGTGCCCATCAGCACTTCTGCGTCGGAGTAGTTTGTTCGGATCGTCTCGGCAAGACCTTCTTCCACATCGTTTCTGACATCAACAGAGGTCAGGGTGAGACGGTTGTCGCAGTAGATGGGGCTCTTGATGCCCGACGCCCAGGTGAAGGGCTTCTCGGGGCTTAAGAACACCGCTTTTATTTTTAACAGATCCTGCGCGATCTTTCTTGACAGTTCCATATTATACTCCTTCATTGATGAAATCTTCACAGCACCTTCTGTATGCCGCGACGGGATCGGGCGCCGCTGTGATGGGTCTGCCGACGACGATGTAGTCTGAGCCGATCTCGGATGCTGCTTTGGGCGTCATGACACGCTTCTGGTCGCCGACATCAGAGTCCTTAAAACGCACGCCCGGCGTTATCGTCAGAAAATCCGCGCCGCAGGTATCGTGTACCTTCTTCGCTTCCAAGGGAGAGCAGACGACGCCGTCGAGACCTGCTTCTTTCGCTTTCAACGCGTAGTGCATGACGACCTTGTCGATCGGCTCGTGGATCATAAGATCCTCTTCGAGACTCTTTTGATCGGTAGAGGTCAGCTGTGTCACGGCGATCAGAAGCGGTCGTGTGCCGTCTTCGCGTAGGAGCCCCTCGAGTGCCGCTTTCATCATGTTCACCGTTCCGGCGGCGTGGAGGTTGACGATATCGACATCAAGGCGCGAGAGCACCGCCATCGACTTTCTGACGGTGTTCGGGATATCGTGGAGCTTGAGGTCGAGGAAGATCCTGTGACCTCTTCTCTTGATCTCTCTGACGATCTCGGGACCCTCTGCGTAGTAGAGCTCCATCCCGATCTTTAAGAACGGCTTTCTCTCTTCCTGCTCGAAAAGCTCGAGAAAGTCGAGCACCTGCTTCTTTGATGAAAAATCACAGGCGACAATAACATCCTTTCCCATATTTATCTATCTCCTTTGTGTTTATGCTTTTCCGATAATATCTTCGAGACGGTCGATCCCGTGGCGATCCATCGCTTGGGGGAGATCCTCGATGATCTTTTTGCACGCGAACGGGTCGATGAGATTCTGCGCTCCCACTTCTACCGCCGAGGCGCCCGCGAGCATCATCTCGATGACATCCTCCGCACAGCTGACGCCGCCCATTCCGACGACCGGGATCTTCACGGCATGAGCGACCTGATACACCATCCTCAGCGCCACGGGGAAGACCGCGGGTCCCGAGAAGCCGCCCATCGTGTTTTTGATCACGGGGCGCTTGGTCTTAAGATCGATCCGCATCCCGAGCAGGGTGTTGATCAGGCTGATGCCGTCGGCGCCCGCCTCTTCACAGGCTTTTGCGATGCTGACGATATCGGTGACATTGGGCGAGAGCTTGAGGATGACCGGCTTTGTCGTGACCTTCTTGACCGCGCGGGTCACCTTTGCCGCTTCGCTCTTATCGACGCCGAAGCTCATCCCGCCCGAGTGAACATTCGGACAGCTGACATTGACCTCGATCCATCCGACTTCGTCACATGAGTTCAGCCGCTCGCAGGTATACGCGTATTCTTCGAGGGAGAAGCCCGAGACATTCGCCATCACGGGCTTATTGAAAACTTTCTTCAGCTTCGGCAGTTCATCACAGATGACCTTCTCGACGCCCGGATTCTGCAGCCCGACGGCGTTGATCATCCCCGCGGTGCATTCGGCGATCCGTGGGGTGGGGTTGCCGAAACGAGGCTCTTTGGTGGTGCCCTTGAAGGAGAAGGTGCCTAAGATGTTGATATCATAGAGCTCTGCGAACTCATAACCGTAGCCGAAGGTCCCCGACGCGGGGATCACGGGGTTTGAGAGCGGGATGCCGCAGAGAGTGACGCTCAGTCTGTCCATAAGATCTCCTCCTTCTTCATCACAGGGCCGTCCTTGCAGATGCGCTTGTAGCCCGTGAGGGTCTTGCAGGAGCAGCCCATACACGCGCCGAAGCCGCAGCCCATGCGTTCTTCAAAGCTCAGCTGTCCCGATGTGTCCGTCTTCTGATATACCGCTTTGAGCATCGGCTCGGGACCGCAGGTGTAGAAGTAGCTGTAGAGCGAAGGCAGCGCGTCGGTGACGAAGCCGCGCTTGCCGTATGAGCCGTCAACGGTGACAACCGTGACATCACAGCCCAAGGAGCGAAATTCTTCTTCATAGAAGACCTCGTCAGCGGTGTTGAAGCCGAGGACGACGGTGACCTTTTTTTCTTGTGATATGAGTTCTTTTGCGAGCAGATAGAGGGGAGGCACGCCGACCCCGCCGCCCAAGAGCAGGGGAGTGCTTTCTGAGAGAGAGGTGTCGTAGCCGTTGCCGAGCCCCGTCAGGATATTGAGCGTCTCGCGCTCTTTCATCAGGCTCATCTGACGGGTGCCCTTTCCGACGACCTTGTAGATGAGGGTCAGCGTGTCGCCCTCACAGTCACAGACGGAGATCGGCCGTCTCAGATAGAGCCCGTCGAGCTTGATATTGACGAACTGTCCGGGGCGTTTGATCTCCTCGGTGTCGCCTTTAAGCGTCATCCGATAGACATCCTTCGCGATTTTTTTATTCTCGGTGATGGTGAAGATCGTGTCTTTCAAATATGGTTTCTCCCTTCGGTCGGAAAATGTACAATCCTTCTGTCAGCTTATGCTGACATCTCCCTTTACCAAAGGGAGATATTATGCGTCGATGGTAGAGATCGTCAGCGTGGTCTCCTCTAAGACATCAAGGAGCACGCGTACCGTGTCTAAAGAGGTGAAGATGGTCACGCCGTTCTCGATCGCCGTGCGGCGGATCGCGGTACCGTCTTCAAAGTGCACACCCGAGAGGATCGCTCTGGTGTTGATGACATAGCTGACATATCCCGCGCGGATGGCGTCTAAAATCTGGGTAGAGCCCTCAGAGATCTTCTTCAGGGTTCTGGTCTTGATGCCGTGGGAGCGCATGGTCTTCGCGGTCAGGTCGGTCGCTTCGATGTTGAAGCCGAGATCGTAGAAGCGTCTGACAAGCGGAACCGCTTCTTCCTTATCCTCATCGGCGAGGGTGACGATGACGGTGCCGTAGTTCTGCAGCTTCATGCCCGAGGCGGTCAGCGCCTTGTACATCGCGCGGGAGAGCGACTTGTCATAGCCGATCGCCTCACCGGTAGACTTCATCTCGGGGGAGAGATATGCGTCTAAGCCCTTGATCTTCTGGAACGAGAAGACCGGCACTTTGACATAGAAGCGCTTCTTCTCCTCGGGATAGAGGTCGAAGATGCCCTGTTCCTTTAAGGATTTGCCGAGGATGACCTCGGTCGCGATGTCCGCAAGCGAGTAGCCGGTGGATTTAGAGAGGAACGGTACGGTCCTCGATGATCTCGGGTTTACTTCTATGATATACACATCGTCATTTTTGTCAACGATAAACTGAATATTGTATAAGCCGACGATGCCGATAGCGGTGCCGAGCTTCTTTGCGTACTGGAGGATGATGCCCTTGACCTTGTCGGAGATCGAAAACGACGGATAGACCGAGATACTGTCACCCGAGTGGACGCCGGTGCGTTCTACGAGCTCCATGATACCGGGAACAAACACATCTCTGCCGTCGCAGATCGCGTCTACCTCGACCTCTTTGCCGACGATATATTTGTCAACTAAGACCGGTTTATCCTCGTCGATCTCGACGGCTGTCTTGAGATAGTGTCTGAGGTCTGCTTCTTTACTGACGATCTGCATCGCTCTGCCGCCCAAGACGAAGGACGGACGGACAAGCACCGGATAGCCGATCTCTTCTGCCGCCTTGACGCCCTCTTCGATCGAGGTGACCGCCTTGCCCGCGGGCTGAGGGATGCCTAAGTCCTTGATGATCGCGTTGAAGCTGTCGCGGTTCTCCGCTCGCTCGATCGCCGCACAGTCTGTGCCGATGATCTTCACTCCTCTGTCCATCAGCGGCTGTGCAAGATTGATCGCGGTCTGACCGCCTAAGGAGGCGATGACGCCCTCGGGCTGTTCAAAGTCGATGATCGCCATCACATCCTCGGGAGTGAGCGGCTCAAAGTAGAGCTTGTCGGCGGTGGTGTAGTCGGTGGAGACTGTCTCGGGGTTGTTGTTGATGATGATGGCTTCATATCCCGAGCGGCGGATGGTCTGTACCGCGTGGACGGTGGAGTAGTCGAACTCTACGCCCTGACCGATACGGATCGGGCCCGCGCCGAGAACGACGATCTTCTTCTTATCCGAGAGGCGCGAGTCGTTCTTGCCGGAGTACGAAGAGTAGAGATAAGCGATGTACTTGCCGGTGTGCAGGGTGTCTACCATGCGGAAGATCGGGGTGATGCCGTGCTCCTTGCGGGTGTGATATATCGCGATCTCTTCGGTATCCCAGACATTTGCGATGAAGCTGTCGGAGAAGCCCATCACCTTCGCTCCTTTTAGGAGTGCGATGTCGTTTTTATTTTCTTTCAGAGAATTTTCCATCTTCACGATCTTTTGGAAGGATTCTAAGAACAGCTCGGTGATCATGGTGATCTCGTGGAGCTTCTCGATCGGTTCTCCTCTTCTGAGCAGCTCGAAGATCGCGTAGATGTTGTCGTCTTTGAACTCGGAGATATAATCTAATAATTCTTCTTTAGAATAATTATCGAATTTCGGCAGATGGAAGTGGCACACGCCGGTCTCTAAGGAACGGACGGACTTGAGACAACATTCTTCTAAGGTGGAGCCGATGCCCATCACTTCGCCGGTCGCCTTCATCTGGGTACCCAGGGTGTTGGGAGCGTCAGAGAACTTGTCGAACGGGAAGCGCGGAAACTTCGCGACGATATAGTCGAGCGACGGCTCGATCGCGGCGGTGCCGCCCGCGACAGGGATCTCTTCCAAGGACATACCCATCGCGATCTTCGCTGTGACGCGCGCGATCGGATAGCCCGACGCTTTAGACGCTAATGCCGAAGAACGCGAAACACGCGGGTTGACTTCGATCAGATAATATTTCGAAGAGTTGGGATCAAGCGCGAACTGCACATTACATCCGCCCTCGATCTTTAACTCTCTGATGATTTTGATGGCGCTGTCGTTGAGCATCTTGAGATCCTTCTCGTTTAAGGAGAGGATCGGCGCGACGACGATCGAGTCGCCGGTATGCACGCCCACGGGGTCGACATTCTCCATACCGCAGATGGTGATGGCGGTGTCATTAGAGTCACGCATGACTTCGAACTCGATCTCTTTATATCCTTTGACGGATTTTTCGATCAGAACCTGATGCACGGGAGAAAGCTGAAACGCGTTTCTGCCGATCTCGATCAGCTCTTCTTCGTTATTCGCGAAACCGCCGCCGGTGCCGCCCAAGGTGAACGCAGGACGCAGCACAACGGGATAGCCGATCTCTTCTGCAGCCTTCTTCGCTTCGTCGAGGCTGTAGGTGATCTCGGAGGGGATGACCGGCTCGCCGATGGATTCGCACATCTCTTTGAAGAGCTCTCTGTCCTCCGCCTTCTCGATACTTTCGGAAGAGGTGCCTAAGAGCTGTACGCCGCATTCCTTTAAGATGCCCTTTCTCTCAAGCTGCATCGCGAGGTTGAGCCCTGTCTGACCGCCGATGCCGGGGACGATCGCGTCGGGGCGCTCATATCGAAGGATCTTCGCGATATACTCGAGCGTCAGCGGCTCCATGTAGATCTTGTCCGCGATCTGGGTGTCGGTCATGATCGTCGCGGGGTTAGAGTTGCAGAGGATGACCTCATAGCCTTCTTCTTTGAGGGCTAAGCACGCCTGTGTACCTGCATAGTCAAACTCTGCCGCCTGACCGATGACGATCGGCCCCGAGCCGATGATGAGCACCTTTTTGATGTCTGTTCTTTTTGCCATGATAATACCTCCCAAGATGTGATACCTTCCAAAGTATCGGTTTATATTTATTTGTTCATATAAACAGGTTTTCCGTTTTTAAAGGTCACAAGGCACCTGCCCTGCACCGTATATCCCTCGAAGGGCGTCGCTCTGCCCTTTGACAGGAATGTGTCGGGATCGATCCTGTATGTATCTGTCAGATCCCAGACAGAGAAGTCGTCTTCAGAATAGGGGATGGAGAACCGCTCGCGCGGATTTTTCGCGATCAGCTCGATGAGCCGTTCGAGAGAGATCACGCCCTTCTTGACTAAGTAGGTGTATAATAGAGGGAAGGCGGTCTCGATCCCGACGATGCCGAAGGCGGACTTCTCGAGACCTTTGTTCTTCTCGTCCGCCGCGTGGGGCGCATGGTCGGTCGCGATCATATCGATCGTGCCGTCTTGGATCCCCTTTATCAGTGCCTCTCTGTCTTCTTTGGAGCGAAGCGGGGGATTCATCTTGAAGCGTCCGTCTTCCTGAAGATCGTTCTCATCTAAGAGAAGATAGTGCGGTGCGGTCTCGCAGGTGACTTTGACCCCGCGACATTTTGCTTCTCTGATGAGCTCTACGCTCTCTTTGGTCGAGATGTGACAGACATGATAGTCGCATCCCGTCTCTTCACAGAGCCTCAGATCCCGCTCGATGGGACCCCACTCGGACTTTGAGCAGATGCCGCGGTGGCCGTGTGCTTTTGCGTAGGCGCCGTCATGAATATAGCCTCCTTTTAAAAGCGAATTATCCTCACAGTGGGCGACGATGATCTTGCCGGTTTTCTTCGCTCTTTTCATCGCTTCCCGCATCATGTTCTCATCCTGTACCCCTCTGCCGTCGTCGGAGAACGCGACGCACAGGGGAGAGAGCGCGTCAATATCCGAGAGCTCAAGCCCTTTTTCTTCCACCGTGATGGAAGCGTAGGGGAGCACATCGATCAGAGCGTCCCTCTCGATGATCTTGCGCTCTGCCTCGATATGATCGACACAGTCGGGCACGGGAGAGAGGTTCGGCATCGCGCATACCGCGGTATACCCGCCTTTAGCCGCCGCCAGGGATCCGGTTCTGATCGTCTCTTTATATGAAAAACCCGGCTCTCTGAAATGCACATGCACATCACAGAAGCCGGGAAAAACAGCGTATTTGTCAGTATTTGAGAGGTCGGCAACAACTTTGAGCTCCTCGCGTACAGCGGGCGAAAGCTCGTTGATGGTTCTTACCTGATAAGCATTGTTCTTAACAATCATTATAATTCCTCCAAAGAAAAAAGCCTTGCAAAAGCAAGACTACCATACCGAATAAGGGCATATCAAAATGCCTTCTATTATAATAATCTTGCCGATCTCTCTGTATCGTCTTAAAGATTGATTGAGGTCATTATAGCAAAAAAGGTAGATAAAGTCAATGTCAATAAAGAATTATAAGATTCTTTTGGCTCCAAAGATTTTTTCAAGCTAAACTCATTTTTTAGTACTTTTGTCTACTGTGGCAGAGATACCGTATCTTGTGGTTTTTTCTCCGTTCATAACGAAATATTGCAAAAGTACTTGACACAAAAGAAAAGATTCATATATACTAAGACAAGGAAATTGAAATCTAAAATGAGGTGAACTGATGAAAAGAGAAGATTATATTTCTTGGAAAGAATATTTTATGGGCGTCGCGCTGCTCGCCGCGAAGCGTTCCAAAGACCCCAACACCCAGGTGGGCGCCTGTATTGTTGATAAGAACAACATTATCCTGTCGACCGGCTACAACGGCTTCCCCTACGGCTGCTCCGACGATATGTATCCGTGGGAGCGAGAAGGCAGCGAGAACAAGTATCCCTATGTCGTCCATGCGGAGCTCAACGCGATCCTGAACGCGAACGGCAAGTCCTTAAAGGGCGCGAAGATCTATGTCGATCTCTTCCCCTGCAACGAATGCGCCAAGGCGATCATCCAGTCGGGCATCAGCGAGGTTATCTATATGTACGATAAGTACGCGGACAGTGATGCGACGATCGCATCGAAGAAGATGTTCACCTCCGCGGGCGTCAAGCTGACCCAGTTCAAATCAACCAAAGAAAAAATCATCCTCGATTTTCACGAGTAAGAGAAAGCACCCGAGAGGGTGCTTTTTTAGTGAAGAGGTAAGAGTGAAGAGTTGAGGGCGGGACACCCGCACCCGATTTGTAAGGCGTTTCATAAAACCGTAAATATTTTTTCATCCCATGCACGCTGAGGGGATTCTCGGTTGTATTCATAGTGAAAGGGGGAGAATGAGTTGGAGCAAAAGAAGCAGAAGGCGGAAGAAGCCATCCGCCGTTATGCCGATATGATCTACCGACTTGCGCTGAGTAATGTCAAGTCGCGCCATGACGCCGAAGATATCTTTCAGGATGTCTGCGTCGCGCTGCTCTCATCATCCGCTCCCCTTGATGATGACGAGCATCTGCGGCACTGGCTGATTCGCGCCACGATCAACAAGTGCAAGAATTTTCACAAAAGCGTCTCTCGCCACAGGACAGAACCCCTTGAATCGGCGGAGAATATCTGTTCAGAAGAGCATCAGAGCCTGTACGAAGAGCTCTCCTCGCTCCCTTCAAAATACCGCACCGTTTTATATCTCTACTACTATGAGGGCTATTCGGTCAAAGAGGTCGCAAAGCTCCTGTCGCTCTCCGAGAATACCGTCAGCTCTCAGCTGAGAAGAGCGCGCAAGAAGCTGCGTCTATTACTTGAAGAATAAGAAGGTGATGTGATGAAACAGTCAGAATATATCCGCCTGATCGATGAGCTGAGGCTCAGTAACGATGTGATCCAAAAAGGGATTGATCGTATGAGATCAACGGATATAGATATAAAAGAAGTAATCTCTTTTGAACAACGGAATCAGAAGAAAACTGTCGGGATTATCTCTGCGATAGCGGCGGCGCTGGTGCTTATCATCGTCTCGGTCATCATCTTCCCGAAGGTATCTCACACGAACGAAAAAAGTGAAGAGTCCTCCGGCTACAGCTTTGTCCTCAAGGCGGGCGCAGCTGAGGTGGATAACAAAAATTATGTGGGCTTCGGCTCTTTGGTTCCCGACTCTTGGGGGCTGAATGTCAGCTACAAAGACGGAGAGGAGAACCGGTGGAGCTTGGAGCCGTATGAGGAAGGCTCTTATCAAGAGATGGAGATCACCGCGAGCTTTCGTCTGCCGGAGATCCAAATCGAGGGCAAGGATATCGAGTCCGTCGATTTTGTCCTCAAGGGCGACCGGTACTTCAGCCTTGACGGAGAAACCGGCTATACGATTGTTCTGTCGTCGGACGGAAGCTCTCTCGAATATTACGCCGTCAAAGACGCGCGAGAGCCCGAGACGCAGGCTTTCACTGTCAGAGGAGAAGACGGCGGGGACATCGAGGGCTCCCATTCTTTCAGCGTTATCCCCGGCGAAGTGATGGAAGAGTCATCGGGCAGTATCCTGATCGCGGGAGAGAATGATGACACCCCGTATCTATATTTCTCATATAAGGACACTTCCGGTCGGTTCTCCGATGAAAGCTATACATCATTGGATCCAAACGGCGTCAGGGTTGTCGACTATCAGAAGATCTTCGAGGAGCTGTTCGAAGAATACCGTGACGACACGGTGATGATGGTGGTCAAGGTGCATTTTACCGATGAGACCTATGTGACAAAGGGGATGACCTTCGACCTTACGGAGGATGAGCACGGTGCGCTGATCCTGCGTACGAAATATATGGAAGATCAGACGGATATCGGATCTGTGATTCGCGCGTTCTCGTTCGCTCATCCCGATCTGTACGGCGGGTGCTACTTAGGTGATGATGAAGAGTGGGTGGTTCTTGTCACCGATCTCGACGCAGAGAAGTATCTCCTCTTTGAGAGCGATATCGCGGTCAGAAAGTGTGATTATTCGTACAAGGAGCTCGATGACGCGGTCAAAGCTCTCTTTGACAGACAGCGCGTATTGCAGGAAGACTTCCCCGATGAGTGTTACTGTATCGAGAGCGCGGCGCTTAACGACAGAGAGAACAATGTCAGCGTTCAGATCTATCATCTCGACGACCATAAACGAGACTGGTTCAAAGAATATATCTCTGACGCGCCGTATTTTATCCTCGAGAATTCCGATATCTCACCGGAGGAAATCAATCTTGATTAAAGGAGCAAACTATGAGAAAAATATTATCCGTTATTCTTTGTATGATACTAATGTTGTGTCTCTCGGCTCCGGCCTTTGCCGAGCAGGCGGAGATCGCGTCTGATGACAGTGATAATTTGGTACCGTCCGCGGCCGCAAACTACTTTTTCTTTGACAGTACCTCTGCCGGGTGGCAGAACTTCGACCGCATCTGCTGTCACATCTGGGAGATCGAGAGCGGTGTAAAGCTCAACGATTGGGGCTCAAAGAAGACCCGCTGTGAGGATATGGGAAACGGTATCTGGGGATATAACCTCGACGATAAGGGTATCACGATAGAAGAAGGCAAGCAGTATGGTGTGATCTTCTACGCACAGCCCTCCGAGATACAGACCTACAATCTGCTCGCGGGCGCACCCTGTATCGGGGACACCGCCTACTGTGACGGCAGCGTCTATGAGAATCCCGTCAACTCCGAGCAGTCGGCGCAGGCGGCGTTCTGGAAGGGTCAGGATAAATCCGTCTACGGTCCGGAGCTCAAGATTACCTCCATCGGCAATGTCGTCGGCACCTGCTGCGCCGCGTCTACCTCGCCGTATAAGATGTTCGTCGAATTTTTGCAGAATACGCTCAACAACGCGAGGACCTATTCCGGAAAGTCTGACCAGCAGCTGATCGACGATGTCGCCGCCACGCTTGGGCTTGGACAGGACGATATCGCTTCGGCGATCGCAGAGTCGGGGGTAGAGGGGATCCTATGGCAGGCGTCAAAGTCAGGCGCTCAGAGCGGATCATCTGATACAGCCCACACCACCGGCTCGGGAGAGAAGGATTCTTCGGCAAACACCTCTTCGGGAGGACAGTCCGCCGGACGAGACGGTTCATCCGCTCAGGATTCTACAACCCCCTCCGGCTCAGAGGGGAGCGGTACCACCTCATCCGCCGCATCGGCAGGGACGGCTTCCTCCGGCAACTCTTCAAGCACAGCCGCTAATCGCTCCTCGACCGCTACCGGACAGGATACGGCTGTCCCGATACTCGCCGCGATAGTTCTTCTGTGCGCTCCCATGCTGATCATCTTGCTCAGAAGGAGAACCTCACGGTAATCTCCTCGATAATAAAACTTTACCGAAACACTCCGACCCGCTCGGGGTGTTTCGGTATTTTCGACTATAAAATACAAACAAAAAGCGCCTTCGGCGATGCCGAAAGCGCTGGTTGTTTTTCATTAGTTATCAGTCGTTTGTCACATCGATGCCCATCGAGGTGTACCATTTGTCCATTAGCTTAGCGATGAAAGGAATCTTTGAGATCAGCGGGAGCTCGGTCTTTCTGCCGTTTGCCGCGTTGACGATACCGATGATCGCGACAACCAGGAAGAACACCTGCGCGAGATTCAGGATCGTGTTGAACATATGATAGACCCAGTTATGGTAGTAGAATCCGTAGTAATAGGAGCGGGTCGCAAGGTCGATCGGAAGCATGAGGATGCCCTTGGCGATGTTATACGCGATCTCCAGCGCGCAGAGCGTCGCGCCCTGACGAACATGAAAACGCGCGAACTTCGAAGTCTTTTTGACAAAGAACGGGATCAAGAACAGCGGGCCTAAGTAAGAGAGCCACGCGACGCCTCTGCTGGAGGCGACATCCGCTTCTTCGCTCATCGGAGCTGCCTGCGGCTGAGGAGTTGCCTGCTGAGGTGCTTCCTGCTGAGGAGCCGCGTCAACCGGTGTGCCGCACGCGCCGCAGAACTGAGCGCCGTCCTGAATTTCCTGTCCGCAATTTTTGCAAAATGCCATTATATTTTCCTCATTTCATCTTAGATTTGCCTGATACACAGGCTCACAGTTTGTTATTATAGTACAAAAACGGGTATTCGTCAATATTTTTCTTCTTTCGCATAATAAAAAGGAGTTCAAGTCTGTCGAATTTACCGAAAGATTTGTAAAAATCATATGGACACTGATACCGATTTATGATAAAATAAACTTGAAATATGCTCAACATGAGAGGTACTCTATGCGTCAGGAAACACTAAGAATCAAAAACATCGAGATGTCCTACTTTTCATTCGGTCAGGGAGCAAGGCCCATGGTGATCCTTCCGGGACTGGATACGAGAAGCGTGATGCTCTCCGCTCCGGCGGTAGAATCCGCCTACAAGATGTTCTCAAAGGACTATACCGTCTATGTCTTTGACAGAAGAGCGAATATGCCCGACAGCTACACGATCCGCAACATGGCGCGCGATACCGCGATCTGTATGCGTGAGCTGGAGCTCTTTGACGCCGATATCTTCGGCGCTTCTCAGGGCGGGATGATCGCCCAGTATATCGCGATCGACTATCCCGAGATGGTCCACGCCATGGTCTTGGGCTCAACTCTGTGCCGGACGAACCCGACCGCGGAGTCGGTGATATACGGCTGGATCGATCTTGCGTTACGCAAGAACCGCCGCGGTCTCTCCGAGGACTTCATCGATAAGCTCTACTCAAGACCCTTTGCCGAGAAATACGGCAGCGCACTGATTGCTTTGAACGATCAGGTGTCTGACCGCGATCTGCACCGCTTCATTATCTCTGCCAAGGCGATCTTCTCGTTCGACTGCTCCTATGAGCTCTCTAAGGTGCAGTGTCCCGCGCTGGTGATCGGTGTCGAAGGGGACAAGGTGGTAGGGGACAAGGGTTCCTACGATCTCGCGAGAGCGCTGTCCTCAGAACTCTATATGTACGGCAGAGAGTATGCTCACTGTGTCTTTGACGAAGCGCCGGACTACAAAGATCGGATCAAAGCGTTCTTTGAGAAAAACGCGTTTTGATTCTTCGTTCTGCTCTCAGAGCGTATTATCGAAGAGAGCGGAGCGAAAGAAATAATGATCAACAGACAACGAGGTGATCCTATGCCTGAATTTTACTATAAAGATGCGTTGAAGCTCGCTCAGAAAGAATACAGAGCCTGTGTTTCAAAGGGCAAGTCCCCGCTGCTTCCGGCGCTTGACGACTTCTTGGAGTCGGAGAAGACCGCGGGAGAGGTGGAGCTCGGCCTCGTGCAGATCCCCGCCGATATGATCGTCGGCACCAAAACAAGGGCGCGGGTTAACGCGTTCGCCCCGAATTTCATGCCGATACTCGAGGAGGGCACAGAATTCTCTCAGAAGTGGCAGAATCTTTGTCAGGCGCATGTGACCGAGGGCATCCGCGATCCGATCACCGCCTATGAGTATATGAACCGCTTCTATGTCGCCGAGGGGAACAAGCGCGTCAGCGTCCTGAAGTTCTTCGGCGCGGTCAATATCGCCGCGACGGTCACGAGGATCCTGCCCGAGAAGACCGTGGACGAGGATGTCGTGCTCTACTATGAGTTCGTCGATTTCTATAAGTACAGCAAAGTGAATTTCATCGAGTTCTCCAAGCGCGGCAGCTTTGCCGTCTTGCAGAAGCTCCTCGGAAAAGCGGCTGACGAAGAATGGAGCGAGGAGGACAGGAGAGAGTTCTCCGCTGTTTATTATTACTTCAAGCAGGCGTATCTCGGCAGCGGGGGAGAGAAGCTCTCCTCCACCGTCGGCGACGCGATGCTCAGCTATATCAAGATCTACGGCTATCCCGAGCTGCGCTCCACCGATACCGCCGACATCAAGAAGAACCTGAGCAAGATGTGGGAAGAGGTCAAGCTGCAGGAGAACGAGGCGCCCATCGAAATCAAGTTAGACCCCGGCGATGAGAAGAAGCAGAGCGTGATCCAGAAGGTGCTCTCGCCCTCTATTCCCGTGCTCAAGGTCGCTTTCCTCTATGACGGCACCCCCGAGAAGTCGGGCTGGGTATACGATCATGAGCGGGGCAGACGCCATGTGCAGCGGATCTTTGAGGACAGGATCGAGACCGTCGCCTATGAGAATGTGATGGACGGTGATCCCCTCAAGGTGATCGAAGACGCGATCTCATCGGGCGCGAAGCTGATCTTTACCACCTCTCCGAGAATGCTCCAGCAAAGCCTGAGAGCCGCTGTCGAGCATCCCGATATCATCATCATGAACTGCTCTCTGAACAAATCCCACCGCTATATCCGCACCTACTACACCCGTATGTATGAGGCGAAGTTTATCTTAGGCGCGATCGCGGGCTCGCTCTCGGATTCCGGTAAGATCGGCTATGTCTGCGACTATCCGATCTTCGGTCAGATCGCGGGCATCAACGCGTTTGCCTTAGGCGCGCAGATGTCGAATCCGCGCTCAAAGATCTATCTCGAGTGGTCAGCGGTCAAAGGCGCGAAGGACGCCGCTTTGGCGCTCGCCGAGCAGGATATCCACTTCATTTCCTCTCAGGATACCGCGCGTTTCCTGGAGGATGACCGCAACACCTTCGGACTCTCTTATGTCAACAAGGACAAGAAGGACTTCCTCGCGGTCGCTGTCTATAGGTGGGGCGTCTACTATGAAGAGATCCTCAGAAGAGTGCTCAACAAGACTATCCAGGCGGAGTATGAGAGCTCCGACAAGGCGCTCAACTATTACTTTGGGATGAGTGCGGGCGTGGTGGATGTCGAGTACTCCAAGACCCTCTCCATCGCGTCGAGACGCTTCGGCGACTTTTTAAGAGAAGGTATCATCCACAATGTGTGTAACCCGTTCATGACCCCGATTTTCACGCAGAGCGGCGAGATCGTCGGCGAAGAGCAGCGCGCCCTGCGTCAGGAGCAGATCATCGACATGGACTATCTCGTGGAGAATGTCGTCGGTTCTATCCCGACCTATGACGAGATGACCCCGATGGGCAAGGCGACCGTCGAGATGGCGGGCGTCGAGAAGGCGCAGAGTATCGTCATCGATCCCGACGAGAAGCCCCTGCCGAAAGCCGGTGAAGAGAGATGAGGATATTAGCGGTAGCTGATGTCGAATCAAAGTTCTACTACGACTTCTATACCCCCGGAAAGCTCAAGGACTTTGATCTGATCATCGCCTGCGGAGATCTCGACACCGAATATCTTGAGTTTCTTGTCACCATGGCGGGATGCCCGCTCCTGTATGTCCACGGAAATCATGACGACCGCAACTGTCGTGAGCCCGAGGGCTGTATCTGCATCGATGATACGGTCTGTGAGGTCGGCGGGGTGCGGATCATGGGGCTCGGCGGATCATACCGCTACCGTGACGGCAAGTATATGTACAGCGAGGCGCAGATGAAGCGCAGGATCAACCGCCTGTGGTTCTCGTTGAAGAAGAGCAAGGGCGTCGATATCCTCGTGACCCACGCGCCTGCAAGACACCTAAACGACTTTGATACCCTCCCGCACAGGGGGTTCGAATGCTTCAACGAGCTGATTGAAAAGTATAAGCCGAAGCTCTTTCTGCACGGTCACATCCATCGAAACTACGGCTCGATCCCGCAGAAGACCGTCGTTGGCGACACCGTTGTCATCAACGCGTTCGAGCACTGTGTGATCGATTATGTCAATTGATTATTTTGCGCGAAAAAAGGCACCCTTTACACATAAAGGATGTCTTTCTTTGTTATCTGCCAAATGTTCCGCTTAGGATTTCTATGAGCACCTCGTCCACCGAGACGACAGAGCGTTTGGCGAGATGTTTGATATCGTCTCTTGCGGTACTCATCGAGATGCCGTATCCGACCGAAGAAAGCATCCCGATATCATTATCGCTGTCTCCGAACGCGACGACCTCTCCGCATGTGATCCTAAGCGCATCGCATAAGGCGCCGAGGGCGTCTTTCTTGTCGCTTCTCTCAGGGATGAAGTCGAGCCAGACATTCCCGCTGGTCAGCACCTTGCACCTATTACCGAGCTTTCTCTCCCAGTAGGGAGTATCAAGCTCACCGCGGCTGTTATAGAGTGCCGCCTTGAAGATATCTTCATCGATATGAAAGAGATCGTCCTTCACGCTGACCTTCGCCTTGACATTCTCCGTCATATAGGTATAGAAGGCGGGATCTTTCCGAGAGATCAGCTCGTACCCTCTGACCGATACCATGGCGTTTGAGCCGTCTCTGCTCTCGATATCTCTGATGATCTCGAGGGCGAGATCACGGTCGAGAAAGTTCTCATAGATCGTTCTGCCCTGATAGACGCACAGCCCGCCGTTGTAGCAGATATAGGCGATCTTGTCCCGGATCGGACCGAAAAGATCATACAGATTCTCGTACTGTCTGCCGGATGCGACCGCGAAGACGATCCCCCGATCGGTGATGTCTTTGATCAGCGAGAGCGTCTCCTGCGGGATCTCCCATCTGCCCCCTGTCAGCAGGGTGCCGTCTAAGTCGCTCGCGATGAGTTTTACAGTGTTCATAAATATCTTCTTTCGTCAAATATACGGTTGAAAAATTTGTCGGTTTTCTGTATAATAGTAGCAGAAAAATTTTGAAAAATCAAACAGGAGGAAATTTATGAGTAAATTCAAGTTTTTCGCCCCTGCCGTATTGGTGATTCTCTTCGAGATCGCGGTCGGACTGATGCTGCTGATTGATCCCGTCGGGTTTACCAATTCGGTAGTCATCATCCTCGGCATACTGTTCTTGGTGCTGTGTGTGATCTGTCTGATTAGCTTTATCAGAGCGAAGAAGAACGAGGAGAGCGGCACCCTGAGCCTGATCGGTGCGATTGTTCTCTTGATCATCGGCGTGGTGTTCACCTTCTTCTCTCAGGCGATCCTCACACTGATCGTCGCCTTGTCGCTGATCTACGGCATTATTCTGTTTGTCTTCGGCATCAATAAGATCGTCTACTTCTTTGCTGCGAAGAATCAGGATATGACCGCGTCGTGGCTCAATCTTTTGGGCGGTATCCTCGCGCTGATTCTCGGCGTTGTGATCGTGATCTATCCCAAGGACGCGACCGAGGTGCTCTGGACGATTGCGGGTATCGCGATGCTCTTAGAAGCAGTGATCGATATCATCACGGTGATCCATACCGCGTCACTGATGAAAAAGGTCAATTTCTGATTGATAAAACACAAACGGCGGAGGGCGCACAGCCCTCCGTTTTCTTTATGTGATGAGTTAAAAGGGGAGTATATGGTAATTTTTCGAAAAAAGAAATTACAGTTTTGTTATAAAACTTTCCTTTTACGCATATGTATATTATAATGCTATAATAGAAATATAATAGGAGTATGTGCCGATGAGAATGTTCAAGAAATTTCTGTCATTTCTGCTCGTGTTTTGCATCACGGCGGCGACTGTCGCGATAGCGGCGTTCGCGGTGGATACCGCGGCTGATGACGGCGCTCTGTCCCTATCAGACACAGACAGCTTTATGAGCACTCCCGACGAGGCGGTGAAGCCTTCATTATCCACCGATAATGAACCGGATCTCGCTTCGAGCTCTGCCGCGCAATATACTCCTCGTCTCACGGCTCCCGCCAAGACCAACAAGTACTATTATTCTGACGCGAATGTGTTCTACAAATACGGCTGGGGAATGCCCAACTGCACCTGTTACGCATGGGGAAGAGCGTATGAGATACTGAAGACCGCACCCTCTCTGTCGATCTACAGCGCGCACCTGTGGTATGACTATAACCGCACGAACGCGATCTATACCTACGGCCAGACGCCCAAGCTCGGCGCGATCGCGTGCTTTATCTATTCTTCGGGCGACTCGGGTCATGTCGCGGTGGTGGAAAAGATCGAGAACAACATCATTACCTTCTCTAATTCCGCATACGGGGGAGAGAACTTCTATCTCTCGACCGCGCCCGTTACAGATCCCACCGCCGGCAGAAAGACATGGAAGTTCCAAGGATACATCTATATCGGCGACTATCAGGCTCCTCCCGCTTCACAGGATCAGCAGGCGGCCGGCGGCGATATCTACCGCATCACCTCCGAGGACGGCGTCAACCTGCGCGCCGGCGCGGGGACAAGCTATACGGTCATCGGCGCGATCCCCTTTGATAAAGAAGTAACGGTCACCAAAACCGCCAAAGCGAACGGCTATACATGGGGATATACTACCTATGAGGGGATCACCGGCTGGTTTGTTACCAATTTTGCGAAGCTCGTCAGCAAAGGCGCTTCAGAGACTCCGACAGCAGCTCCGACAGAGGCGCCCACCCAAGCGCCGACACAGGCTCCGACGGTCAAACCCACCGAAGCTCCTAAGCCGCAGGGCCCGCTTAAAGGCGACCTCGACGGCGACGGAAAGATCTCCATCGTAGACGCTACCATGATCCGCAAGATCCTCGTACACCTGATCACCCCGACCGCGTATATGAATCAGGTCGGAGATGTCGACTCGGATGGATCTATGACGATCATTGACGCAACCCGCCTGCAGAAGTATCTCGCGGGTCTGATCAAAACTCTATAATCTCTTCTAAAATAAACTGCCCGATTCCGAACGAAAACGGAATCGGGCTTTTGTGTTATGTTTATTATCAGAAGCCTGCCAAATGTCTCTGGATATAGGTGACATCAACTACAGTGACCTTGCCGTCAAGATCGTAGTCGCCGAGGGTATCCTGCTCATCCGAGAATGTCTCAAGTGCCGCGAGCATCCTCTGGATATGGGTTGCGTCAACGATGGAAAGTTTGCCGTCGTGATCGACATCTCCTGATACATATTCCGATCTCTTCGCGACCGCCTTGATGACCAGCGTGCCGCCGATCTCATCGTCGAGATAGGTCTTGTAGAAGTCCATCACATCGATGGCCTCATCCTCATAGCCTAACAGGTAGCTCTGTCTGTCTTCAGAGTCGGGGGTGAAGATATATCTGCCGCCTGAGGTGATCCACTCGCCGACGCCGACGCCGAGCACCTGAGAGGGGGCGGTTTTCTTCAGCGTGATGCCGACCGCCGCTTTACCCTCGGGAAGAACCCTGTCCTTGATATCTACACAGATAAAACCTTCATATCCTACCGTCCCCTGAGAGAGGGAGACCCATCTGTTCTTATCCGTGACCGGCGCGCCGTTCTGATCGACGGGGATATAGAAGACCGTATATTCCGCGCCCACGGTCTCAGTTTCAAAGATGATCTTATCAAGCTGTGTCATCTTATCAGAGAAGTCAAACACATTCGAGAAGGTCAGCTCCTGTGTAGCAGGCGAGAGCTGCTCAATGAAGTCAAACTGGCAGTCGGCGCCGTATATCTCATTCTGATACATCTTGGTGTTCTCATCAACGGCCTGATAGTCCATGATCGAGAACACGGGTCCGAAGCGGTGGTCAAAGAGGTAGCGGTCTTCGTAGGAGATCCAGAAGTATCCCCGGTCGCCGAAGTACTCTCCCCAGCTGTTCTTGCACAGCCACGCGCCGTCGTTCTCGGGCATGAACACCTGTATATCATCGGGAGCGGGCTCTGTGGGGCTTTCTTCCTCGGGAACCTGAGACTCGGAATACACCTCGGTGCGGAAGTTCTCCTTCTTGTAGTTATCATCCCAGCCGATGATCTCGACCGAGTGGCCGAAGAGCTGCGCGGTCGAAAGCCCTTCCTGATAGCAGTAGTAGTTATTCTCGTTTAAGAAACCGCGGCTGTAGTGAAAGCTCGCCGCCGCGCCGCCGTTCTCTTTGACGGCGGTCTTGATCGTCTCTTTGTCGGAACCGTCGAGATAAATCACGGCGGTCGCACCGTAGAGCGGACGGTTCGGCAGTATGCTCCTGTCAAACGCCTCAAACGGCGTGTCCACGGGATACGCTTCTTCGGTGTACGCGCCCGACCACGAGGTGAGATATCCAAGCGGGATATACGGATAGCCCGCGTCGGTGTAGCCGCGCTGCCAGCCGTTCCCCTTACTGTCAGGGGTCGCCCAGTAGTTCATGTGCATGGTGGAGAGGTGAGAGATGCTTTCTCCGTTTTTCAGAAGAAGGCTCTCAAACGCCGCCTGAGAGCTGTACGCCCAGCAGGTGTTAAACTGCTGATAGAGGATGCCTGTCGTGTACCCGAGATCCTTTGAGCTGTAGGAGGAGGGGAGAGGCTCTTCGGGAGAGAGGATTGAGCCTACTTCGTCATACTCGGCGGCGACGATCGGGATCTCCATATCTGCGGCGCTTTGGGAGAGGTCGATCTCCATACCCTGTACGCCGGTGATCCCGAGAACGATCATTGAGACTGCGGTCAGCAGCGCGATCATGATTTTGAACGGTTTCATATTTATCACCTGTTTTTCAATATACACATTTATTTTATCATATCCCCATCGGAATGTAAATAGATTTGTTGGATATAATAGGGGAGAATAAAGAGAAAACTCTGACAGAAACCGGTGATGATATGGAACTGAGAACCGACCTTGCGATGGAGAACAAAGAACTCCTCGAAGAGGATGTCAAGGGCATCGATTACAGTAAAGAGGAGAGAGAGGAGCTGACGGTTGAGCGCCTTGTCGTCAGATCAGATCGCGCGGGTCAGCTTTTGAAAAAGCCGAAGGGCACCTATATCACGATCGAGCTGCCAGCTTTGACCGATCATATGGAGAATACCGACCGTCGTCTCACGGTGATCGCCGAAGAGATCTCGAAGCTCCTGCCGGCGTTCGGACCCGTGCTGGTAGCGGGGCTCGGCAATATCGAGATCACCTCTGACGCCTTAGGGCCGAAGGTGTCCTCGAAGATCCTCGCGACGCGCCATATCTCCGGAGAGATCGCGCGCTCCACGGGGCTTGAGCATCTGCGGGCGGTCGCGGTGCTCTCGACCGGTGTGACCGGTCAGACCGGCATCGAGACCGGCGAGCACCTCTTGGGAGTTATCAAGCGGATCAAGCCGTCCGCGATGATCGTGATCGACGCCTTGGCGTCGAGGAGGCTCTCGCGCTTGGGCAGAACACTCCAGATCAGCGACACCGGTATCTCACCCGGAGCGGGGGTCGGCAACCACCGCACTCGCATCGATCAGAGCACCATGGGCATCCCCGTGATCGCGGTGGGCGTGCCTACCGTGGTAGACGCGATTACCCTCGCGTGTGATCTGCTTCATATCTATGACGATCAGTCGCTCGAGAAGGTCCTCTCGGATATCTCTCCCGAGGGTCGGGCGATGGTGGTCACGCCCAAAGAGATCGATCTGCTTATAGACCGCGCCGCGCGTCTGATCTCGCTGTCAATAAACTTCGCACTGCAAAAGGAGATAGAGCAGGCGGATTTGCTCTCGCTTCTGTAAGACTGCCGGGGAATATTTGCCGGAGCGGATTCATACAGTTTCATAGGGCAGGTGACAGTATGAATCGTAAAATACTCAAAGCGGCGCTGATTTTTCTATCCTCCGTCCTCACGATCTTCTTCTGCTTCTCATTCGTGATCTCGTCGCTGTCAAAGAACTTTGCGCTCTATGATGATGCCGCAGAGCTTGCGATGATGCTTTCTTTTTCTAACGGCAGCATCAGTCCGCCGGAAGATATGTCAGAGACGACCGAAGAGACCCCTGATCCATCGAAGAAGACCGTCCCGCAGGCACCGACCGAGAAAGCGACAGAGACGAAGAAGACCGTCCATTCCGGCACCGCGTATCCTGTTGTCGAGAAGAGCGAGTGGACATCAAATCTGAGCTTCGAGAACATCGAGATCGAGAACACCACCGATCATACCGTGGACGCCGAAAAGATTCTCAAGAGCGATCTGCCCTTTGAGATTGAGGACAACCGGCGGGTGCAGGTGCTGATCTATCACACCCACACCTGCGAGAGCTATCTTTCTGAGGACAGCGGCGTCTATTATGACGACTTCTATCCGCGCTCCACCGATGCGCGCCAGAGCGTCTGTGCGGTGGGCGAAGCGATCGTCAAGGAACTCAAGTCCCGCGGGATCGGCGCGGTGCATGATACGACACTCCACGACTATCCTTCCTATGACGGCTCCTACGACCGCAGCTATGCTACCGTACAGAGCTATCTTGAGAAGTATCCCCAGATCAAGGTAACCATCGATATCCACCGTGACGCGATGACCGCTTCCGACAACACCAAGTATAAGCCTACCTGCATCTATAACGACAAGAAGGCGGCGCAGATCATGATCATGACCGGCAGAGATACAGACTCCTCAGACTTTCCGTTCTGGGAGGAAAACCTGATCTTTGCTCTGAAGCTTCAGAAAAAATGCGAGGATATGTATGAGGGCTTCACCCGCCCGCTGTACTTCGGAGATTTTACTTACAATATGAATGTCAACAACGGATCCCTCCTGATCGAGGTCGGAACGGACGGCAATACACTGGATGAAGCCATCCGTTCGGGACAAATGTTGGGAAATGCTCTCGCCGCGGTCTTGCAAAATCCGTAAAGATTTGTTATAATGATTGAAATATTGTAAAATGGGTGAGTTTTGGGATGAGAAAAACAAAAACTTATTTCACGACGATTTCGCTTTTGCTGACGCTCATTTTCTCTCTCTCGCTCTTTTCTTTTTCCGTCGGCGCTGTCGATGAGGGAGAGAGTGCCGAGCCTGAAGCCGTGACCGAAGCGGTCACCGACGCTCAGATTGAGGACGAGACGATCCCCCCCGAGGAACCTATGACAGAAGCGCCGACAGAAGAGCCTTATGTCGAGACCGAGCCCGAGACGGATGAGTACATAGAGGATGTCACCGAAGAGGAGGAGATCCCCACCGAGTACACCGAGCCCGAGCATCTCGAGGAACTGCCGAGTGTCACGCCCGAGGAGATCATGCTCGCGACCGAGATGGATCTTCCCGATGTGATCGTCAGCGACACCACCACCTTGGGCGGCGTTGTCGCGTGGCTGTGTGTTGCGGTCGGCATCGCGGTGATCGTCGGCGTGATGATGTCGAAGCGCGTCAAGAACAAAACGCGTTAGGACAAGCTATGAAGATCGGAAATGTCACACTGAGCGATTATGCCGCTTTGGCGCCTATGGCAGGGGTGGCTGACAGAGCATTCCGCGAGCTTTGTATGAGCTTCGGCGCGTCTTACTGCGTCAGCGAGATGGTCTCATCAAAAGGCATCGCCTACAGCTCGAAGAAATCGGCGGAGCTCATGGTGATCGGAGAGCGGGAGCATCCCTGCGCGGTTCAGCTCTTCGGCACAGAGCCCGTGACCTTAGCGGACGCGGCAAGGTTCTCTCTCGGGTTTTCTCCCGATGTCATCGACATCAACATGGGATGTCCCGCGCCGAAGATCTCCGGATCGGGCAGCGGAGCGGCGCTGATGAAGGATCCCTGCCTTTGCGGAGAGATCGTCAGAGCGGTATCGTCCGCTGTTTCTATTCCTGTTACCGTGAAGATCCGCTCAGGCTTTGATGATGAGCACATCAATGCGGTCGAGGTTGCGAAAATTGCCGAAAAAAACGGCGCTCAGGCGGTCACCGTTCACGGCAGAACGAGGAACCAGTTTTATTCGCCGCCTGTCAACTATGATATTATCAAAGCGGTCAAAGAGGCGCTGTCGATCCCCGTGATCGCAAACGGCGACATCGTCGACGCGAAGACGGCCGCGTTTGTCTATGAATATACCGGCTGTGATCATCTGATGATCGGCAGAGGAGCGCTCGGGAATCCGTGGATCTTCAAAGAGATCAACACCTTCTTTGAGACCGGCGGGATTGTACCGAAGCCGGATATCGACGAGAGGTGCGAGGTGCTTCTCAGGCATATTTCCGCCATCGTCCGGTATAAGGGCGAGCGCGTCGGTATGAGAGAGGCGAGAAAGCACACCGCCTATTATCTGAAGGGCTTCAAAAATGCCGCGAAGCTCAGAAACGCAGCGTTCTCAATGGAAACACTTGATGACCTGAAAAGGTTGATCAGTATGATAAAATGAAAAGGGTATGGAGGTTCATATGTATCAGGACTTGATGGATTCAATCGGCTTTGTCTCAAACTATGACAAAGAGATCGGCGACGCGATGGCGCTTGAGCTTAGAAGACAGCAGCAGAACTTAGAGCTGATCGCGTCTGAGAACATCGTCTCTCCCGCTGTGATGGCGGCGATGGGCTCGGTGCTCACCAACAAATACGCGGAGGGCTATCCCTCCAAGCGCTACTACGGCGGATGCTACGCGGTGGATATCGCGGAGAATATCGCGAGAGAAAGAGCGTGCAGGCTCTTCGGCGCCGAACACGCGAATGTTCAGCCGCACTCCGGTTCTCAGGCGAACCAGATCGTGTATTTCGCGATGCTTAACCCCGGCGACACCGTGATGGGTATGTCTCTCTCCGAGGGCGGACATCTGACCCACGGCTCGCCCGTCAACCTTTCGGGCAAGTACTACAACTTTGTCAGCTACGGCGTGGATCCCGTCACCCACAGGATCGACTACGATCAGGTCTTAGAGACCGCGAAGGAGTGTAAGCCGAAGATGATCGTCTGCGGCGCTTCCGCCTATCCGAGAGCGATCGACTTTAAGCGTTTTAGAGAGATCGCGGACGAGGTCGGCGCGTATCTGATGGTCGATATGGCGCATATCGCGGGCTTAGTCGCGGGCGGCGTTCACGAGAGCCCCGTACCGTATGCTCACTTTGTCACATCGACCACCCACAAGACCTTGAGAGGCCCCAGAGGCGGTCTGATCCTCTGCAAAGAAGAATTCGCGAAGGCGATCGACAAGGCGGCGTTCCCCGGTATGCAGGGCGGTCCCCTGATGCACATCATCGCCGCAAAGGCGGTCTGCTTCAAAGAGGCGATGAGCGACGACTTCAAGCGTTACGCCGAGAATATCGTGAAGAACTGCCAGGCGCTCGCGGAGGGCTTGGTCAAGCGCGGACACACCCTCGTCTCCGGCGGCACGGACAACCATTGTTTGCTGATGGATCTCAGAGCGGAGGGCGTTACCGGCAAGGACCTTGAGCACAACCTTGACGAGGTGCATATCACCGTCAACAAGAACACCATTCCGCAGGAGCCCCTGTCTCCCTTTGTCACCTCCGGCATCCGCATCGGTACCGCCGCGGTGACCACCAGAGGTCTCGATACCGACGATATGGACGAGATTGCCGAGTGCATCTCTCTTGTCATCAAAGACTTCGAGGGCAACAGGGACGCCGTGATGAAGAAGGTAGCCGCTCTCTGCGAGAAGCACCCCTTATATCAATGAAAAATGAAGGATGAAGAGTGAAGAGTGACGGTTTCTCGCTTTGCTCGGTCAATTATATTTAGTTGGCAGCTCTGCTGTCAGTTATGAGGAAAGATTATGAACACGCCGCTTGCCGACCGTCTGCGTCCGCAGTCGCTCGATGATATCGTCGGTCAGAAGGATCTGCTCTCACAGGGCAAGGCGCTTCGCCGCATTATCGAGAGCGGGAATATCCCTAACTTAATATTCTACGGTCCCTCCGGCGTCGGTAAGACGACGCTCGCGTCCTATATTGCGCGCGTCACGAACCGTACCTTCAAGAAATTAAACGGCACTACCGCATCCACCGCCGACATCAAGGAGATCGTCAGTACGCTCGGCACCTTCGAAGGCATCAACGGCGTGCTGCTCTATCTCGATGAGATCCAGTATCTCAACAAGAAGCAGCAGCAGACGCTCTTGGAGTTCATCGAGAACGGATCGATCACCCTGATCGCGTCCACCACCGAGAACCCGTATTTTTACATCTACAACGCGATCCTCTCCCGTTCTACCGTATTTGAGTTCAAGCCGGTTGAGCCCGAAGAGGTCGAGAAGGCGGTACGAAGAGCGGTCTCGATTTTATCACAAGAATACGAGAAGCCTCTCCTGTTCTCTGAAGAAGCGATCGAGCATATCTCGAAGAGCTGCGGCGGCGATGTCAGAAAGGCGCTCAACTGTGTCGAGCTGTGCGCGCTCGCGGGCGAGAGGGAAGAGGACGGGGTCCATGTCGGTCTTGAACTTGCAAAGTCGCTCTCTCAGCGCTCGGGCGCGAAGTATGACCGCGACGGCGACAGCCACTACGATGTCATCTCCGCTTATCAGAAGAGTATGCGCGGCTCCGATGTCGACGCGGCGCTCTTCTATCTTGCGAGATTGGTGGAGTCCGATGATCTGATCTCCGCGTGCAGGCGGCTTGTCGTCTGCGCGGCGGAGGATGTCGGGCTTGCGTATCCGTCGATCCTGCCGATCGTCAAGGCGTGCGTCGATATTGCGATGCAGGTGGGCTTCCCCGAGGCGAGGATCCCGCTTGCGGACGCTGTGATCCTTGTCTGCCTCGCGCCGAAGTCTAACTCCGGCGTAGACGCGATCTCAAAGGCGCAGGAGGATGTCAGAGCGGGTCTCGGGCAGGTAGTCCCCCGTCAGCTCCAGAACAAGCACTTCGACGGCGAAGAACGGGAGAGAAAGGGTCAGAACTATCTTTATCCCCACAGCTTTGAGAACCACTGGACCTATCAGCAGTATCTTCCCGATGACATCAAAGATCACCGTTACTATCACTTCGGCGATAACAAGAACGAACAGGCGTTCCGATCCTACTGGGAGAAGATCAAAGGAAAATATATGTAACGAGAAGCGCTCACGGCTGTGGGCGTTTTTTTACTTTTCAGAAGCGGTAAGAGCGAAGAACGGCTGATACTCCGTTTTACCTGAATATAACCGTAGGGCGCCTTGCCCTACGGTTGTCGACTGCGAACTGACTTCTAAAATATATTTTATATAATTCTTTTCCGGAATATTATTATCTCGGGGTTTTTATATAATGTATCTGTATAATTTTGTCACAAAGGAGGAAGAATCGTTTGAACAAATCGAAGAAGTCCATGAAGATAACGGTCGCTCTCTGTCTTGTCATCTCGACGATCCTTTCGACGCTTCTTTGCGCTGTGGCGGTACACGCGCAGGATCTGTCGGAGCTTACAGAGTCCGGTGACGCGACCTACTATTTTTACGGACTGAACACTAACGACCCTGACTTCGGCGGCATGACAGGTCCCACCGGCACCTTTATCTACGACAGCTCCAAGGGGTATTACTACTATGATATCAAGGGCTTCCAGGCGGGCGACTACTGCTTCGTTGTCTCCACTGTCAAGGGCGCGGGCGCGTCTGCTCAGAGAAGTCCCGCGGTCAGCTCCGTCGCGGAGGCGGGCAGCTTTTATCTGTCACAGGGCAACTACAGAGGCTACAACTGTATGCACCTGTGGAATCCCGACAAGAAGAATGTGCGCGTTTACTTCAAGTCCGTGCTTGCGGGTCTCTACGCGGTTGATCTCTCTACCGTGGATTCGACCCCGACCGCGGCTCCCACCACCGCGCCGACAGTAAGACCCACTACCGCGCCGACTGCTGCTGCCACAACAGCGCCGACGGTCAGACCCACCACGGCTCCTACAACAGCGCCGACGACCGCTCCTACCACTGCGCCCACCACACCCGCTTCTGATAAGAAGATGGTCTTCTGCAAGAACGACGCGAACTGGGGCTCTGTCTATGTCTATATGTGGTCGGGAGACGGCGCCTCAAAGAACGCCGAGTGGCCCGGTAAGCAGATGACCAAGATCTCCGGCAACACTTACCAGTACGAGATCACCGGCACATGGAAGAATATTATCTTTAATAACGGCTCGGGCGACCAGACTACCGATCTGACCCTGCCCGGCTACGGCTATATCTACAACAATGCCGACAAAAGCTGGGAGGTATACGATACCTCGCCTCTGCAGGTCAGTTCCTTTACCACCGATGTTGAGTCTCCGCAGTACAGCGGCGTCGCGATCACCCTCTCCGCGTCCGCTGCGGGACAGGGTACGGTATACTATCGCTTTACGGCTGTGAACAAGTCGACCTCTTCCTCGGAGCTTCTGAGCGATTTTACCACCCGCAATACCGCTGTGTGGATGCCCAGAGCGGCAGGCACCTACAGCTTGGTTTATGACTTCAAGGACGCCGCGGGCAACACCAACACCCGCACGCTCAGCTTCACGGTCACCGACGGCTCTGCTTCGGTCGCTCCTTTCATCAAGTCGGTGTCTCCGATGCCCGGACAGATCAAGCGCAATTCCGCTCTGACCCTCTCCGCTTCCGCCGGCGGCGGCATCACCGGCACTAATCTCTTATTCTACAAGTTCACCGTCAAGGATCCCTCCGGCAATATCGTGAATGTCCCGTATTTCTCAAGGAACACCTCGTGCTCCTTTACGCCTACCGCTTTAGGCAATTATTCCGTCACCCTAACGGTGCAGGGCTCGGACAACAGCGAAGACACCAGAGAGTATCTCTTTGAGAGTGTTACCGCAGTGACAGAACCGTCCACTCCTCCCGTAACTCCCACCACAGCGCCTACGACACCGACCGTAGCGCCTACATCCTCTTCGGGAGGCGTCCCCATGAAGGGCGACGCCGATATGGATGGTAAGCTCACCATCACCGACGCGACGACCATCCAGAAGTGGCTCGCGTCCCTGCTCACAGAAGACAGGATCAATATGCAAAACGCGAATGTCGACGGCGATGAGAAGGTAACAATCATCGACGCCACGATGATCCAGAAGAAGCTCGCGAGCATCATCAACTGGTAAAGGGGGTAACAGAATATGAAAAGAATCATCAAGTTATTCGCTGTCGTGCTGTGTATCGCGACCGTCATCTCTGTTGCCGCTTTACACACCACTGCGAAGACCGAAGAGAATATTGCTGCGGTCGAGGCGGCATCGGGTATCACCGTTCATGTCAAGAGCACATCCGCGGTTCCGTATCTTTATTACTGGAACTCGCTTCCCGCGAACATCGAGACCTCGTATCCCGGCGTCAGGATGACCGCGGACAGTACGCAGGGCGCGGGTTGGTACACCTATTCCTTCCCGAATCACACCAAGATCAACCTTATGGTGACCGACGGCACCTCCACCATCAAGGGTCAGCTTTCTTCAGAGTTTACCCTGACCTCCGGCGAGTGGTGGTACAAGGACGGCAGAGCGAGATCGAAGAACCCCGAGCTGCCCGATTCGTACGAGTCCGTCGATATGCGTGAGGACACCATCTACTTCGTCATCACTACCCGTTTCTATGACGGCGACAAGTCGAACAATGTTCACTGCTGGGACGATCAGAAAGCGAACAACCCCGACTCCGATCCCGCGTGGCGCGGCGACTTCAAGGGCTTGGCTGATAAGCTCGACTACATCAAGGCGCTGGGCTTCTCCGCGATCTGGATCACCCCCGTTGTCGAGAACGCCTCGGGCTATGACTATCACGGCTATCACGCCTTGAACTTCAAGAAGGTCGACGCCCGCTACGAGAGCTCCGACTTTACCTATGAAGACCTGATCTCTGCCGCTCACGACAAGGGCATGAAGATCATCCAGGATGTCGTCTTCAACCACACCGGCAACTTTGGCGAGACCAACCTGATGAACCTCTTCGAGAAGAAGTACAGCAAGGTCACCGATCTCTCTGATATGGAGAAGACCATGATCCCCACCAAGACGCTCCTCGACTACTGCGGCGTCAAGACCGCGGCTCAGTACTACGCGCTGCAGCCCGGCGTTCAGTACGACAAGCGTCTCCAGCTCTTAAAGCAGACCCAAGGCTTCTCGGACAATGTCTCACGCGACAAGACCTGCAACCCCAACAACTACTATCACAACGGCTACTACGCGAACCTCAACTGGGACGATTATACCTCCAAATACTGTCAGATCGCGGGCGACTGTGTTGACCTCAACACCGAGAACGCCGCTGTTGCGAAATATACCGTAGACGCCTACTCCGACTATATCGATATGGGCGTTGACGGCTTCAGAGTTGATACCGTCCGACACATCCCGAGACTTTCTCTCAACCTGATGTACAACGATCAGCTCAACGCCGCGGCGAAATCCGCCGGAAACAGCAACTTCTATATGTTCGGCGAGATCTGCTGCCGTTACAGCCAGGTGTGGTACAGAGAGCACGCGGGCGAGTCGGTACAGTTCTACACATGGGACGAGACCGATTCTTCATGGAAGAACAAGTGGTCGATGAACACCGACCCCGACTCGATCAAGAAGAACCTCCAGCTCACTCTCGATCACTGGCAGAAGTACGATTCAGTCTCCAATCAGCCCACCTCTCAGAACGCGTTTTTGAGCGGTATCAATTACCACACTCCCGACTACTCCAAGAGCTCGGGCATGGGCGCGATCGACTTCCAGATGCACTGGATGTTTGACGAGGCGAACACCGCGTTCGGTATCGCGAAGGCTGAGGATCAGTACTTCAACGACTCCACCTGGAATGTTGTCTATGTCGAGTCTCATGACTACTCACCCGACCGCAACCAGGCGCAGCGCTTTACCGGCGGCACTCAGACATGGGCGGAGAACCTCAACCTGATGTTCACCTTCCGCGGTATTCCGTGTCTGTACTACGGCGGCGAGGTCGAGTTCAAGAAGGGCTGCCCGATCGATGTCGGTCCCAACGCGCCGCTCTCTACCACAGGCAGAGCGTACTTCGGCGATTATCTTGAGGGCTCGGTCAAGGCGACCGACTTCTCGCAGTACACCGCTTCGGGTAAGGTAGCGACCACCTTAAACTCTCCGCTTGCAAAGCACATCCAGAAGCTCAACGCTATCCGCAGAGCGGTTCCCGCTTTGCAGAAGGGTCAGTACACCACCTCCGGCTCCTATGTATCCGGCAACATGGCGTACATCAGACGCTACACCGACAAGTCGAAGAACATCGACTCGCTCGCGTGTGTAGCTGTGACCGACGGCGCGACCTTCAAGGGCATTCCCAACGGCAAGTATATCGACGCTGTCACCGGCGATGTCAAGCAGGTTTCCGGCGGCACCCTTTCTGTCGGTTCTGTCGGCAAGGGCAACATGAGAGTATATGTCTGCTGCGCTTCGGGCTTCAAGGGCATCTCCGGCGCCTTAGGACCCTCCGGTCAGTCGTATCTCAAATAATCTAATATTCTGAATCAGAATTATAAAAGCATCTTCAGGCGTTCGCATCCAGCGGGCGCCTGATTTTTGTGTTGAATAATGAACAGCTGCGGAAGGACGATATCATCACCGGGTTAGTATTCTGGAACGAGAAAATAAGAATTGGCGGAGAACTCTGCCTTACAGCTGAGAACTGAGAACTAATTTTATTTTTTTCCGCAAAAGACTTTATTTTGGCGTTTGATTATGATATACTACTACAGAATAGGGGGAAATTGCCGATTCCCGGCATTTCCCGATGATCAGAATGTTATGAGAGGTATCTGAAAGATGAAAGAGAATATCTATCGCTCCCTTTCCTGCGGAGATTTGAGAGAAGAGAATATCGGAGAACAGATCAAGCTCGCCGGCTGGGTGGAGAACATCCGCGACCACGGCGGCGTTATGTTCCTTGATCTGAGAGATCACTACGGTGTGACACAGGTGGTCGTCCACGACGACAAGATGCTCGAGGGCGTCAACCGCGAGTGTACCGTGACCGTATCCGGCAAGGTCGTCAGAAGAGATGACGACACCGTCAACGAGAAGATCGCTACCGGTAAGGTAGAGCTGCATATCGATTCTCTGACCGTTTTGGGTAAATGTAAGAACAATCTGCCCTTCGAGGTGGTATCTTCCACTGCAACCAACGAGGACATTCGTCTGAAGTACCGCTTCCTTGATCTGAGAAATCCGAAGGTGCATAACAATATCGTCCTGCGCTCACAGATCATCTCTTTCCTCAGAGAGAAGATGACCGAGCTTGGTTTTTTGGAGCTGAACACCCCGATCCTCTCCGTATCCTCTCCCGAGGGCGCGAGAGACTATCTGATCCCGTCGAGAAAGCACAAGGGCAAGTTCTACGCGCTGCCGCAGGCGCCGCAGATATTCAAGCAGCTCTTGATGGTATCGGGCTTCGATAAATATTTTCAGGTCGCTCCGTGTTTTCGAGATGAAGACGCGCGCGCGGACCGTTCTCCGGGCGAGTTCTACCAGCTTGACTATGAGATGTCCTTCGCAACGCAGGAGGATGTCTTCGCGGTAGCTGAAGAGGTGCTCTACGAGACCTTTAAGAAGTTTTCGGATAAGGAGGTCTCCAAGCCTCCCTTCAGGCGCATCACCTATAAAGAATCCATGCTCAGATACGGCACCGACAAGCCCGATCTCAGAAATCCGCTCGAGATCGTCGAGATCTCCGATATGTTCGAAGAGACCGACTTTAAGCCGTTCCTCAAGAAATGTGTCCGTTCCATCAATGTACCGGGCGCCGCTTCCTGCTCCAAGAGCTGGTTCAAGAAGATGGAGGAGTTCGCGCTTTCCATCGGTATGAAGGGACTCGGCTATGTCAAGGTGACGGATGAGATGCTCTTTGACGGTCCGATCGACAAATTCCTCAAAGAGGGCGATCGTGAGGAGCTGATCAGGAGAAACAACTCCAAAGCGGGCGATGTCATCTACTTCATCGCCGACACCAAGCAGGACGCGCCCAAGCTCGCGGGTCAGATCCGCTCTGAGGTCGCAAGCCGCTTGGATCTGATCGACAAGTCGAGATTTGAGTTCTGCTTCATCGTCGACTTCCCGATGTATGAGCAGGATGAGGAGACCGGTCAGATCATCTTCACTCACAACCCGTTCTCGATGCCTCAGGGCGGTATGCAGGCGCTCCTTGAGAAGGATCCCTGCGATATCCTCGCGTATCAGTACGATATCGTCTGCAACGGCGTAGAGCTCTCCTCCGGCGCGGTGAGAAACCACGACCTCGATATCATGGTCAAGGCGTTCTCGATCGCGGGATACTCCGAGGATGATCTCAAAGAGAAGTTCTCCTCTCTCTATACCGCGTTCCAGTACGGCGCGCCGCCACACGCGGGCATGGCTCCCGGCGTGGACAGAATGATCATGCTGATCACCGAAGAGGAGAATATCCGCGAGGTTATCGCCTTCCCGATGAACTCGAACGCGCAGGATGTCCTTTTGGGTTCTCCGAACGAGGTCAGCGAGCAGCAGCTCAGAGAAGTACACATCAAGATCAGATAATAGAGCCTTTTCTTTTGGGAGTTTTCCTTAGAAAGATGGCTGCGAAAGGAACAACCTATGGTAACCAGAGAAGATATAGAGAACATCGCGTTACTCTCCAAGCTCTTTGTGGATGAGAAGGATCTCGATCAACTCACCGAAGAGATGCAGAAGATCGTCAGCTTTGCCGATACCATCAACAATGTGCAGATCGAGACAGGAGAATTTGATAATATCAACAACCTCTCGAATGTTTTCAGAGCGGATGAGGTAGGGGAGTCCCTGCCTTCAAGCGAGATCCTCAAAAACGCTCCCGAGCAGGCAGAGGATCACTTCTTGGTCAGAAAGAGAGCGTGATATCATGGAATCCGTCATCAGAAAAATCCACGATATGCTCATCACGGGAGAAATCACCTGTGTCGAGCTGACCGAGAAGTTTCTAAAAGAGATTGAAAATTCTAATAAAGAATTAAACGCTTATATTACCGTCACTCCCGAAACCGCGCTCGCTCAGGCGAAGGCGGTAGACGAGAAGATCGAAAGAGGAGAGGAGATCGGTCTGTTAGAGGGCGTCCCGATGACCTTAAAGGACAATATTTCCACCAAGGGCATCGAGACCACCTGCGCTTCCAAGATTCTCACAGGCTACAAGCCGATCTACGACGCGACCGTCTATGAGCTCTTACAGCGCGAGGGCGTCGTGATGCTCGGCAAGACCAACATGGACGAGTTCGCAATGGGCTCCTCCTGCGAGACCTCCTACTACGGCGGCGCGAAGAACCCGCACAGCCTTGACCATGTCTCCGGCGGCTCTTCGGGCGGTGTCGCGAGCGCGGTAGGCGCTTCTTTAGCCGTTTACGGTCTCGGCTCCGATACCGGCGGCTCCATCCGCCAGCCTGCGTCCTTCTGCGGGATCGTCGGCTTGAAGCCCACCTACGGCGCGGTCTCACGATACGGTCTGATCGCGTACGCGAGCTCCTTTGACCAGATCGGACCGATCACCCGTTCGGTCGAGGACGCTTCTATCGTCTTTGATGCGATCGCGAAGTACGACGAGCGCGACTCTACCTCTCAGGGGAGTGATTTGACTTTACCCACCCTGAATAATGATATCAAGGGCAAGCGTATCGGCATCGCGAACCAGTACTTAAACGGCGTTCGCGAGGATGTCAAGAAGGCTGTCACCGACGCCGCGAAAGCGTATGAGGAGATGGGCACTGAGATCGTCTACTTCGATCTTCCCGAACTTGACTTTGCGCTTCCGTGCTACTATATCTTGGCGATGGCGGAGGCGTCGTCGAACTTAGGCAGATACGACGGCATCCGCTACGGCTTTAAGGCAGAACACTACAACGGTACCCATGACATGATCTGCAAGACCCGCTCCGAGGGCTTTGGCAAAGAAGTACAGCGCCGTATCCTGATGGGCACCTATGTGCTGTCCGCGGGCTACTACGACGCGTATTATAAGAAGGCGGTCAACCTCAGAGGCGCGATCGTCAAGGCGTTTGACAGAGCATTCGAGAAGGTAGACGCGATCTTAGCGCCCACCGCGCCCGTCACCGCTTTTGAGAACGGCTATCTCTTCTCCGAAGAGACCGACCAGATTGAGCAGTATCTCTCTGATATCTGCACCGTACCGGTTAACACCGCGGGGCTGCCCGCTGTGTCGATCCCCTGCGGCGAGGATGAGAAGGGGCTGCCCATCGGTATGCAGCTCATCGGCAAGAAGTTTGACGAGAAGACGATCCTCAACCTCGCCTTCAAGTTTGAGCAGGCGACAGATCATTTCAAAGAGACAAAGTGGGGTGTAAAGCTGTGAAATATGAACTGGTAGCGGGCTTTGAAACCCATGTGGAGCTTTCCACCAAGACGAAGATTTTCTGTTCCTGCACCACCGCTTTCGGAGGTGAGCCGAACACCCACTGCTGTCCTGTCTGTATCGGACTGCCGGGAACGCTCCCGAAGCTCAACGAGCGCGTGGTAGAGTACGCGATCATGGCGGGGCTTGCGACTGACTGCGAGATCGCCGAGATCGCCAAGATGGACAGAAAGAACTACTGCTATCCCGATCTGCCTAAGGCGTACCAGATCTCTCAGTACGACAAGCCTCTGTGCGAGCACGGTCATATCACGCTCTCCAACGGCAGACAGATCCGCATCCTTAGGATCCATATCGAAGAGGACGCCGGCAAGCTGATCCACAACCACGGCGACACCTATGTCGACTATAATCGCGGCGGCGTTCCGCTGATCGAGATCGTCACCGAGCCGGACTTCCGCTCTGTGGACGAGGCGAAGGAATATGTCGAGCGTCTCCAGCAGATCATGCGCTATATCGGCGTGTCCGACTGCAGAATGGAAGAGGGCTCTATGCGCTGTGATGTCAATATCTCCGTCCGTCCTGTCGGATCGGAGAAGTTAGGTACCCGTACCGAGATTAAGAATATGAACTCCATCACCAATATCGCGAAGGCGATGGAATATGAGTTTGAGCGCCAGACCGACCTGATCGAATCCGGCGGCGAGGTTGTGCAGGAGACCCTGCGCTATGACGCGGACTCGAACACCACCTCCTCAATGCGCTCGAAGGAAGACGCTCACGACTACCGCTATTTCAGAGAGCCCGACCTCGTCACCATCAGCGTGCCGAGAGAGAGGGTAGAAGAGATCAGAAGCCGTCTGCCGGAACTCCCGCAGAAGAAGTTTATCCGCTATACCGAGGAGTACGGTATCCCCGAGAAGGACGCCGCTCTGCTCATCAAATACCGCGCGATCGCCGAGTATTTTGACGAGGCTTCAAAGGGGCTCAAGTCCCCGAAGACCGCCTCGAACTTTATCATCGGACAGATGTTCCGCCGCTTGGAAACAGAAGCGGATAAGGAGAAGTTCGCGGTCAAGACCACCGCAGCTCAGCTTTCGGAGATGTGTTTGCTGATCGAGTCAGGCAAGCTCAGGAACAATCTTGCGAAATCCGCTTTGGAGAAGATGCTCGATTCGGGTTCGCCGATCACCGCGTTCGTGTCCTCCGAGGATATGGCAGGACTCGACGAGAACACCCTCACAGAGTACTGTCAGAACGCGATCTCTGCAATGCCGAATGCCGTCTCTGACTACAAGGGCGGCAAGGAAAAAGCCCTCATGGCGCTGCTCGGCAATGTCATGAAGCAGTCTCGCGGTCGCGCCGACGCGGCATCGGTCACCGCAAAGCTTAAAGAACTCATCAAATAAATGCAAAAGCCTCCTTCGGGAGGCTTTTTTGAGTTTAGGAATGGCTGTGTATATCGTTAAAAATTTAACAAATAAATATCAAAAATATTTTGAGATTTGTTTCAAATGATGATTGCATTACCCTATATCTATATGGTACACTAATAGGGTAAAGGAGGCTTGCGCTTATGGATCAGCATATTCAACTCGTAGACAGCGTAGAGGCTTTGGAACAGAAGATCCTCGCTGTCAGACAGGCACAGAAAGAGTTTTCGCTCTTTTCTCAACAACAGGTAGACGAGATATTCAGAGCTGCGGCTGTCGCCGCTAATAAGGCGAGACTCAGTCTCGCAAAGCTCGCGGTCGAAGAGACCGGTATGGGCGTGGTGGAAGATAAGGTGATCAAGAACAACTATGCCGCCGAGTATATCTACAACGCGTACAAGAACACTCCCACCTGCGGCGTGATCGACGAGGACGAGGCGGGCGGTATGGTGAAGGTCGCTGAACCGATCGGCGTTGTCGCCGCGGTCATCCCGACGACGAATCCCACCTCTACCGCGATCTTCAAGTGTCTGATCTCGCTCAAGACCCGCAACGGCATCATCATCTCACCCCATCCGAGAGCGAAGAAGTCCACTATCGAAGCCGCGCGCATCATCTTAGACGCGGCGGTCAAGGCGGGCGCTCCCGAGGGGATCATCGCGTGGATCGATGTGCCCTCTCTCGATATGACCAACACCTTGATGAAAGAAGCGGATATCATCCTCGCGACCGGCGGCCCCGGCATGGTCAAGGCTGCGTATTCTTCCGGCAAGCCCGCGTTGGGCGTCGGCGCCGGCAACACCCCCGCGATCATTGACGACTCCGCGGATATCATCATGGCGGTCAACTCGATCATCCACTCGAAGACTTTCGACAACGGTATGATCTGCGCCTCGGAGCAGAGTGTGATCGTACTCGACAGCATCTATGATCGGGTCAAAGAAGAATTCAAATACAGAAACTGCTATTTCTTAGAAGGCGAAGAGCTCGACAAGGTCAGACACACCATCATCATCAACGGCTCTTTGAATGCGAAGATCGTCGGACAGAAGGCGCATACCATTGCAGCGCTCTCCGGCGTGGATGTTCCCGAGAGCGCGAAGATTCTGATCGGTGAGGTGGAGTCTGTTGAGCTTTCCGAAGAGTTCGCTCACGAGAAGCTCTCTCCGGTGCTCGCGATGTATCGCGCGAAGGATATCGAGGACGCCTTCTCTAAGGCGGAGCGCCTGATCGCTGACGGCGGCTACGGTCACACATCCTCGATCTATCTCAACGAGGCGACCGAGAAAGAGAAGCTCAAAGAGTTCTACTCAAGAATGAAGACCTGCCGTATCTTGGTCAACACCCCGTCCTCTCACGGCGGTATCGGCGATATCTACAACTTCCGGCTTATGCCGTCTCTGACCTTGGGTTGCGGCTCATGGGGCGGCAACTCGGTCTATGAGAATGTCGGCGTCAAGCATCTGCTCAACATCAAAACCGTCGCGAAAAGGAGAGAGAATATGCTGTGGTTTCGAGCACCTGAGAAGGTCTATATCAAGGCGGGCTGCCTGAGTGTCGCTTTAGACGAGCTCGGCGCCGTTATGCATAAGAAAAAGGCGTTTATCGTCACCGATACCTTTCTCTACCAGAACGGCTATACCCGAGCGATCGAGCAGAAGCTCGACGAGCTCTCTATCATCCATACCACCTTCTGCGATGTCGCGCCCGATCCTACCTTGGGCTGCGCGAAGATGGGCGCTTCTCAGATGAGCGCCTTCGGCCCTGATGTCATCATTGCGATCGGCGGCGGCTCCGCGATGGACGCCGCGAAGATCATGTGGGTGCTCTATGAGCATCCCGAGGTAGACTTTGAGGATATGGCGATGCGCTTCATGGATATCAGAAAGCGCGTCTATACCTTCCCGACGATGGGTGAGAAGGCGTACTTTGTCGCGGTTCCCACCTCGGCGGGTACCGGCTCCGAGGTGACGCCCTTTGCGGTCATCACCGATGAAGATAGCGGCATCAAGTATCCGCTCGCCGACTATGAGCTTCTGCCCGATATGGCGATCGTCGACGCGGACATGATGATGAATGCTCCCGCGGGGCTGACATCCGCATCCGGTATCGACGCGGTGTCTCACGCGCTTGAGGCATATGCCTCTATTATGGCGACCGAATATACCGACGGCTTGGCGCTCGAGGCGCTCAAGGTCATCTTCGAATATCTCCCGAGAGCCTATCAGTCAGCCGTATCGAAAGAACCCGACAAAGAAGCGCGCGAGAAGATGGCGAACGCCGCCACCATTGCCGGCATGGCGTTTGCGAACGCGTTCCTCGGTGTGATGCACTCGATGGCTCACAAGTTAGGCGCTTTCCACCATATTCCTCACGGCGTCGCGAACGCTCTGATGATGGACGAGGTCCTGCTCTTCAACAGTAAGGAAGCGCCCACCAAGATGGGTACCTTCTCCCAGTATGATCATCCGCATACGCTGCATCGTTACGCTGAGGTCGCCGAGGCGCTTGGTGTAGAGGGTAAGGATGACGAAGAGAAGCTCCAAGGGCTGCTCCAAAAGATTGACATCCTCAAAGAGACCATCGGCATCAAGCCCTCGATCAAGGACTATGTGCCCGATGAAGAGAAGTTCCTCGAGACTTTGGACGAGATGGCGGAGCAGGCGTTTGACGATCAGTGCACCGGTGCGAACCCGCGCTATCCGCTGATCTCAGAGATCAGGCAGATGTACCTCAACGCCTACTACGGCGAGCATAAGGATATATAAGGAGGCAGAGTGATGAATACCGAAAATTTTGAGATTTTAGCAAAGCGCTCCAAAAAGGTCATTTACAAAGACGGCGACACCGTTCTCAAAGTATTTGACGAGAACTATTCCAAAGCCGATATCCTGAACGAAGCCCTCAACCAGGCGCGTATCGAAGAGACCGGACTGCCGGTTCCGAAGCTCTTAGAGGTATCGAAGATCGACGGCAAATGGGCGATCCGCTTAGAGTATATCGAGGGCAAGACCCTGACACAACTGATGGACGAGAATCCTGAGAAGATCGACGAGTATATCGACCTCTTCGTGGAGATCCAGAAAGAGATCTTTGCGAAACAGGCGCCCCTTCTCAACAAGATCAAGGACAAATTCAACCGCAAGATCTCCGCGTCCAAGTTTGACGCGACCGTGCGGTATGAGCTGCACACCCGCTTAGACGCGATGAAGGATCACAAGAAGATTTGCCACGGCGACTTCTCTCCGTCGAATATCATCATCACCCCCGACGGCTCTCACTTCATCCTCGACTGGTCCCATGTCACTCAGGGCAACGCCGCCGCGGACGCCGCGAGAGCGTATATGCTCTTCTGCTTAAAGGGAAAGAACGAGATCGCCGAGAAGTATCTCAGTGCTTTCTGCAAGAAGACCGACACCGCGAAGCAGTATGTACAGCGCTGGATGCCGATCGTTGCCGCGACCCAGTCCGTCAAGGGCAAAGAGGAAGAACAGGCGTTCTTAGAGCGCTGGGTCAATGTCGTTGACTATGAATAAACGCTAAAAGAAAACGGAGGACCTCGGTCCTCCGTCTTTTATTATGAAATTTTGAAAAATGAAATCACGAAATTGTTTAAGAACTAAGAACCGAGAACTAACTCGAGCTGACGATTGCGGATATGATCCTGCGGTTTTTCACACGCTTGACGGTGAAGAGAATGTTCTCATAGTGTACCGAGGCGCCCTTCTGCGGGATAGAGCCGAGCTGCTCCGAGATGAATCCGCCGACCGATACGCTCTCGATCTCTTCGCCCAGTGTGACGCCGAGCATCTCGAAGAGTTCAGAGAGATCCATATCGCCGGAGACGAGATACCGTCCGTCCTTGAGCTTTGTATAGGTGCGCTCGATCTCTTCATCCTCGTCCCAGATATCGCCGACGATCTCTTCGAGCAGGTCCTCCATCGTGACGATACCCAGCACACCGCCGTATTCGTCGGTGACGATGGCAATGTTGAGCTTCTCTCTGCGAAAGTCGTTCAAAATATCCGACAGGCGCATCGTCTTATAGATGAAATGAGCGGGGGTGAGCATCTTCTTGAGATCAATCTCATGTCCGAGAATCAGCGCTTCAAGAAAGTCTCTCGAGTGCAGTATCCCGATGATATTGTCGATGTTCTCTTCATATACGGGAATGCGCGAGTAGCGTTCCTTGAGGATGATCTCCTTGATCTCCTCGATCGGATCAGACAGCTCCACAGCGGTGACATCCACCCTCGGGGTGAGGATCTCGAACGCGGTCTTCTCGTCAAACTCCAGAGCCGACTGCACCAGCTCCGATTCTTCCTCCTCCAGGATCCCTTCCTCTTCGATCGACTCGATGATGTACTTGAGCTCGTCCTCGGTGACGGAGGGGGTGTCTTTCTTGATGTTCGCGATCTTCATAAAGAGCGCTTTGATTCCCATAAAGAAAAATACAAGCGGCGTCAGAAAGTAAGTCAGCGCTTTTAAAAGAAAAGCGGTGTGCAGCGTGACGGTGTCCGTTGCCTCTTTGCCGTAGCACTTCGGCACCACTTCGCCGAAGGTCAGCACCAGAAGTGTCACGCCGCCGGTAGCGATCGCCGCGCCGTAATTTGCGAAAAGATTGATGCACAGCACGGTCGCGAGCGACGAGCAACCCAAGTTGACGACATTGTTGCCGATGAGGATCGCGGTCAGCGCACGGTCAAAGTTGTCGCAGATCCATAAGGCGTTCTTCGCTCTGCGGTTGCCGGCGTCAGAGAGCGCCTTGAGTCGGATGGTATTCGCGCAGGAGAAGGCGGTCTCCACACAGGAGAAGAACGCCGACAACGCGATCAGAACAACGATGATGATAGCATAAAGAAGATTCGTATTCATATTTTCTCCGATAATACCGTATAATCGGTAAAGAATTCAGTTAAAGAATACAATTAAAACTACCTGATAATATTACAATATAGAAATTTATGGTATAAATTTGTATTTTTCTCTTGTAGAATATATAAAAAGGTGCTATACTAAATAATGTTTTAAAATGGAGTTTTGTATACATTATTTTGTGCTTTCTCCGCAAACTATATGCGGAGGCGAAGAGAATGCGAAATGATGAGATCTTATCCGAAGAGCAGGAAGAGAATCAGGACGAGAATGTGAACCCGCAGGATTCTCCTGTCCGCTTGGGTTCTGTGATCACCCACAGGGGCGATAAGGTGATCTACTGTCTGACCATCATCGGCCAGATCGAGGGACACTATATCTTACCCTCGAACAACAAGACCACCAAGTATGAGCACATCATCCCGACCTTGGTCGCGATCGATGAGGATGAGAATATCGGAGGTCTGCTTCTCTTGATCAACACCGCCGGCGGCGATGTCGAAGCGGGTCTTGCGATTGCGGAGCTGATCTCAGGGATGAAGAAGCCCTCGGTCTCGATCGTGTTGGGCGGCGGTCACTCGATCGGGATCCCGCTCGCCGTCTGCGCCGACAAGAGCTTCATCGTCAAGTCCGCGTCGATGACGGTGCATCCCGTGCGTACCACGGGTCTGACCGTCGGCGCGCCGCAGACCTTTGAGTATTTCAGGCGGATGCAGGAGAGGATCACCCGCTTCATCGTGGATAACTCCAATATCTCCGCGGAGGATTTCTCCTCCTTGATGCTCAACACCGGGGAGCTCGTCACCGATATCGGCACCGTTTTAGACGGCGAGAAAGCGGTCGAATGCGGTCTGATCGACGCGGTCGGCACGCTTTCCGACGCCTTAGACGCTTTGTATGAAATGATCAATAACTAAATGCATGATATGAACCTGTCAAGAAAACAGGACAAACGAAGTTAATAAAAAGTTAGTGTGTTGAAAGACTGCAAAATTTATGAACGAAGTGGAGCGTAGCGGAACGGAG
>CAJOII010000003.1 GCA_905234535.1 uncultured Ruminococcus sp.
GCGCCCGCTAAGGACCGCGACTTCGAGAAGGTGCCGATGACGAGGAGGTTGTCGTATTGATGGATCAGATCGATCGCGCTCTGTGAGCCGAAGTCGATATATGCTTCGTCGATAACGACGATGTTCTCCCTGTTGCTCCTTACGATCTCTTCGATGCTATGGAGCGGCAGATATAATCCCGTCGGAGCGTTCGGGTTTGCGATGAAGATCGTCCTGCCGATCCCGAGATAATCTTCTGTCCTGACGGAGAAGTCCTCAGAAAGCGGGATCTCGGTGTACTTGATCCGGTTTAGCTCTGCGAACACGGGATAGAAGCCGTAGGTGATATCGGGAAACGCCGCGGGCGTGTCCTCATCACAGAACGCCATGAAGGCGAAGTTGAGCGCTTCGTCCGAGCCGTTCGTAAAGAGTACCTCGTCTTGTCCGACAGGATAGATCTTACAGAACGCCTCTTTGAGCTTTACGCACTCGGGATCAGAGTAGAGCTGTAAAGACGCGAGCGCCTCTCTCGCGCAGCTTTTCGCCTTCTCAGAGGGCGCAAAGGGCGACTCGTTCGTGTTGAGCTTTAAATAGCGCATATCCTTCGGCTGTTCGCCGGGGACATACGGCTCAAGCTCCCCATATCGTTTACTGAAGAATCTGCTCATTTTTGATCCTCCAGACGGATGACCGCCGATCTCGCGTGGGCGGTAAGTCCCTCTTTCTTCGCGAAATATTCGACATCGCGGGCGACCTTTCTGAGCGCGTCCGCAGTAAAATAGGTGTACTGGGTCTTCTTGGTGAAGTCGTCGACCGAGAGCGGGCTTGAGAACCGCGCACTGCCCATGGTGGGGAGGGTGTGGTTCGGCCCTGCTAAATAGTCGCCCAACGCCTCGGGACAGTTCCTGCCTAAGAAGACAGACCCCGCGTGACGGATGCGGTCAAGATAGTCAAAGGGATTATCGACACACAGCTCTAAGTGCTCGGGGGCGATCTCGTTTGCGACATCGATCGCTTTCATCAGGCTGTCGGTGACGATGATCTTGCCGTTGTTATCAACGGATGCGCGGGCGATCTCCTCGCGCTCAAGCGAGGACAGCTGGAGCTCGATCTCGTCCCTGACCCGCTCTGCTAATTCTTCAGAGTTACACACCAGCACGGCGGAGGCTAACCTGTCATGCTCTGCCTGAGAGAGCAGATCCGCCGCTAAGTGACGGGGATCGGAGTTCTCGTCCGAGACGATGAGGATCTCACTCGGTCCCGCGATCATATCGATGCTGACCTGACCGAAGACCTGCTTCTTCGCTTCGGCAACAAAGGCGTTGCCGGGGCCGACGATCTTGTCGACCTTCCCGATGCTCTCGGTACCGTATGCGAGAGCAGCGATCGCCTGCGCGCCGCCTACCTTGTAGATCTTATCGATACCGGCGACCGACGCCGCGGCTAAAATCGCGGGATTCACCTTGCCGTTCTTCATCGGAGGGGTAACCATCACCACTTCTCTGACGCCGGCGATCTTCGCGGGGATCGCGTCCATCAGCACGGTGGAGGGATAGGCGGCGGTGCCGCCGGGGACATAGAGCCCGGCTCTGTCAACAGGAATCACCTTCTGCCCCATCACGACGCCTTCTTCGTCGTTGATGATGAAGCTCCTCCTCACCTGTGCGGTGTGGAACTTGCGGATGTTCTCCGCCGCGCGCTCTAAAATTCGCAAGAACTCCGGCTCGGTGTACGCTATGGCTTCTTTCATCTCGTCCTCGGTGACTCTAAGTGTTGAAAGGCGCACGCCGTCAAACTTCTCGGTATACTGCAAGAGCGCTCTGTCGCCGTTCTGACGGACATTCGCGATGATGCCCGAGACGATCTCTTCTACATTCACCTCAGGGGTCACGCGGGCGAAGATCTCATCCGCCGCTACCTCTGAGAATTTCATAATCCTGATCATTTCTGTTCCTCCAACTGTGCTCTGATAGAATCTCTGATCCGCTCGATCTGCGCCTTCTTGAACTGGAAGCTGCTCTTGTTCGAGATCAGGCGCGCGGAGATCGGGACGATCTCCTCGACCACCTCGAGATGGTTTTCACGGAGAGTGGTGCCGGTCTCGACGATATCGACGATGACATCCGACAGCCCTAAGATGGGCGCGATCTCGATCGACCCGTTCAGATGGATGATATCGATATCCCTGCCCTTGGAGGAGTAGAAGTCGGCGGCGATCTTCGAGAACTTCGTCGCGACTCTCAGCGTCCTCCTCTTGTCGTCACAGAAATCAGAAAGCGACGCGACCGCCATCTTACACCTGCCGATGCCGAGATCCAAAAGCTCATAGACCTCGGGCTCGTACTCAAGGAGGATATCCTTGCCCGCGACGCCGATGTCCGCGGCGCCGCGCTCGACATAGATCGCGACATCCGAAGGCTTGACCCAGAAATACCGCACCATGTGCTCCTTGTTCTCGAAGATCAGCTTGCGGTTGTTCTCTTTGATCGACGGACAGTCGAAGCCCGCCTTCTCAAACATATCATACACGCGCTCGCCCAGTCTTCCCTTGGGCAGAGCGACATTGAGAAATTTACTCATCTGTATCCCTTCTGCTATGATAATTTATCAGTCTTCTGTACCGAAGCTTCTTATCGTCCGCCTTCAGCGAGCGGACGCTCTCGCCCTGATTGATACAGCGCTCCATCTCATCTCTGAGCCGAGCGGGGTCTGTATCCTCGTCGTAGAGCAAAAGCACATCCACATCATAGGGATCATACTCCTCATCCACTCTCTCGAGCATATCAAGATAGACAGCGAAGCCCACGGCGTTTGAGCGGCGGTGCATCCTGCGCATCAGCTTGTCATACTGACCGCCCGAGAGCACGGACCCCGGCACTCCTTCGACGAAGCCCTTGAAGATGATGCCGTTGTAGTAGTTCCTGTCCGATACGACCGAGAAGTCAATCACGACCTTCTCCGATAAGGGAGAACCGCCAAATATCGACAGCGCCCGTCTGAGATCGTCCATCGGCTCCACAACGCCCTGCCGCTCACACAGAAGAGCGATCCTGTCGATAACATCACAGATCTTGCCGTAGATACTCACAAGCTCTTCGAGCGGCTGCGCCCTTTCGACATCGATTCCATTTTTCTCACAGATCGTATGGATCTCATGGAGGTTCTTCTCGCTGACACAGCGGATGATCTCGTCCTGCACCGCTCTGTCCTCGGTGACACTGCCGACAAAACCAAGAAGGATATCAAGAGAAGAGACGGTGAGCACAAAGTCCTCTTTGATCTCAAGAAGGCTCTTTGCGGCAAGATAGAGACACTCGCCGACAGCGAAGCTGTCGACATCGCCGATGCACTCGATCCCCGCCTGCATGATCTCCTTGAAGGTGCCGACTCCCTTAGAGACGCGGTAGACATTCTCGTTATAATAGAGCTTCTCAGTCCTGCCGTTTAAGGCACGGTTGTTCTTGATGATGGAGAGGGTGACATCGGGCTTTAATGCTTTTAATTTGCCGTTCGTATCGGTAAAGGTGATGACAGAATCCGAGATCAGAAAGTCTTTATTCCTCGAATACAGATCATATTCTTCGAACTTGCCCATCTGATAAGGGGTATAGCCGTAGCGTTTATATAATGATCTCAGCGCGTAGACGATGCGCTCGGTAGGGGTGAAAACCTTCTTATCCATTCTGTCTGTCCCCCTCTTCGAGCTTTTTGAGCATCTCCTGATAGCCGCCCGCGCCGTAGTTGAGACAGCGGGAGACCCTGCTGATGGTGGCGGTGGAGACGCCGGTCTTCTCGGAGATCTTCTGGTAGCTGATGCCCTGATCGATCATCTCGGCAGTCATGAGCCGCTGCGCCATATCCCCGATCTCTTTGATGGTGCAGAGATCATCAAAGAAGCGATAGCATTCTTCTCTGCTTTGGAGCATCAGGATCGCATCAAACAGCCGATCGACCGATTCGCTCTTAAAATTTCGCATAAATCTGCCTCAATTCTTTCAGTGTTGCTCTGTTATATTATCACTTTATCATAGTAAAGTCAAGAAGTTTTTCCAAGTTTCAGTCTTTTGCCGAATAGCTCGTACCGTCAGGCGAACATTTTAGATATAATGCATGGTTCTCGTATACAACGCCCAAATTATGAATTATGCATTATTAAAAACCGCCCCCTTACGGGAGCGATCTTTTTCCTCTTTATTTACTGAGCAGCTTCTTGATCCTCTCCACCGCTTCGATGGTGTTCTCACGGTCGCCGAAGGAGGTCAGCCTAAAGTAGCCTTTGCCGCATTCGCCGAAGCCCTCGCCGGGGGTACCGACCACCTGCGCGTTTGAAAGAAGATAGTCGAAGAACTCCCATGAGCCCATGCCGTTCGGGCATCTAAGCCAGATGTAGGGAGAGTTCTTGCCGCCGGTGTAGTAGATGCCGAGCTCATCCATCGCGTCACAGATGATCCTCGCGTTCTCCTTATAATAGTCGAGGTTCTCTTTGATCTGTCTCTGTCCCTCTTCGGAGAAGACCGCCGCGGCGGCGCACTGGACGGGATAGGAGACGCCGTTGAACTTGGTGGCTTCTCTTCTGTACCAGAGCTTGTAGATGTTATGTCCGTCGCGCTCGAGCTCCTTCGGAACGACGGTATAGCCGCAGCGTGTACCGGTAAAGCCCGCTGTCTTAGACAATGAGCAGAACTCGATCGCGCACTGTCTCGCGCCGTCGATCGCGAAGATCGAACGGGGACAGTCGTCGGTGATAAACGCCTCATACGCGCAGTCGTAGAGGATGATCGCATCGTTTTTCAGCGCATAATCGACCCAGATCTTCAGCTGATCGGCGGTGTACGCGGCGCCTGTCGGGTTATTCGGAGAGCACAGATAAATGATGTCCGCCTGAACGCTCTCGTCGGGCATCGCGCAGAAGCCGTTCTCCTCGGTAGAGGGAGCATAGACGATCTTTCGCCCAGCCATGATGTTCGAGTCGACATAAACGGGATAGACCGGATCGGTCACGAGCACCGTGTTCTCCGTTCCGAAGATGTCGCCGATGTTGCCGGTGTCACTCTTCGCGCCGTCGGAGATAAAGATCTCGTCCTTATCAACGCTGACGCCGAAGGAAGCGTAATAATTCGACACCGCTTCTCTGACAAAGGCATAGCCCTCACAGACGGGATAGCCCTTGAAGGTCTCTTTCACACCGAGCTCATCGGCGCCCTTCTTCAGCGCGTCGACCACGACGGGAGCTAAAGGCAAGGTGACATCGCCGATGCCTAATTTGATCACCTTCTGATCGGGATGCTCCTCGATGTACCCCGCGGTGCGCTTCGCGATCTCCGCGAAGAGATAGTTCGGTACCAAGTTGTCAAAATTTCTGTTTACTTTCATCTTCTCACCTTCCGAAATTATGAATTATGCATTTATCTCCATGTCACGCCTTCGTCGTCGCTCGCCGTACTTGCCGAAAGTGGTCAAGAGTGACCGCTTTCTCAGCTCGTGTGGCGGCTCCTCCTCTCCCAAAAACGCAGGGGCGTTTTTGGGTACCCGAACCCTCCGCTGATCCTCGTATAACTCCTGCTTAAACAATCCGCCGGACACCTTGTGTCCTTTGGGCGGTACCGTCTCAATTTGTATAACGGGCTCTCCGCAACTCCACGAGTTGTGGGGAGAGGACGAACGGCGAAGCGAGTACAGAAATGACCGATCAGGTCATTTCATCGAGCAGAGCCGATGAGGACGAGACTGCGAGCCTCGGCGCTTCTACTTCTCCCTCAAATACCGTCTCAGCGGGTCCCGTCATCATCACGGTCTCGTCGGTATAGCGAATCAGCAAATCGCCGCCTCTGAGGTGGACGGTGATGTCCTCGCCCTTTTCGCAGAGGCCGCACTCACACGCCGCGGCGACACAAGCACACGCGCCGGTGCCGCAGGCTAAGGTCTCGCCCGAGCCGCGCTCCCATACGCGCATCTTCAGGGTATGGCGGTCGATCACCTCGACGAACTCGGTATTCACCCGATCGGGGAAGATCGCATGGCGCTCGAAGAGCGGCCCGATCTTCTCGATCTCGATCGCTTCGGTATCCTCGACAAAGGTCACACAGTGGGGATTCCCCATCGAGACAGCGGTCACCTTGAACTCATTCGATCCGACTAAGATCGGACGGTCCATCATCCGCTCCCCGTCAAAGAGGACGGGGATCTCTGAGGGAGTGAACACCGCCTTGCCCATATCGACCTCGGCGCTTTTTACCTTGCCGTCTTCCACCGTCAGGCGGAGCGTCTTAACGCCGCTCAGGGTCTCGATCGAGACAGTGGTCTTTGAAGCGGGTACAAGCCGCTTATCATAGATGAACTTGCCGACGCATCGAATGCCGTTTCCGCACATCATACCCTCACTGCCGTCCGCGTTGAACATCCGCATCTTCGCATCCGCTTTGTCGCTGTCGCAGATGAGGATCACGCCGTCGCCGCCGATGCCGAACCTGCGGTCGGAGAGCGAGAGGGCGAGCTGCTCGGGATGCTCGATCTCCTGATGGATCGCGTCAAAGTAAATATAGTCGTTTCCGATGCCGTGCATCTTCGTAAATTTCAGTTTCATAATATCACCTTTATTCCAATATATTATATATGATGCGGATTATAATGTCAACCTTGCGGCTGTTACAGTTGTCAGTTTTCAGTTCTCAGTTGTAGGGCAAGGCGCCCACGACTTGCCGAAAAAGCCTCCCCTGCCCTAAGGGGAAGCTCTGTCCCACGGCATCCCTTATCTTCTTTATTCTCTATCCTGTGTTCTTGACAACATTTTATTATTATAATATACTTTAGAATAATGAAAAGGTATATGAAATCACCTTTGGAGGTATCAGTATGACGAATGTACCCGGCATCTTCGCCGAGAATGTATTCAACGAACAGACGATGCGCGAGCGGCTGCCCGAGCAGACCTATATGGCTTTTCGCGAAGCGATCGAGGGCGGAAACCCCTTAGATATCTCTGTCGCCAACACCATCGCCGACGCGATGAAGGACTGGGCGATCGAGAAGGGCTGCACCCACTATACCCACTGGTTCCAGCCGATGACCGGCGTCACCGCGGAGAAGCACGACTCCTTCCTCACCCCTTCGGACAGCGGCAAGGTGATCATGGAATTTAGCGGCAAAGAGCTCATCAAGGGCGAGCCCGACGCCTCTTCCTTCCCCTCCGGCGGCATCCGCGCCACCTTTGAGGCGAGAGGCTACACCACATGGGATCCCACCTCCTACGCCTTTGTCAAAGGCAACACCTTATGTATTCCCACCGCCTTTATGTCTTATACCGGCGATGTCCTCGACAAGAAGACCCCTCTGTTGCGCTCGATGGACAGGATCAACCACGAAGCGGTCAGGATCCTTCATCTCTTCGGCAAGGAGGATGTCACCCGCGTAGACGCGACCGTCGGCCCCGAGCAGGAGTACTTCCTGATCGATCGAAAGCTATATGACAGAAGAAAAGACTTAAGATATACCGGCCGCACCCTGTTCGGCGCGCGCCCTCCGAAGGGCCAGCAGCTTGACGACCATTACTTCGGCGCGATCAAGGACAGGGTATCGGACTTTATGGCAGAGCTCGACGAGGAGCTGTGGAAACTTGGCATCTACGCGAAGACCGAGCACAACGAAGTCGCGCCCGCGCAGCATGAGCTCGCGCCCGTGTTCACCTCCGTCAATATCGCCGCCGACCACAACCAGCTGACGATGGAGCTGATGAAGCGCATCGCGCAGAAGCACAACATGGCGTGTCTCTTGCATGAGAAGCCCTTCAAGGGCGTCAACGGCTCGGGCAAGCACAACAACTGGTCGCTCTCCACCAATACCGGAGAAAATCTCTTAAAACCCGGCAAGAAGCCCGAGGAGAACACCCAGTTCCTCCTCTTCCTCGCCGCGGTCATCAAGGGCGTGGATGAGTATCAGGATCTTCTTCGGCTCTCTGTCGCGACAGCGGGCAACGATCACCGATTAGGCGGTGATGAAGCGCCCCCCGCAATCATCTCGATGTTCCTGGGCGACGATCTCGAAGCGGTCGTCGACGCGATCATCAAGAGAGAGGACTATGAGTCTCAGGGCAAGGTGATGATGGAGACAGGCGCCGAGAGCCTGCCCGCGATCAAAAAGGACACCACCGACAGAAACCGCACCTCGCCCTTCGCCTTTACGGGCAACAAGTTTGAGTTCCGCTCTCTGGGCTCCGCGCTCAACATCTCCTGCCCGAATATCATGCTTAACACCATCATCGCCGATGAGCTCAAAGAGTTTGCCGATGAATTAGAGGGCAAGAAGAACTTTGAGTCCGCGTGCAGAAGGCTCATCCGCAAGACCTTCAAGGAGCATAAGCGCATCATCTTCAACGGCGACGGCTATGCCGACGAGTGGGAGGCGGAAGCAAAGAAGAGAAAGCTCTTAAACCTGCGCTCCACCCCCGAGGCGCTCAAACACTACAACGACGAAAAAAATGTTGCGCTCTTCGAGAGGAATCATGTCTTTACCCGCAGAGAGATCGAGGCAAGGCAGGAGATCCTCTTGGACAATTACATCAAGATCATCAACTTAGAAGCCCTAACGATGCTCGACATGGCGAAAAAGGACATATTCCCCGCGGTGTCGCGCTTTACCGCAGAGCTTGCGAAGAATATCAGCGCGAAGACCGCCGTCAGCGACAAGATCCCCACCGCGGCGGAGGAGAAGCTCTTGGAGAAGCTCAGCCACCTGCTCTGCGCGTTCTGTGACAAGATCGACGAGCTCGAGGGAGAGCTTCCCGGCGCGAAGGAGTTCGAGAGAGATAAAGGAAGGTGTGCCGAGTTCTACTGCGACACCGTCTTCGACACCATGCAGGAGCTCAGGGCGATCTCCGATGAGATGGAGATGTCCACCGACGCAAAGTTCTGGCCGTATCCGTCATACGGCGAGCTTCTGTTCTCCGTTCAATAATATTGTTTTCTCAAAGGAGTATATATAAAATGAAAAGATGTTTTATCCTAACGGTATGCTGCATTCTCTTATGCGCGCTGATGCTCGGCGCCTGCTCTCAAAGCGGTTCTAAGCCGCAAAAGAGCGGCGGTCTGGGCGATCTCGGCGGCAATATGCTTTCTTCCGATATCCTCTCCGATACCGAGACAGAGGCGCCCACTGAGGCAACACAGAACCTGACAGCAGAGGATCTGGTGGTGACCGTTCGTGAGTGTCAGGTCAACAGTCCCGCGGGACTGCTCCTGACGGGAGAAGACTACGGGGACGAAAACGCTGTCGTCACCTGCCGTATGCCGGCGCTGAATGAAGAGTTCTTCACCTCCGCCGCCGCCGAAGAGATCAACCGGAAGATCAGCGAGCGGCTGAGCGATACCTTCGATAACTATGAGACGAACTACGCTTCCGGCTACTGTCCGCTGAGGACCGACTACATCGCCGTACTCAACGACAATGTCCTGAGCATCGTCATCGAGACCAGAACCTCCGATACCCCGAACAGCTACTTTGAGGTGTTCAATGTCGATATCGAAAGCCAAAGCGAGCTGACACGCAATGAGGTAGTCGCCCTCGCGGGGCTCTCGATCAATGACGCGAATGTACGGGTCACCGATGAGATCAACCGGATGTTTGATGATCTTGGCAGCTCCCAAAGCTACGCTGATACCGCCAAAAGCAACAGTCTCTCCAAAGACAATGTCGACGCCTTTATGTACTTCTTTGACGATTCAAGAAGACTGGTCGCAGCTTACCGCTACTACTGGATCGCAGGCGCGGAGACCTACGGCTCACTCCTGAGATATGACGAAGAAATGCTCTGAAAATCCGAGTCATCCACATAATATTAACGCTCCCTGTCGTTTGTGATAGGGAGCGTTTTGCTTCTCATATTAAGGCATATTCAGATATTCTTTGATCTTTCGGTGGGAGCGCTCGACGAGCTTCTCTTCGTCGATATTCCTGAGCCTGCCCTCTTCGACAACGAGTTGACCCGAGACGATCGTATAGTCCACGCCTCCTGAGATCCCGACACAGGCGGGCATCGTCTTCGGACTGTAGGCGGCGCCGACGAGCTCTAAGCGCTTCTTATCGATCAGAAACATATCGGCGCACTTGCCGATTTCGATAGAGCCGATGTCCTCTCTGCCCAAGGTCTCAGCACCGGCAACGGTCGCCATCTTCAAAAAATCATAGGCGGAGGGAGATCGACCCTTATAGGCGACTCTCGAGAGAAGGTAGGCGAGCCTGAGCTCCGAGAGCATATCGGACGCGTCGTTCGAGGCGGAACCGTCCACAGCGATCGAGACAGGGATCCCTCTCTCGATCATATCGGGCAGGCGGATGATACCGGAGGAGAGCTTCATATTCGACGCGGGACAGTGGGCGACTGCGGTCTTGGTCTTCTTCAGCACATCAAGCTCTTCGTCGTTAAAATAGATCCCGTGAGCATACCACACATCCTCGCCGACAAAGCCTAAGGACTGCATATATTCCAAGGGGCGCATATGGAAAGCCGCTTGCGTGTAGCTCTCTTCGTCCGTGGTCTCGCACAGGTGGGTATGAAGCCGTGCGCCGAGGGATCTCGCCAAGATCGCCGACTGCTGATAGAGGTCCTTAGACGCCGAGAACGGCGAGCAGGGCGCGACCGCGACGCGGTGCATCGCACCGAAGGATGGGTCGTGATATTTTTCGACCGCTTCCTGTGTATCCTTTAAAATCTTCTCGGTCGTCTGCACGACAGAATCGGGCGGCAGCCCGCCGTCCTTCTTCGAGAGGTTCATCGAGCCGCGGGAGGCATACAGACGCATCCCCAACGCGTCTGACGCCGCAAACTGGGCGTCAAGAAAGTCGATAGAGTGATCCTTCGGGAACACATAGTGATGGTCAAAGGCGGTGGTACAGCCCGATTTTGCGAGCAGCGCAAGAGCGCACTGGGTGCTCAGGTAGATCGCCTCTTCATCCAGTCCCTTCCAGATATCGTAGAGGGCGGTCAGCCAGTTGAAGAGCTTCATCCCCTGCACCGCGGGGAGGTTGCGCGAGAAGAGCTGATACATATGATGATGGGTGCACACAAGCCCCGGATAGCACAAGAGATCGGTACAGTTGATCACCCGCTCTGCGGCGACATCAAGATCCTTGCCGATCGCCTTGATGATGCCGTCCTTACAGAAGATGTCCACCTTCTCGTATACATTGTCGTGTTCGTCACAGCTGACCACGCAGCGGACATTTCGAAGTAATAACGCCATAATCGTTCACAGTTTCCTTGTTTCACTATCGGTTTTTCTATAGATAAGCGTTTTTATGGTTAGAAAGCCTCCCGAGAACAGGGAGGCTTTACTTTCAGAACAGGAATCCGGTGTAGGCGGAGCCCACCCTTCATTCTTCACGCTTCACTTCTCACTCTTCATTGAGCCAAAAGCTCTTGCTAACGGTCTTCTCTGAAGTAGGAGAGACCGAGCGCCTCGGGGGGCTGGTTCTCTCTCTTCTTCCTCAGAGAGATGAAGATCAGTACGATGATGGTGACCACATACGGCAGCATCTTGAAGATCTCCTGAGAGGAGCGGGTCAGACCCGAGATGTAGAAGAACGCCCAGTAGAGGATACCGAAGAGGTACGCGCCCCAGATCGCGTTCTTCGGGCGCCATGTGGTGAAGATGACCAGCGCAACCGCGAGCCAGCCGAGGTTCTCGATCGTGCCGTCGTTCGCCCAAGTACCTTTGGTGTAGTCCATGACATAGAACATACCGCCCAAGCCCGAGATACCGGCGCCGATACAGGTGGCGAGGTACTTATACGCAGTGACATTGATGCCCGCGGCGTCCGCGGTGGCGGGGTTCTCACCCACTGCGCGGAGGTTGAGACCCGTTCTCGTGCGGGTCAGGTACCACTGCGCTATGATCGCGACGATGATCGCGATGTAGGTCAGCCAGCCGTAGTTAAAGAAGAGCTGACCGACGGGGCCCTCAATCTTGGAAATCAGCGGCACGCCGGAGCGGAACGCGGTCGAGGTCGCCGCGACGGAGATCTGTCCCACGCCGCCGGCGAGCTTATTTAAAGAGCCGCCGAAGAAGTTCGCGACACCGGAGCCGAAGATGGTCAGCGTCAGACCGGTAACATTCTGATTTGCTCTCAGGGTGATGGTCAGAAAGCTGTAGATCAGACCGCCCAGAGCCGACGCGAGGAAAGCGCACAACAGCGCGATAATCACGCAGACAAAGCTGTTCGGGCTGTCGGTGGAGTTCTCATAGAAGAACGCGCCCGCTAAAGAAGCGATACCGCCCAAATACATGATACCGGGAACGCCCAAGTTGAGATTGCCGGACTTCTCGGTGATGATCTCTCCCACCGCGCCGAACATGATGACCGTGCCGAAGACAACGGCAGCCTGGAATAAGGAAATAAAACCTGTCATATCACGCTGCCTCCTTACTCTTGGAACGGAAAATCAGCTTGTAGTTGATGAAGAACTCGGAGCCTAAGATGAAGAAGAGGATGATGCCGGTGATCATCGAGCTGACATAGTCGTTTAAGTTATATTTGGAAGCGATCTCGATCGCGCCCTTCTCAAGGAACACGATCAGTACCGAGATCGCGATCATGGTGAAGGTGTTGAACTTCGCGAGCCACGCAACGATGATCGCCGTGAAGCCTCTGCCGCCCGCGGTGGAGGTAGAGATGGTATGAGACGCGCCCGATACCGCCAAGAAGCCCGACAGACCGCAGATCGCGCCCGAGATGAGCATGGTGCGGATGATGACCTTCTTGACCGAGATACCGGCGTAGCGCGCGGTGTTCTGAGAGTCACCGATGACGGAGATCTCATAGCCCTGCTTCGAATACTTTAAGTAGATGAACATACCCACCGTCAGCACCATGACGATGATGACATTGAGCATATATTCCTGACCGAAGACCGGCGGGAACCAGCCTTCCTCAGTCCCTTGGTTGATGACGCCGACGGTGTTGGAGCCGTAGGGGTTCTCCCACAGAGCGACAAAGTATGAGGTCAGCTGGATCGCGACATAGTTCATCATCAGCGTAAACAGCGTTTCGTTGGTGTTCCACTTCGCCTTGAACACCGCGGGGAGAAGTCCCCAGACAGCGCCCGCGACGCAGGACGCAACCATCATACAGATGAAGAGCAGCCACGCGGGCAGGCTCTTGAGATAGATCATACACGCCGCGGTAGCGATACCGCCGACTAAGATCTGACCCTCCGCGCCGATGTTCCAGAACTTCATCTTAAACGCGGGCGCGAGACCGACCGCGATACACAGAAGCATCATGGTGTCTCTTGCGGTGATCCATGTTCTGCGAACAGAGCCGAACGCGCCGTTCCACATCGACTCGTATACCTTGAGGGGGTTCTCCTTGATGATCGCGTAGATCAGGATACCCGAAAGGATCAGAGAGAGAACGACCGCGAGCAGGCGGATGGCAACGGACTTCCACATCGCCATGGAATCGCGCCGCGCGATACGCACCAGCGCCTCTTTCTTAGAAGCTGCCTTAACCATTGTGATCTCACTCCTCTCTTAAGTTCGTCATCAGCATACCGACTTCTTCCTTCGTGGTCTCTCTGGCGTCGACGATACCGTTGAGCTTGCCGGCACAGAGTACCGCGATACGGTCGCACAAGGCGAGCAGGACATCGAGGTCCTCGCCGACATAGATGACGGCGACGCCCTTCTTCTTCTGCTCGTTTAAGAGTCGGTAGATGGTGTAGGATGTATTGATATCAAGACCTCTGACAGCATACGCCGCCATCAGCACAGTAGGCTCTGCGGCGATCTCTCTGCCGACGAGAACCTTCTGAACATTACCGCCGGAGAGCTTTCTGACAGGGGTCTGCAGGCTCGGGGTGACGACCTCGAGCTCGTCCTTGACGCGGGATGCGAGCGCCCGCGGAGTCTTTCTGTCCGCGAAGACGACGCCCTTCTTGTAGCTTTTGAGCATCATGTTGTCGGTCATTCCCATGGTGCCGACCAAGCCCATACCGAGACGGTCCTCGGGAACAAAGGACAGGGCGACGCCCATCTGCTTGATCTGTGTGACCGTCTTGCCGATCAGCTCCGACTCCTCTTCAGAGCCGGGCGCGAAGTAGCGCACAGAGCTGCCAGCTTCCGCCGCCTGCAGGCCGGCGATCGCTTCAAGCAGCGCCTTCTGGCCTGAGCCGGAGATGCCCGCGATGCCTAAGATCTCGCCGCCGTACGCGTCGAAGGAGACATCGTCAAGCGACTTGACGCCGTATTTGTTGAGGCAGGTCAGGTGAGAGACAGCGATCCTCTTCTCTTTATTCTCGACCTCAGGGCGCTCGATATCGAGCTCGACCTTCTGGCCGACCATCATCTCGGTCAGCGACTGGACTGTGGCGTCCTTGGTCTCTACGGTGCCGATATACTCGCCCTTTCGAAGGATCGACACGCGGTCGGAGATTGCTAAGACCTCGTGGAGCTTGTGGGTGATGATGATGATGGACTTGCCGTCCTTCTTCATATTGCGAAGCACCTTGAAGAGCTTGTCCGTCTCCTGCGGGGTCAGAACGGCGGTCGGCTCATCTAAGATGAGGATGTTCGCGCCGCGGTAGAGCGTCTTGACGATCTCTAAGGTCTGCTTCTGAGAGACAGACATATTGTAGACCTTCTTGTCGGGATCGACATCGAAGCCGTAGCGATCACAGATCTCGGCGATGCCCTTCGCGATCGCGTTTCGGTTCTTCGCCTCCGTCTTGTTCATGCCCAGAGCGACATTCTCGGTCGCGGTGAAAACATCGACGAGCTTGAAGTGCTGATGGATCATACCGATGCCTAAGTTATAGGCGTCCTTGGGGGATTCGATATGAACCTCTTTGCCGCCGACAAAAATCTCGCCCTTGTCGGGATGATAGATGCCCGAGAGCATATTCATCAGCGTGGTCTTACCGGAACCGTTCTCGCCTAAGAGCGCTAAGATCTCGCCCTTTTCGATCTCAAGCGTCACATCCTTGTTGGCGACGACCTTGGTACCGAATGCTTTGGTGATGTGTTGCATCCTGACTGCAACATTCTTTTCCAATAGATTCACCCCTTCTCAGAATAATGAAAAATGATAGATGATAAATGATAAATAATAAGTAATCAATAAATTCATCTCTGCCGTTTGGTGTCAGACAGATGCAGGCCGTATCCGCCCCTTACTTATCATTTATCATTCATCATTTATGACATAAATTCATTAAAGGGAAGCCGAGTTTTCGGCTCCCCTTTATGAAAACAATCTTATGCCTTAGTTGAGCTCAGTGATGCCGTCGATTCTCAGCTGGAAGGACGGAGCAGACTGGAAGTAAGACTCATGATAGTAGCCGTCGAAGATCGCTTCGTCAGCATCGGGAGTGAAGTCGCCGTCTGTATCGGTAGCGAAAGCAGATGTAACTTCCTCGCCGTTTACGGTGAAGGTCTTGGTATCGAAGACCTGGAGAGTACCGGCCTTGATACCGGCGATAGCCTCCTCGACCTTCTCCGCGGTGCCTTCAGCAACGCTTGCGCCGAGATCGGTGATCGCAACAGCGTCCTTCTCATAACCCTCAGCCCAGTTGGTGTCGATCTTCTCGCCGTTTAACGCAGCGCCGATCGCATAGGTGTAGTATACGCTCCAGTTGTTGGTAGCGGAAGTCAGAGCCGCGTCGGGAGCAACGGAGAGCATGTCAACATTGTAGCCTACGGAGTAAGCGGTCTTGCCGGACTCTAAAGCAGCCTGAACCGCGGAGGGAGCGCCTGTGGAGTCAGCGTGCTGACCGATGATGATGCAGCCGTCAGCCATCAGAGCGTTCGCAGCCTCAGCCTCAGCTGTGATATCGAACCAGGAGTTGGTGTACTGAACTTCCATAGCGACCTCAGAGACAACGCTCTTGATGCCGAGATAGAACGCGGTGTAACCGGAAACAACCTCTGCGTAGGGATAAGCGCCTACATAACCGATCTTGACATTGCCGTCTTTATCCTTGTTGGAATCGGCAACCTTACCGGCGTCGAGGAGTTCCTTGACCTTCATACCGGCAACGATACCGGATACATATCTGGACTCATAAACTCTGGTGAACGCGTTGGAGAAGTTCTCAAGACCGGAAGCCTTCGCGGTATCGCCGGTCATCGCGACGAACTGGATGTCGGGATACTTCTTGGCAGCGTCCTGCGTGTAGGACTGGTGACCGTAGGAGTTGGTGAAGATAACAGAGCAGCCCTGATCCGCTAAGTCAGCAGCGGTATCGAAGCAGGTCTCGTCTTCGGGGATGTTGTACTTCCAGATGATCTGATCAGCAGAAAGGCCGAGAGAATCAGCAGCAGTCTGGATGCCCTGCATGTGAGCGTAGGTGTAGCCCTCGTTCTCATCGCCTACGAGAATAACGCCGACTTTGAAATCAGCATTCGCAGCGGTGGTAGCAGCAGCCTCATCCTTGGTAGCCTCTGTTGTTGTGCCGGAGCAGGCAGCGAGAGCGCCGCATACGAAAACAACAGCCAGAATCAGTGCAAGAATCTTTTTCATTTTTGTTTTCCTCCTTAAATAACTTTAAAGATGTTTTAATATCCCATTACGGGTATTTTAAACCAACAGTTAAATTATAGCGACTTCTGAAACTTTTGACAATACAAAATAATGTCAAAATTGTCATCATTTCATATCGGCTTTTTATCGTTTTTAAACAACCTTTTTTGCTTTAATTCTATTTTCAAAAAATTTTTTTGGAGTGCTAATTCTCTTTATTTCCATTATGACAAAATGGTACATAGATTCGTGGTAATATAGGAATATAAGGCAGTTCACAGTTCACAGTTCTCAGTTCTCAGATGTAGGGCAAGTCGTGGCGCCTTGCCCTACAACTCTGTGAAAAGCCCTACAAATCGGGCGAGAGTGGAACCCTCCCGCCATTTATCATTTATCATTCATATATGATTCATCATCAAAATGCCATGAAAAGTTTCATCTTAAAAGGCGATATCGCCTACAGTATCTCAAAAGAGAGAACAGAATACCTTGAGAATGCGTACCTTGTCTGCGAGGACGGGGTATCAAAGGGCGTGTTCCGCTCTCTGCCGGAAGAATACGCTCATCTCCCGTTGTCCGACAGAACGGGCAAGCTGATCATACCGGGACTTGTCGACCTGCATATCCACGCGCCGCAGTTTGCGTACAGGGGGCTTGGGATGGATATGGAACTGCTCGACTGGCTGAACGCTTACGCCTTTCCCGAAGAAGCGAAATATAATGATCTCGCATACGCCGAACGGGCGTATACGATCTTCTCACAGGCGATGAAGAACTGCGCTACCACGCGCGCGTGTGTCTTCTCGACCTTACACAAGGACGCGACCGTCCTTTTGATGGAACAGCTCGAGTATTCGGGCATTGTCAGTTATGTCGGCAAGGTGAATATGGACCGCGAGTCCCCCGAAAGCTACAAAGAAGCGTCGGCGGAAGAATCGCTCAAGTCTACGCGCGAGTGGATCGAAGAGACAAAAGGACGCTTTGAGAACACCTATCCGATCATCACCCCGCGCTTTGTGCCATCCTGTACAGGGGAGCTGCTCAAAGGGCTCTCAGAGCTCTCAGAAGAGTATGCCCTGCCGGTGCAGTCGCACCTGTCCGAGAACCCTTCGGAGGTGGAGCTGGTAAGAACGCTTGAGCCTCTCTGTCCGTTCTACGGCGCGGTGTATGAGAAATACGCCCTTTTCGGCGGGGATAAAAAAACGGTGATGGCGCACTGTGTCTATTCATCCGACGAGGAGATCCGCCTGATGAAACAAAACGGCGTATATATCGCCCACTGTCCCGCGTCGAATATGAATGTCTCGTCCGGTATCGCGCCTGTCAGAAAATATCTTGACGCAGACCTGCACATCGGGCTCGGCTCTGATGTCGCGGGAGGACAAACCGAGAGCCTATTCTCCACCATCGTCGAAGCGGTGCAGAACTCGAAGCTCTACTGGCGTGTCGTCGATCAGAAGTATCCTCCGCTTCGGTTCGAAGAAGCGTTCTATCTCGCGACCAAGGGCGGGGGGTCCTTCTTCGGCAAGGTCGGATCCTTTGAAGAAGGATATGAATTCGACGCCCTCGTCTTTGACGACAGCAGAATCAGACATCCGCAGAAGCTCTCTCTCCCCGAGCGCCTCGAGCGCCTCGTCTACTTAGGCGGCGACAGGAGATGTATGAAGGAGAAGTATGTGAGAGGGACTCAAATTGATTTGGATGAATGATTAACAATTAATGATTAATGGCGACGGATACTCGCTTTGCTCGAACAATTTTTATATCAAACATAATAAAAAAGCAGGTCGTTCAAATATGAACTTCCTGCTTTTCTTATACATTTCAATAGGAATCAGGTGCGGACAGCGTCCGCCCACAGCTATTAATCATTCATCAATAATCATTCATTATCAAAGGTTGTTCCCGCCTTGCCCTCGACGGCGGCTTTCGCCTGACATAGGGAGGCGATGACTGCCGCTCTGCCCGGCTTCGATGAAACGAAACGCGCGCACGCGGCGACCTTCTCATACATACTGCCCTTCGCAAATTGTCCCTCGCTGAGATACCGCTCGGCGTCCGCCGCAGAAAGGGTATCGAGCACGCGCTCGGTCTGCTTGTTGAAATCGAGCGCAACCCTGTCGACCGCTGTGAGGATCAACAGCATATCGGCGTCGATCTTCTCCGCCAAAAGCTCCGAGCAGTAGTCCTTATCGATCACGGCGGCGCAGCCTTTCAGGAATTCGCCCTTCTGACGAACGGGGATACCGCCTCCTCCGCAGCAGATGACGACGCTGCCGCTGTCGGACGCCGCTCTGATCGCATCGAGCTCGATGATCCGCTGCGGCATCGGAGACGCTACCACGCGGCGCCAACCTCTGCCGGCGTCTTCAGCGACGGTGTAGCCGTAGCGCTCCTTCATACTCTGTGCCTGTTCTTCGGTCATGAACTTGCCGATCGGCTTGGAGGGGTTCTTCATCGCCGGGTCGGCGTTGTCCACCTCTACCTGCGTGATGATGGTGGCGACGGGCCTCTCGATCCCTCTGCGGGTCAGCTCCTTCCGCAGCGCGTTCTGCAGGTCATAGCCGATATACGCCTGGCTCATCGCGACACACATTGAGAGGGTGGTCTTCTCTTCTGTCGGGTCTTCGAGCATCAACGCGTTCATCGCGGAGTCGATCTTGCCTACCTGCGGGCCGTTGCCGTGGGTCAGAAGGACGGTGTGTCCCTCTTCGATCAGATCGGCGATCGCCGAGGCGGTGACCTTCACCGCTTTATATTGTTCTGTCAGATTTTTGCCCAGAGCGTTCCCGCCGAGGGCAACTATGATTTTCAGCATATTTTATTCAAATTCTTTTCTGTTCTTCGCTCTCTCTTCGAGCGCTTCGAGCGCTGACGCGGGATCCTTCACCTTTGCGAGAAAGATCATCGCCGCGATGATGTAGGGCTTGTAGGATGCCTGCTTATACAACGGCTTGCGGTAACGGTCGAACACAGACGCCGCTACCTCGCCCTCCTTACACGATACATCGGTGATATCGGCGGGCAGGCAGTGCAGATACAGCGCCCTGCCGTCCTTGGTGGACGCCATCAGCTCCTCGGTGCACTCCCAGTCCTTGTGCTGGGCGTTCTCTTTAAGGAGCTTCTTCTCCAAGCGGTCGATGCCGTCGAAGTCCGCTTTCGCATACAGGTCGGTCCTCTCTTCCATCGCGGAGAAGGACGCCCACGACTTGGGATAGACGATGTCGGCGTCTTTGAACGCTTCTTTCATATCATTACATTTCTTGAAGCTGCCGCCGTACTTTAAGGCATTCTCTTTCGCGATCTCCTCGACCTCGGGCATGATGTCATAGCCCTCGGGGTGAGCGAGCACGACATCCATCCCGAAGCGGGTGAACAGTCCGACCACGCCCTGCGGCACGGACAAGGGCTTGCCGTAGGAGGGGGAGTACGCCCATGTCATCGCGACCTTCTTGCCTTTCAGGTTCTCGACGCCGCCGAACTCGTGGATCACATGGAGCATATCCGCCATGCACTGGGTGGGATGGTCGATATCGCACTGAAGGTTGACCAAGGTCGGCTTCTGCTCGAGAACACCGTCCTCATAGCCCTCCTTGAGGGCTTCTGCGACTTGCTTTTGATAGGTATGGCCCTTGCCGATATACATATCGTCGCGGATACCCACCACATCCGCCATGAAGGAGATCATGTTGGCGGTCTCTCGAACGGTCTCTCCGTGAGCGATCTGGCTCTTGCCCTCGTCTAAGTCCTGCACCTCGATGCCGAGCAGGTTGCAGGCGGAAGAGAACGAGAAGCGCGTTCTCGTCGAATTATCGCGGAAGTTCGAGATGCCGAGCCCCGAGTCGAAGATCTTGCACGAGATATTGCGCTCTCTGAGGTCTCTCAAAGCGTCCGCGACCGCGAACACCGCCTCGATCTCATCGTCGGTCTTGTCCCATGTGAGGAAGAAGTCGTTCTCATACATATTCGCGATCGAAAGCTCTCTGAGCTTCTTCGCCATTTCCTGATTCTTGCTCATTTTATCTCTCCTCGTCAAAGCACATCGGTACCGCGGCGTATACCGCGGCGCAGCGGACTAAGTCTTCTTTCCAGGTGATCTCGTTGGGCGCGTGCGCCTGCGCCTCCGCGCCGGGACCGAACCCGACGCACGGGATCGAGAAGCGTCCCATGATCGAGACCGCGTTGGTAGAGAAGGTCCACTTGTCGACTCTCGGCTCGCCGTACATCCCCTTGTGGGACGCGACGACCGCTTTCAAGGCGGGATGATCCTCGTCGACCACCCATGTCGGGAAGAAGCACTCGGTCGGATAGACCAGTCCGGTGTAGGACGGACGGTCATACTTGTACATCGAGACCTCTGCGCCGTATTTCTTTACGCTCGGGAGAGCACGGATCTCTTCCAAAGCCGACTCCCATGTCTCGCCGTTCGTGAGTCTTCTGTCCAAAGAGATCGCCGCGAAATCCGCCACCGCGCAGCGCGAGGGGGAGTTATAGAACTGCTGTGACACCGTAACGGTGCCTTTGCCTAAAAATTCATCGTAGTGCAGACGCTCGTTGAGCGCTTTGACATCCAAGATGATCTCAGCCATCTTGTAGATCGCGTTGTCGCCTCTCTCGGGAGCGGAGCCGTGGCAGGAGACGCCCTTGACCTCGACCCGGATCTCCATCCTGCCTCTCTGACCGCGGTAGATGCCCCGATCGGTGGGCTCGGTGATGACGACGAACTCCGGGGTGATACCGAGCTCGTTGTGGATATACTGCCAGCATAAGCCGTCACAGTCTTCTTCCTGAACGGTGCCGGTGACGAGCACCTTGAAGCCCTCGGGGATCAGCCCTAAATCCTTCATGATCTTCGCGCCGTAGACCGCCGATACTACGCCGCCGGTCTGGTCAGAGGTACCTCTGCCGCCGATCTCGGTCTCGTTCTCGTAGCCCTTGTAGGGGTCGAACTTCCAGTTCGAAAGCTCTCCGAGACCCACGGTGTCGATATGACCGTCGAAGGCGATGATCCTCTCGCCATCTCCCATCTCTCCGAGAACATTGCCCATCGGGTCAATGCAGGCTTTGTCGAAGCCTAAGGTCTGCATCTCTTCCAAGATCCTTTTCGCGACCTTCTCTTCCTCTGCCGATTCGCTCGGGATCGCCACGAGCTCCCGAAGGAAGCGGGTCATATCCTTCTCATAATTTTCAGCGGCTTTTTTAACAGCGTCAAAGTTCATCTTGTCCTGTCCCCTTTGATCCATTTGATTATACTGTGAAAACGCTCTCACATACACTATCATTATACTATAGAAAACGCGCAAGTCAAATACAAAAATGACTTTTTCTAAAAAATTTTTAGGATTTATGAAAAAAATTATGGAAAAGGGGATTGATAAAGATTTTGATTTATATTACAATATAGTGAAGAACGAAAAGCTAAGAACTAAGAATGGCGGGCGGGACACCCGCGCCCGCTTTATAAAAATAAAATATCCGAGCGAAGCGAGTAACCTTCACTCTTACCTCTTACCTCTTAGCTCTTCACTCAAAAAGGGGGTCTTTCATGTTAGATAAACAGCTATTCGAAACCTTGAAGAGTATCGCTCACGCGATCGCGCTGCACTACGGCAAAAACTGTGAGGTGCTGATCCACGATCTGACCTCGGACAGCGCCGCGGAACACTCGATCGTCTATATTGAAAACGGCGAGGTCACCGGCAGAAAGATCGGCGACGGCGCCTCCAAGGTAGTGCTCAAACAGCTCCAGAGCCACTCACAGGATGAGCGTGATCAAATCGGCTACTTCACCAAGACCCCGGACGGCAAGCTCCTGAAATCCACCACCGTCTACATCAAGGACAAGAAGGGCGAGATCTCCGCGATCTTCTCGGTCAACCACGACATCACCGCGCTCTCGGTCGCGTCGTCCGCCATCAGCGAGATGGTCTCTCCCATCGAGCAGAGCAAGGACGGCTACGCCAAGATTACACAGAATGTCAACGATCTGTTAGATGATCTGATCTGGGAGGCGACCGAGATGATCGGCAAACCGGTCGCCATGATGAACAAGGAGGACAAGATCCGTGCCGTCAGGTTCCTAAACTCGAAGGGCGCACTCCTCATCACTAAGTCCGGAGACAAGATCTCCAAGCACTTCGGCATCTCAAAATTTACACTCTATTCTTACATAGATATCAGTAAAGAAGATCACAAGGAGGATACACAGAATGATTGATTTTACCGTAAACCCGGAAGGACTGAAACATAATATCGAAAAGGCGCGGGAGAACAACATCGTCATCCCGACCATCCGTCAGATGCGTCATCCCGAGACCATCCCCGAACGCACTAAGGAGAAGCTCAGGCAGACCGGTCTGTGGGATGTCGATCCCGTCAACCTCTTCCGCATCACATGGAAGAACGAAGCGAAGGAGAAGGGCGGGCTGTTTCAGGAGGTGCCGAACTTCGTAGAGCTGCCCTCGTCTCTCACCGGCGTCAAGGCGAGGATCGTCGCCATGGCGGGCAAATGGTTCCCCACCGGCTGTCACAAGGTCGGCGCGTCATTCGGGTGCTTAGCTCCTAAGCTTGTCACCGGACAGTTTGACGCTACCGTTCACAAGGCGGTGTGGCCTTCTACCGGCAACTACTGCCGCGGCGGTGCGTTCAACTCGAAGCTGCTCGCGTGCGACTCGATCGCGATCCTGCCCGAGGAGATGAGCAGAGAGCGCTTCGACTGGCTCAAGAGCATCGCGGGCGAGATTATCGCGACCCCCGGCTGTGAGAGCAATGTCAAGGAGATCTTTGACAAGACCAACGAGCTCAAACAGCGTCCGGATGTCATGATCTTCAACCAGTTCGAGGAGATGGGCAATCCGCTGTGGCACTACAATGTCACGGGATATGCGCTCGGTGACCTCTTCGAAGCGGTCAAGCGCGACGGCGACAAGCTCGCGGGCGCGTGCTTTACCTCCGGCTCCGCGGGTACGATGTCCGCGGGCGACTACTTAAAAGAGCAGTATCCCGGTATGAAGCTCGCCGTGGGCGAAGCGCTGCAGTGTCCCACCATCTTGGAGAATGGCTTCGGCGGTCACAGGATCGAGGGTATCGGCGACAAGCACATCCCCTTCATCCATAATGTCAAGAACACCGATATGGCGATCGCGATCGACGACGAGGACTCTCAGAGACTCCTTCGCCTCTTCAACACCAAAGAGGGCAAGGCGTATCTGACCGATGTCTTAAAGCTCGACCCCGAGCTGGTCGAGAAGCTCTCGTGGCTCGGCATCTCCGGCATTGCGAATGTGCTGTGCTGTATCAAGATGGCAAAGTACTACGAGCTCTCAGAGCACGATGTCGTGATGACCGTGCTGACCGACAGCGCTGTGATGTATCAGTCGAGGATCGATGAGCTGAACGCCCTCTACGGCGCATACTCCAAGACCCACGCACTGCTCGACCACAGCCTGCATATGCTCAACTTGAAGACCGACAATATGCTCGAGCTTCGATACACCGACAGAAAGCGCATCCACAACCTCAAGTATTACACCTGGGTCGAACAGCAGGACAAGACCAAAGAAGAGCTCGACGCCCTCTGGTACGATACCGAGAACACCTGGGACGCAGTGCATAAAGACTCCGAGAAGCTCGACGAGATGATTGAAGCCTTTAACGAAGAAGTAGGGCTGATTTAATTCAGATTTTTTTGTCATGAGAAATGTTAAATATTTAAAATGCACGAGATGCTCGAGAGAGTACCCCGCTCTGCCCGATATGACCACCTGCGACTGCGGCGGGATCCTCGATGTCGTCTACGACTATGACTCTATCCGGACATCCCTCACCAAAGAGACGCTGAGAGAGCGCGCAGACCACACCATGTGGCGCTACAGAGAGCTGCTCCCGATCGAAGAAGACACCGTCCCGCAGGGACTGAGAGTCGGATCCTCTCCACTCTATGAGTCCGAGAGGATCGCAGAGGATCTCGGGATAAAAAAGCTCTATATCAAGGACGACGGCTTCAACCCCACTTCATCCTTAAAGGACCGCGCCTCCGCCATGGCGGTCACTAAGGCGAAAGAAGCAGGGTACTCCACCATCGCCTGTTCCTCCACCGGCAACGCCGCCTCGTCCTTAGCGGGCAACGCCGCAGCATCGGGGATCAAGACCTATATCTTCGTCCCCTCCCGCGCGCCGAAGGGCAAGATCGCGCAGCTTCTCATGTTCGGAGCGAACCTGACGGCTGTGGACGGCTCATATGAAGAGACCTTTGAGCTGTCCAAAAAGGCGATCGACAAGTACGGCTGGTATAACCGCAACGCCGCCGTAAACCCCTACCTCTCGGAAGGCAAGAAGACCGTCGCGCTCGAGATCTGCGAGCAGCTCGATTTCATCGCGCCAGATTTCGTCGCAGTGTCGGTCGGAGACGGCTGCACCATCGCGGGGGTATACAAGGGCTTCTACGATATGTATCGGATCGGTCTGATCGACAGGATCCCGCGCCTGATCAGCGTACAGGCAGAGGGCTGCTGTCCGATCAACACAGCGGTAAAAGAGAATACGCCGCTCAGAGCACAGGAAGAGAACACCTTTGCGGATTCTATCGCCGTGGGAGTACCGCGCAACGCCGACAAGGCGATCAAAGCGATCAAAGACTCAGACGGTATCTGTGTGAATGTCTCCGACGATGAGATCCGAGAGGCGCAGAAGTATCTGGCGAAGAACGCGGGCGTCTTCGCGGAGCCCGCCGGCGCCGCCGCGACCGCGGGACTTCGAAAGCTCTGCCGTGAGGGAAAACTCGAAAAAGACGCGACCGTCGTCACTATCGCCACCGGCAACGGCCTCAAGGACATCGACAGCGCGATCAAGACGGTCTCAGAGCCGATCCACTGCAAAAACGATCTCAAAGAGTTCGAGGAGAAATTCGGACTGAAATAAATGTTAAAATCAGGGAGAGCCGACGAAGCTCTCCCTGTTGCTTTTTCACGATATCCTGTTTTAGCATCTCTTTGAAATGTCCTGTGATTCCTAATTCCTTATTAAAGAATTCCTCCCGCAACTCTTATCTCTTACCTCTTGATTCTTCACGAAAAAGCACCCCGCGGGGTGCTTTTTGTTATAGTTCCGGCTTGCCTCTGGAGACATAGCGGCCGGTATTCTCTTTGATGATCTCACCGTCCGAGAAGACGAGCTCGCCTCTTAAGTAGACCCGCTCGACCTCCCCCGAGACCTTCACGCCCTCATAGGGAGTGTAGCCGCAGGAGGAGTGCTGGTTTTCCTTTGTGATCACGCCGTGCGAGTGGGGATCAAAGACGACGATGTCGGCGTCGGAGCCTGCCTTGATAATCCCTTTCTTCGGGAACATCCCGTAGAGCTTAGAGGGATTCTCGCACAACAGCTCGCACATTCTGCCGACGGTGATGCGCTTCTTCTTCACGCCGTAGGTGTACATCAGGATCGAGCGCGTCTCCACGCCCGGCATCCCGTTTGGGATCAGGCGGAAGTCATACTGTCCCGCGCGCTTCTGTAAGGATGTGAACGAGCAGTGGTCGGTGGATACGGTCTGTATCTCGCCGGATCTGACCGCGTTCCAGAGCGCCTTGCGGTCGTTGTGCTTTCTGATCGGAGGAGAACAGACGAACTTCGCGCTCTCGTCGAAGTCCTTCTCATATACGCTGTCCTCCAAGAGAAGATAGTGAGGACAGGTCTCTACATAGATCTTCGCGCCGCGCTTTCTCGCTCTTCTGATCTCTTCGAGCCCCGCTTCGGAGGACAGATGCACCACGATCACCGGACAGTCGACCGCTTCAGCGATGCGGGCATAGCGGTGGATCGCTTCCGCCTCTGCCGAGGAGGGACGCGAGATCGGATGGAACCGAGGCGACAGATCGCCCTTCTGCTCAAGCTCCCCCCGAATACCGTCGATGAGCCCCGCGTTCTCACAGTGGCATCCGACGATACCGCCGAGCTTCTTGAGCTCGCTTAAAAGCTCGTAGATCTCTTTATCCGAGAGTATCATCGCAGGATAGGTCATATATACCTTGAACGAGGTCACGCCCTGCTCAAACATCGCGGGGAGCTCTTCGATCACATCTTCTCTCAGATCGGAGACCGCCATATGAAAGGCGTAGTCACAGCTCGACTTTGCGAATGCCTTGACATGCCAGTTGTTGAGCGCTTCGGAGAGGGTCTCACCCTTGTTCTGGGTCGCAAAATCCACCACCGTCGTCACGCCGCCCGCGAGTGCGGACTTCGTGCCGGAGGAGAAGTCGTCGGAGGTGACGGTATCGCTGACCTCGAGATCAAAGTGGGTATGCGCGTCGATAAAGCCCGGAAACAGCAGCTTGCCCGAGACATCCACCACCTCGGCGTCAACGCTGAGGTGTCTGCCGACGGTGATGATCTTGTCGCCCGAGACCAGCACATCGTTCTTCTTGAGTCCGCGGGAGGATACGACCCACCCGCCTTTGAATAATATCTTGTTCATAGAATCACCTTTTTTAGTGAAGAACTAAAAGTGAAGAGTTGCGGGAGGGCTCTGCCCTCACCCGATTGATAGGATATTTTTTATCATCATAAAATATTCGGGCAAAACGAGTAACCGTCACTGATCACTGATCAGTCTGAAAGAGTAAAGCGAATAGCTTTCAGAAGCCTTCCTTCATCACGGTCATGATGAACTGCTCCACATCTTTTGAGAGGGCGTTGTCGCCGCTGAGATCTGCATCAAAGACCGAGTCGAGACGGACCCTGACCGCGGTATCCGACAGCTTGACGAAGCCCTTGTTCTCAGAATCCTCAAAGCCCTCTATATCCTCAAAAACAGTCAGCTTATCCTTATATGGCGCCGACTTGTAGGGGCAGAAGCTCTTACAGTTGCCGCATTCGTTGCACAGGCGGTCGATATGCAGGATCTCTCTCCTGCCGTCGGGCATACGGATGACCGTGTTCGCACGGTTGGGACAGACATCGACGCAGTTCTCGCATACCGTGCTGCAGGAAAGACATCCGGAGCAGCTCTCGGTTCTGTCATACTCAGGCTTGAACACGCCCTTCTTCTCTGTCGCTTCTTCGACCGTTGAGAAGGCGGAGATCGGGATATCCGCGCGGTGAGCGTCTCCGATGATTATATCAGCGGCTCTCTGCGCGTCTGAAATACATTCGACTACCGTGGAGGGTCCTCTCAAGCTGTCTCCGATATTATACACATTCACCCCGTCGAGTTCTGTCATAAAGGGAGCTCTGTTCCTCTCGTCTGTCCCGATACCGTTTTCTCTGAACAGCGCGGGGTCCACCCGCTCGCCGATCGCTGCGATCACGGTGTCGGCGTCTACACAGCGGTATTCTCCGGTGGGGACAGGGCTCCTTCTGCCGGAGTTGTCGGGCTCGCCGAGGCGCATCACCTCGCACTTGAGACTGCCGTTCTCCTGAGAAACAGGAGAAAGCAGTTCTTCGAAGATCACGCCGAGATCGATCGCTTCTCTGAGCTCTTCTTCATCGGCGGGCATATACTTCTTGGTTCTTCTGTAGACGATCGAGACCTTCCCGACCCCGTCGAGACGCTTCGCGGCGCGCGCGGCGTCCATCGCGGTGTTGCCGCCGCCGATGATGACGACCGCCTTGCCCAATTGGAGCGGCACGCCCGACTTGACATCTCTTAAGAAGTCGAGGACATTGATCACATTCCCGCTGATATGGGGATCCTGCGCCTGATACGCGCCGACTGAGAAGATCACATCCCGGTAGCCCCAGTCTCTGAGCTCTCTGACAGAGGGCGCGGGGGTGCCGAGATGGATATTCACGCCCGTCTTCTCGATCAGAGCGATATCCTTATCGATCGCGCTGTCGCTGATCCTGAAGGAGGGGATGATGTTCCTGACGATGCCGCCGGCTTTGTCGTCTTTTTCGAAGACATCTGTCTGTATCCCCGCCCTCTGCAGGAAGTACGCGGCGGAGAGACCCGCGGCGCCCGCGCCGATGACGGCGGCCTTTCTGCCGACAGTCTCTGCGGGCTTGATCGTATCGATCACGGCGCTGTAGCCTTTCTCGGCGGCGATGAGCTTGTTGTTCCGGATATTGACGGGATCGTCATAGAAGTTTCTGGTACACTTCGACATACATCTGTGCGAGCAGATGGTACCGGTGATGAAGGGCAGAGGGTTCTTCTCAAGGATCACCCGAAGCGCGTCTGCGTATTCTCCCTTTTCTACCAAGCGGATATACTCGGGGATATCTTGCCGGATCGGACAGCCTCCCTGACAGGGGGCCATATAACAGTCGAACAGCGGAACCTCTTCGTCCGACTTGCGGACGGGGAGGGGCTTGATGGGCTTTCTGAAATATTTGAGTTCTTTACAGCGCTCCCGCAAGGTTGTGATCTTCTGTGTATCGGTAGAGGAGAACGCAGAGTACTCGCAGCCGCTCAGGATCTCTGCGAGCTCACGAAGGCGCATATAGCCGCCGGGCTTCAAGACGGTGGTCGCGACGGTGATCGGGAAGATCCCCGCTTCGAACAGCTCTTTGATGTTGAAGAAGTCGGCGCCGCCGGAGTAGGAGATCCTGAGAGCCCCGCCGAACTCTTTTGAAAATCTTCTCGCCATCTCTGTGGTGAGCAAAAAGAGCGATCTGCCGCTCATATACATCTCATCACTCGGGAGCTCTCCCCTTTTGACATCGACGGGGAAGGTGTTCGAGAGCTTCAAGCCGAAGGAGAGGCAGTTCTGTTCTGCCAAAGCCACCAGACGGCGGAACATCCCGACCGCGTCGGCATACTGCAGATCTTCTCTGAAATGATGATCGTCGAAGGCGATATAGTCAAAGCCCATTTCGTCCAAGATCGCCCGTGCGCTCTCGAAGCCAAGGATCGTGGGGTTGCACTTGACGAAGGTGTTGAGCTTCTTCTCACTGAGCAGATAGGTCGCGATCCGCTCGATCTCGTCGGGCGGACAGCCGTGGAGGGTGGACAGGGTGACGGAGGTGCAGATCACGGGAGAGATCCGCTCGATCTCGTCCGAAAACGCGGGGAAGTATTCTTTGAGCGCCGCTTTGCATTCTTTGAAGATCTCGGTATCGGACGCGTCTTTGAGACCCTCGATAAAGCGGTCGATCTTCTCTGACTTGATGCCCTCGAGGTCATAGCCGACGCTCATGTTGAAGACGAAGCCGTCGTCACTTCCAAGGTGATACGCCTTTGAGATGACCTTCAGGACGCACCACGCCTTGACATATTCTTCAAACGCCTCTTTCACTGTCAGCTCGGTCGACCACTCGCAGTTGTAGCCCTCGTCGTCCGCCTTGATGCACGGGCGCGCAATGCACTTCGCGAGATCCTCGCCGTCCATGATCTGGACGGTCTTGAGCTCGAAGAACCGCGCTCCCGCGAAGTACGCGGAGATGATGTTCTGCGCCATCTGGGTATGCGGACCCGCGGCGACGCCCAAGGGGGTCTCGAGCTTCTCTTTGAAGATCGGCAGGGTCTTGTCCTTCGCTTCAAAGCGCTTTGTCACACCGAACACGGTGGAGAAGCGGTCATATTCCGATGTCATTCTTTCGAGCAGTTCTCTGATGCCGTAGGGATACATTTTCTCGCTCATAGTTACCTCCGTCGAATGGTAAATGATAGATGATGATTGATGGATGATGGGTCGCAGAAAGGATCCCGCCTTAAGGATTCAGGTCGCCCCACAGCTTCTTCGCCGCTTTGAGGGTATCGGCAGAGATCTTCTCCTCGTCAAGATCGACAAAGGCGCGGTCACGGTAGAGCAGTCTGCCGTTCGCCATCGTGGTCCTGACCCCTCTGCCGTTCATACCGAAGATCATGTGACCGTCGATATTCTGATCACTAAACGGCGTGAAGGGCAGATAGTCGATGACGATGATATCCGCCTTCATCCCCTTTTTGAGCACGCCGAGATCAGAGCCGAAGCACCGCTTCGCGATCGCGGGGTTGTTCTTGAAGAGCATATCGGTCACCTCAACCCAGCCGACATTCGGCATCCCGGCGTTGTGCCGCTGGATGGTCAGCGCCACCTTGAGGCTCTCTAACATATCGTGCGTATAGGCGTCGGTGCCGAGCCCCAGCAGAATCCCCTTCTCATACATCTTGAGGATGGGAGAGCATCCGACCGCGTTGCCCATATTCGATTCGGGATTGTTGACGACCATGGTGTTTGATGACGCGATCTTGTCCATCTCGGGCTCTGTTAAGTGGATACAGTGGCCGAGGATCGTGCGCTCGCCCAAAATGCCCCACTTCTCCAGCCGCTCGACGGGGAGCATATGGTAGTTGTCGCGGGAGTCAATGACATCGTTGAGCCCCTCACAGATATGGATGTGATAGCCCGCTCGGTTATCGTTCGCTTTGACGCATTTCTCGAAGGTCTTGTCCGAGATGGTGAAGAGCGCGTGCATACCGAACATCGCCTTGAGCATATCGCTGTCGAGTTCTTTGGTGTAGGTGATGAAGTCTATGTTCTCCTTGATCGCCTGATCACACTTCTCTTCTCCGTCGCGGTCGGAGACCTCATAGCACAGGCAGGAGCGAATGCCGGTCTCTTTCGCGACTTCGGCGATCTCGAAGAGAGAGGAAGGGATCTCTTTGTAACTTGCGTGATGGTCAAAGATCGTGGTCACGCCGTTGCGGATACACTCAAGATAGGTGGCGTAGGCGCTGTAGCGCGTGCCTTCTAAGGAGAGGTTGCGGTCGAGCTTCCACCACATACCGTCCAAGATCTCGTAGAAATTCGTCGGGTTATACCCGTTGATGGAGAGACCTCTGGCAAGCCCCGAGTAGATGTGGGTGTGGGTGTTGATGAACGCGGGCATGATGACCTGACCATGAGCGTCGATCACGGTTGCGTCCGGATACGCTTTTCTGAGTTTATCCTCCTTACCGACCGCGAGGATGATGTCGCCGTCGGTGACGACCGCACCCTTCTCAAAGTAGGGGTTCTCGCTGTCGCGGGTAATCACTCTGCCGTTTGTAAAAATATACATATTCTTTCTCCCTTAATAAACTCTCAGAAATATATACTAATATAAGTATATATTACCATCAAATATTGTCATTTGCAATAGGTTTTGGATGCTTTTCGGTAAGATTTTTGTACAGTCTTACAAAACCGCGGGAGAATGCGGAAATATCAGCGATATTTATGCACAGCACGGCTTGCAATCGATCTTTGAATACGGTATAATAATATGAATCCTTAGATTATTCATCATCACTTATCTATATTTTATCAATTGGGGGTTGAAAAATGAAAAACACGATCGATCTGTCTTTGCTCGACGGCGTACTCAGTGAATACGCGTCTGCAAAAGGCAGCCTGATTACCATCCTGCAGCACACGCAGGATATCTACGGGTATCTCCCGAAGGAGGCGATCGAGCTGATCTCGGAGAAGACCGGCATCGCGTCCTCTGAGATCATGGGCGTCGCTACCTTCTACACACAGTTTCGATTTGAGCCGGTCGGCAAATACCTGATCATGCTCTGTCAGGGTACCGCCTGCCATGTCAACTCGTCCGAGCTGATCTTAGAGACCATCAAGGATGAGCTCCACATCGAAGACGGCGGGACCACCGAGGACGGCTTGTTCTCTCTAAAGTGCGTCGCGTGTCTGGGATGCTGCTCGCTCTCTCCCGTAATGATGATCAACGAGGATACATACGGCTCGCTCACTCCCGACAAAACCAAGAAGATATTAAAAGAACTCAGGGAGGCGGCAGTATGAGAATTGTGATCGGTCAGGGCTCCTGCGGTATCGCCGCGGGCGCCGAGAAAGTCAGAAAAGCGCTACTTACTACCGATATCCCGTGTGAGGATATCTCCATCACCGGCTGTATCGGTATGTGTTACTTAGAGCCGATCGTCGACATCTATGATGACGACGAGAAGCTCACCCGTCTGGTCAAGGTCAGCGAGAACGACGCACAGAAGATCGCCGAGTTTGTCAGAACCGGCAGCGAAGACGCGGTCAAAGAGCTCTTCGTGTCTGAAGAAGACAAGGAGTTCTTATCGAAGCAGACGAGGATCGCCCTTCGCAACTGCGGCATCATCAATCCCGAGAAGATCGACGCCTATATCGAAGCAGGCGGCTATCAGGCGCTTAGAAAAGCGCTCACTCAGATGACCCCCGAAGAGGTCATCGAGGTCATCAAGACCTCGGGGCTCGCCGGCAGAGGCGGCGCGGGCTTCCCGACATGGTTCAAGTGGAACGCCGCGCGTCAGGCTCAGGGCGAAGAGAAATATCTCATCTGTAACGCGGACGAGGGCGACCCCGGCGCGTTCATGGACAGAGCGGTCATCGAATCAGATCCTCACAACCTGATCGAGGGTATGCTCATCGGCGCGTACGCGATCGGCGCTGCTCACGCGGTCGTCTATGTCAGAGCGGAGTATCCGCTCGCGATCAAGCGCCTCAAAAACGCGATCGAACAGGCAAAGGAGCAAGGCATCATCGGGGAGAATATCTTCGGCTCCGGCTTCTCCTGCGACTTTATGATCAAGGCGGGCGCCGGCGCGTTCGTCTGCGGCGAGGAGACCGCGCTGATCGAGTCCTTGGAGGGCCACAGAGGTATGCCGCGCTTAAAGCCCCCCTTCCCCGCTCAGTCGGGCTTCTGGAGAAAGCCCTCGAATATCAACAATGTCGAGACCTTCGCGAATGTCGCGTGGATCTTAAATAACGGCGGCGAGGCGTTCGCCTCGATGGGTACCGAAGGATCAAAGGGTACCAAGGTGTTCGCCGTCACCGGCAAGATCAAGCGCTCGGGACTCGTCGAGATCCCGATGGGCAAGACCTTAAGAGATGTCATCTACGGCATCTGCGGCGGCGTCAAGACCGACAAGGACTTCAAGGCCGTACAGATGGGCGGCCCCTCCGGCGGCTGTATCCCGAAGTCGCTCATTGATACCGTCATCGACTACAAAGCGTTAGGCGCTACCGGCGCGATCATGGGATCGGGCGGTATGGTCGTCATGGACGAGAGCACCTGCATGGTCGGCATGGCGAAGTTCTTCCTCGACTTCACGGCGAAGGAGAGCTGCGGTAAGTGTATCCACTGCCGTATCGGCACCAAGAGGATGCTCGAGATGCTTGATCGCATCACCAAGGGCGAGGGCAAAGAGGGCGATATCGAGCTGCTTGAAGAGCTGTGCTACTCCATCAAGGACGGCGCTCTGTGCGGTCTCGGTCAGACAGCGCCCAACCCGGTACTGACCACCATCAAATACTTCAGAGATGAGTATGAGGCGCATATCAAAGACAAGAAGTGTCCCGCGGGCGAATGCTCGGATCTCATCGAATACAAGATCATCCCCGAGAGGTGTAAGGGCTGCACCCTGTGCTCTAAGAACTGCCCTGTCGGCGCGATCTCGGGCACTGTGAAGAATCCTCACACCATCGACACCGATAAATGTATCAAGTGCGGCAAGTGCTACACCGTCTGCCGGTTCGGCGCTGTCGTCAAAGAGTAAGGAGGGGGAGAATATGATCCATTTAACAATCAACGGAAAAGCGATCGAAGCCCCCGAGGGCTCTACGATCTTAGAAGCGGCGCGGGCGAACGGGATCGACATCCCCACTCTGTGCTATGACAAGGCAGTCGAGATCTACGGCGCGTGCGGACTGTGTGTGGTAGAGGCAGAGGGCATCCCGAAGCTGTTGCGCTCCTGCTCTGCAAAGGTCTCCGAAGGCATGGTCGTCAACACAGAATCCGATCGTGTCGTGCGTTCGCGAAAGGTCGCGATGGAGCTGCTCATGTCCGCTCACGACGGCGACTGTATCGCTCCGTGCCAGCTCAACTGTCCCGCGAGGACCGACTGTCAGGGATATGTCGGTCTGATCGCGAACGGCGAGTATGACGCCGCGCTGAAATTAATCAAAAATAAGATCCCGCTGCCCGCGTCTATCGGCAGAGTCTGTCCGCATCCGTGCGAGAAGGCGTGCCGCAGGAAGAATGTGGAAGAGCCCATCAATATCGCTCAGCTCAAGGCGTTCGCAGCGGATATGGATTTAAAATCCGACAGCTATCTCCCCTTAAAGAAGGCGCCTTCAGGCAAGAAGGTCGCGATCATCGGCGGCGGCCCCGCGGGTCTTACCGCAGCGTATCATCTCTCTGTCCTCGGTCACGAGGTCACCGTCTATGATATGATGGAGAAGATGGGCGGTATGCTCCGCTACGGCATCCCGCAGTACCGTCTGCCTAAAGAGGTCCTCGATCAGGAGATCAATATCATCGAGAAGACCGGCGTTAAGATGAAGAACAATGTCAAGCTCGGCAAGGACTTCACCATAGAGTCTCTGAGAAAAGAGTATGACGCGGTAATCGTCGCGGTCGGCGCGTGGAAGAGTAGCTCCATGCGTACCCCGGGCGAAGAGCTCGAGGGCGTATACGGCGGTATCGATTTCTTAAGATCCGTCATCAAAGGAGCCCCCTATGACATCGGCGAGAGAGTCGCCGTCTGCGGCGGCGGCAACACCGCCATGGACGCGTGCAGAACCGCGGTGCGCCTGGGCGCGAAAGAGGTCTACATCATCTACAGAAGAACCCGCAACGAGATGCCCGCGGACGCGCTTGAGATCGAAGAGGCGGAGGAAGAGGGCGTCATCTATAAATTCCTGACCAACCCCCTCTCCTTCAACGGCGAGAACGGAAAGCTAAGCTCTGTCACCCTCCAGATCATGGAGCTCGGCGAGCCCGACTCTTCCGGCAGAAGAAGACCGGTTCCCGTCGAAGGCAAGACCGAGGAGATCCCGGTCGACAGCGTGATCCTCGCGATCGGCCAGAAACTCGTCACATCGGATGTCTCAGAGCTTGCACTCAACGACAGAGGCAACATCATCGCGGATCCCGACTTCTTCACCACCAACATCGAGGGCGTGTTCGCGATCGGCGACGCGACCAACCGCGGAGCGTCCATCGCGATCGAAGCGATCGGCGAAGCGGATCGCTGCACCAAGGCGGTCGACGCGTATTTAAACGGCATCGAACTCGAGACCCGTATCCCCTATATATCGAAGCGCGACGAGAGCACCATCGACTACTCCGACCGCGAGAAGAAGCCGCGCTTCACCCCGAAGGTGCTCCCCGCGGATGTCAGGAACAAGAGCTTTGACGAAGTCTCCTTAGGCTTTACCGAAGAGGAAGCGAAGGCAGAGGCGTCCCGCTGCTTAGAGTGCGGTTGCAGAGAATATTACAAGTGCAAGCTGTTGAATGTCGCTCAGCGCTACGAAATCCATCCCGAGCGCTTCAAGGGCGAGATGCCGCAGAAGTACAGCCACGATGAGAACGCTTTCATCGAGAGAAACACCGCGAAGTGTATCCTGTGCGGACTGTGCGTACGCTCCTGCAGAGAGGTCATGGATATCCACGCCATCGGGCTGATGGGCAGGGGCTTCAAGACCGACATCTCCCCCGCGTTCTCGCTCCCGCTCGATCAGACGAAGTGCAACAACTGCGGACTTTGCGTCTCGCTGTGTCCGACCGGCGCCTTAACCGAGAAGTCGAAGCTGAGTAAACAAGTACCCCTTGACGAACAGTATACGGAAGAGTTCGTCGAGATCGACGGCAAAAAGTCGAGCGTCATGGTTTCCCGCTATAACGGCAAGATCTTAAGAGTCATCCCGAACGACGAGATCTCAAGGAACGCGAACCTCTCGCGCGACGAGCTCGAGGCTCTGCTCAAATAATCGATATCTGTATGAAACACCGCTTCATAAGAGGCGGTGTTTTTCGTGCTTTTTGCAGGATTCGACGATTTTTTTCGGAGATTTGAAGATTCTCTATTTCAAAAACGGAAAATATATGTTACAATAATCTATGATCAAACTTTTTCAGAGGATTTTTATGAAGAGAATCATTTCGATATGGATGATATTGACGCTTCTTATGCTTTCGGGCTGCGCCGCTGCTCCCGCTTCTTCTACCATGGATCAGGCGACTAAGGACGAAGCGACTAAGGACGAAGCGACAAAGGACGAAGCAACAGCAGATGAACCTGCAACCGAAGCGCCTACCCTGCCTGAGCCGGATGTCAAAGAACAGGCAGAAAGAGAATATGAAGCGATCCTCAGCACACCGCTTCAGGGCAGCGGTCAGGTGGAGGTCGAAGAGATGGATCAGTTCCCCGAGCTGCCCGCGGGATGCGAGTCGGTCGCGCTGACCATCGCGATCAACAGCTACGGCTATGACCTCGAGAAAACCGACATCGCCGACAAGTATCTCATCTACGGCGACAGCTTCGTCGACTCGTATGTGGGCGATCCGCGGGTGTGGCTCGACGGCGCGGGGATCTATCCGCCCGGCATCGTCAACACGGTGTGGAACTTCGTCGAGGACACCGGCGCAAGGCTCTATCCCATCGACACCACCTCGCTGTCTCTTTCAGATCTGTGCCACTTTATCGACGCGGGGTATCCGGTGGTGGCGTGGGAGACCTACTACGACGCGGAGCCCTCTCCTGACGGCGGCTATGAAGAGCGAGACGGCATCGTCTATCAGTGGTTTCGAAATGAACACTGCGTCACCCTGTACGGCTATGATCTCGATCAGGGTATCGTGATGCTCTCCGATTCCGTCAGGGGCAAGGTGGAGATCTCATTCTCTGAGTTTGAATATGCATATGACGGGATCGGCCGGTTCTCGGTCGTGATGCTCGACACCGCGGACTATGACTATCCCGAAGACTTCTCACCCGACCGCTATACTTACGATGGAGAGGAATAAGGAGGAAGGCTGATGGATTTTCGAAAGATGAGGCGCTTTAAGCAGCAGCTGAGCGACGAAGAATGTGTCAGAATATTAACTCAGGAGAAACGCGGCGTGTTGGCGCTTATCGGCGACGGCGGCTATCCCTATGCCGTGCCGATGGACTTTGTCTATGATAACGGCGCAGTATACTTCCACAGCGCCAAAGAGGGACACAAGATCGACGCGCTCTCATCATGTGAGAAGCTAAGCTTCTGTGTCGTGACAAAGGGCGAGAAACCCGATGAAGACTGGGCGTACTATGTCAGGAGCGTGATCGTCTTCGGCAGAGGAAGAATGATCTCGGATGACGAGGAGAAGATCTCCGCTCTTCGTCTGCTCGGCAACAAGTACTACCCTTCTTCACAAGAAGTCGAGGAAGAGATCCTCAAAGACGGCGACAGAGCCGCGGTCATCGCGCTTTCTATCGAGCATATGACCGGCAAAAAAGTCCATGAAAAATAGGTGATATAATGGCAGAAAAATTAGTGAGAGACAGCATCATCCCCATCAGCAGATGTGACTTTGACGGCGTGCTCGGGATCCCCGAGACCTTCTCGCTCTTTATGGATCTTGCGACAGAGCACGCGTGCTCGATCGACCTCGGCATCGGCACTCTCGGAAAAAAGGGTCTCTTCTGGCTCGCGGTGAGAACGCGGATCAAGTTCTTCAGAAGACCCAAAATTGAAGAAAAGGTCACCCTCTCCACCTGGCCACAGAAGCCGTTTAGGATGCGTAACGACCGCTCCTATCTGATCAGTAAGGACGATGAACATCTGGTCGAGGGCAAGACCGAGTGGGCGGTGCTCGATACCGAGACGAATAAACTCATCAGAGCGGAGCAGATCTATCCCGAGGGGCTTATCTTTGAAGAAGCGGTGTTCTCAGATCCGTTCGAACGGGTCAGAGATACCTTTGAAGAAGCGGACAAATTCGCCGAATACACCATCCGCTCGACCGACATCGATCTCGGCGGGCATATGAACAACTCAGCCTACCTCCGGGCGCTGTTCTCGTCGCTCTCAAGAGAGGATCGAAAATCGGCGGAGATCTCGGAGATCGATGTACGCTTCGTCACCCCGTCCTATGAGGGCGAGACCCTCTCTTTGTACCGAAGAACAAACGAGAACAAGACTGAATACGCAATGAAAACCCAAGACGGCGCGACCGTGCTCTTGGTATCTGTTTGGTGAATGATATGAAAGTGATACTGATCATCCTTTTGATACTGATCCTGATCTTTCTGATCGGAGAATATTATATCTACCTGAGAATTTTCAAGAACAACCGCAAGAAACCGCTCCCCGAGGGACACTTCGGCGACGGCGAGTTTGATCAGAAGATCAAAGAGATGACCGAGGCGCTGGATGAGATCCCCTGTGAGCGGATCCGCGCCACCGCCTATGACGGTTTGAGACTCTGCGCGAGATACTACGAGGGGACAGACCCCGTGAATGTGGACATCTGCTTCCACGGATACAAGGGCTCCGCAACCCGCGACTACTGCGCGATCGGAAAATATCTGATCGACAAGGGACATCAGGTGATCCTCGTCCACGAGAGAGCGCACTCAAAATCCGAGGGCAGAACCATCTGCTACGGCATCAAGGAGCGCTATGATGTCCTGACATGGGTCAACTACGCTATCCGCCGCTTCGGCGAGAATATCCGCATCAACATCTACGGTATCTCGATGGGCGGCGCTACGGTGCTGATGGCGTCGGGGCTCGATCTGCCCGATAATGTCACGGCGATCCTCGCGGACTGTCCCTACTCCTCGGCGCAGGATGTCATCAACAACACCGCTCATGATATGGGCCTGCCGGATAAGGCGCTCTCTCCCTTCATCTATCTTGCGGGGCTGATCTACGGCTCGGTCAATATCAAGAAGACCACCGCTGCAGAAGAGGTGAAGAAGACCAAAGTCCCGATCCTGATTATCCACGGAGACGCGGACACCTTGGTCCCGCCCTATATGAGCGAAGAGGTCGAGAAGGCGAACCCCGACATGGTCGAGCGCCATCTGATCAAGGGAGCCGATCACGGGATCAGCTACATGGTCGACAAAAAGCGATACTTGGAGATCGTCGAAGCATTTCTCGCCCGGGTCAACGCACAGGAAAAAGCAGAATAAAAAACGACAGGCAGCGGGTTAAAAGAATCCGCTGCCTTTGTATTATTATCCTTTGATAAGAAGCCTGTTTTTTTATCTCTCATCCATCATTATAAAAGCGGTACAACCGAAGCTGTACCGCTTTTCGTTATGCTTTTTATATCAATAATCGACTTCTTCACCGGATTCGGTGATCGCCTGTCTGACCTCTTCTTCAGAAAGGCCTAATTTCTCGGCGATGGGATCGATGATCTCTTTGTCGGTCTGCTTCGTGAACTCACGGGCGTTCGCTAAGCCCAGAGGATCTGAGAGGAAGCTGACGAACATCTTGTAGGGAGTGGTGTCGGGAGCGCAGGCGGTGCCGATGACATTACCGATCGAAGAGATTGCGAGCACGGGACCGTACTTGGTCTTGTCCGCGTTTCTGTAGTAAGCGGTGAAGGACTTCTTATTGGAGTCGACCGGATTCTCGGTTTTCTCATCCACACAGTAGACGGTGTCGCCGTAGCAGGACTGATCAAAGAAGATCTGATAGGTCTCTGCGCCCTCGTCGGTGGAGAAGATGATACAGTACATCACGCCCTCCTCGAGGGTGATGCCCTGCTTGTCAAGGTCATATGCCCAGATGCCTTCGCCCTGATCGGTGCAGCGCTCTTTCTTGACCTGCCACTCAAAGAAGCTGTCGCCGCCGTACTTCCAGATATGCGCGAAGATGCGCTTGTAGCTGCCGAGGTCGGTAGAATTCGCGTCGAAATAGATGATGGGATCCTTCGGCTCAGCGGGCTCGGTCGGGGCATCGGTCGGGGCATCGGTCGGAGCTTCGGTCGGGTCAGGTGTCGGATCCTGTGTGGGAGCTTCGGTCGGAACGGGCTCGGTAGGCTCTGAGGGCTTGAGCGGGGTACCGTCGATATTGCACAGAGAAGCCAAGAACTTCTGGATGATGGTGACATCTCTGATGGTCGCTTTGTCATCGCCGTCGACATCCGCCGCCTTGAGGTCGATCCTGTCTTCTGTGATCATGGACGCGAGCCATCTCTGGATGATGGTAGCGTCGGTGATCTCCACCTTGCCGCTGCGGTCGGCGTCGCCGAGGACGAACGGCTTCTCGGTGGGAGCCTGTGTGGGAGCTTCGGTCGGCTCTGTCGGAGCCTGAGTAGGTCCGTCGGTCGGAACCGCGGTAGGAACCTCTGTGGGAACTTCGGTGGGTTTATCGGTCGGAAGCTCAGACGGTCTTGTGGTCGGGAATTCCGTGGGAGGTTCGGTCGGCACAAAGGTCGGCTCTTCGGTGGGCTCATCGGTCGGGATCACGGTGGGCTCTTCGGTAGGAGCTTCGGTCGGATCGGGATCCGCGGAGTGATCGTGGTCGGGGTTGAGACAGTTGTGCTTGATATCCTTCTCGCCGTTCGCGACCAAACCGTAGCAGCCGCCCTCATAGTAATAGTACCAGTCGCCGCCGCAGGTCTGCGCACCGGAGTACGAGTTGACGGAGACCTTGTCGGGGTTGACGATCCAGATCATGTTGTCGTAGTTCTCGAGACCCTCGGGGAAGTTATCGTCGTCGCCGGGATCCAAGCTCTCTAACGAGATGTTCTTTGTCTGCGCTCTCAGGTAGAACAAGGGATTATTCTCGCCGCTTGTACCGCCGTCGATGCCGTTGTTCCAGATGATGACGGAAACTCCCTGAGGCACATCGGCATAGAAGATATTGTCGGTGCCCTCTAACTTGTCAGCCTTGTAGCCGGGCCACTTATCGGGCTTCGGGAAATCACCCTTTGACCAGTAATAGATACCGGCGATATCTTTGTTATATTCGTTGATCCATGAAGGCGCCTTCTCCTCGGAGTCGGTCTTTACGGGGCCGTTCACGCCATCGGGGATCTGGAAGTAATATCTGTAGGTAGGAACATCTACCCCGTTCTCTGCTTCATACGAAGCGATCGCGTCGGAGATATTCTCAGAGACGATTCTGTCAGAATAATCCGCGGTGGGTTCTTCGGTAGGAGCTTCAGTCGGCTCTTCGGTAGCCACAGAGGGTTCTGTGGTGGGGATCTCGGTGGGTTCTTCGGTCACGACCTCAGTCGGTTCCTCGGTCGGCTCCGCGGTGGGATCCACGACTTCTTCGCCTGCGACATAGATGCAGTTATAGAACCAGTCGTCGCCGCCGTCTAAGTTCGGACGGAAGTAGATGGTATAAGTACCGTTCGCGGTGATCTCGCCGTTCTCGCCGTAATTGTTGCCCATGCCGTCGGGATACCAGGATCTCTCGCCCTCGGATTCTACAACACACTTGAACTGAGAATCGGTGGTAAGATCCATGGTGAAGGAGTACTCGGTAGTATCGGCTTCCTCGTTCAGAGTCATCTCATAGGCTTCGTTGACAGTCCAATCGGTCATGTTGCCGACTACATAGATCTTTTTCTCGGATACGGGAGCAGCGGTAGGCTCTTCGGTCGGTTCGTCGGTTGTGATCTCTGTGGGCTCTTCGGTCACGATCTCAGTCGGCTCATCGGTGGGTTCTGCGGTAGGCTCTTCGGTCACGATCTCGGTCGGCTCTTCAGTGGGATCTGCGGAGTGATCGTGGTCGGGGTTGAGACAGTTCTCTTTGACATCTTCTTCGCCGCCCGCGACTAAGCCGTAACAGCCGCTGCCATAATAATAATACCAGTCGCCGCCACAAGTCTGCGCGCCGGAGAAGGAGTTGACGGAGACCTTGTCGGGATTGACGATCCAGATCATGTTGTCGTAGCTCTCAAGACCGTCGGGGAAGTTATCGTCGTCGCCTTCATCCAAGCTTTCGACCTTGATGTTGGCGGTCTGCGCTCTCAAGAAGTAGAGGGGGTTGGTGTTGTCGGTACCGCCGTCGATACCGTTGTTCCATATGATGGTGGAAACATTCTGAGGCACATCGGCATAGAAAAGGTTATCTACGCCTTCGACCGCCTCGGCGACATAGCCTGTCCAAGCGGAAGGTGTCGGGAAATCTCCCTTCGCCCAGTAGTAGATGCTGCACAGGCCCTCGTTGTACTCATTGATCCACGAGGGAGCCTTGGAGCCTGCTTCGCCCTTGGCGTCGGTCTCGGATTTCACCGGGCCGTTTGTGCCGTCGGGGATCTGGAAGTAATATCTGTAGGTAGGTACCTTTACCTCGTTCTCCGCTTCATAAGCCGCGATCGCGTCAGAGATCTTCTCGGCCTGTTCGTCAAAAGCGGAGAAAGCGCTTGCAGATATCACTGTCATCGATACGACAAGCATCACTGCGAGTAAAATGCTGACAATTCTTTTCATAGCTTTTCTCCTAACTATTATTTTTTCCGAGAACAAAGCAGAACAAATCGGTTCTTCCCTGAAAAAGACGGATTCATCCTGCTTTTATTCACGGTTTATTCTCCTGATAATCAGTGTTTGCCAAATGGTTAAATGATGTTATGCCTGATCCGGTGTGGAGGGTTTGTTGCCGTCGAGATCGCAAATGCCCGCTAAGAACTTCTGGATGCGGGTCGCGTCGATGATGGAGACGGTGCTGCGGCCGGTTACCTTTGCGGCGTCGAGATCGATAGCGTCCTCTGTGATCAACTGAGCGAGGTATCTCTGGATAACGGTCGCGTCGACGATGTCGAGCTTACCGTCGCGGTTCGCGTCACCGTGGACAGGCTTCGGTTCATCGGGAGTAGCGGGCTGTGTCGGAGCTTCTGTGGGAACTTCTGCGGGAGCCCAATCAACATCCGCGTCCGCTTCGATGATCGCCTGGATGACCTGCTCGTTAGTAAGGCCCAATCCCGCAGCGATAGCACTGATGAGCTCCTGATCAGACTTGTTGGAGAACTCACGCGCGTTTTCCAAAGTATCCTTTAAGAAGTTTATGAACATATCATAAGGGGTGGTGTCGGGCGCGCAGGCGGTACCGACGACATTACCGATCGAGGTGATCGCAAGCACGGGACCGTATTTGGTCTTGTCCGCGTTCTTCCAGTAGGTGGTCTCGGACTTCTTGGAGGAGTCTACGGGATTCTCGGTCATGGTGCCGTCACAGTAGAGGGTGTCGCCGAAGCAGGAGGTGTCCATAAAGCACTGGTAGGTCTCTTTGTTGTTGTCGTCAGAGAAGATGACACAGTACATCTGACCCTCTTCAAGGGTGATGCCCTTCGAGGCGAGATCATAGCTCCATGTACCGTCGCCGTTATCGGTGCAGCGTTCTTTCTTTGTCTGCCAGTCGAAGAAGCCGCTGCCGCCGTATGCCCAAACATGGCAGAAAATGCGGCTGTATCCCTCCCAGCCGGATGACTGAACATCAAAAGTAATGACGGGATCCTTCTCCTCAGCGACCGCTGTGATCGCTAAGACGGAGACGATCATCATGACCGCGAGGATGATGGCTGTTAGTTTTTTGACCATAAAATATATCTCCTTTTGAAATTTTTTGTGCAAAACCATTATACTACATCCCTTTGTGTTTTTCAATAAAAAGTTCCAATTTTTTGGGGTCAATTTTTATGCCTTTTCCTTGCACAATCCGCTTATTTATGATATACTTTTCATTTAGAAAAAGAATCCTTATATCTAATCGGGAGGTATGAAAATGTCTAACTGCGCGATCGTCGGCATCAACTGGGGCGACGAAGGAAAAGGCAGGATGGTGGATCTGATCTCGTCGGACTATGATATCGTCGTACGGTATCAGGGCGGCGGCAACGCGGGTCACACCGTCATCAACGAATACGGCAAGTTCTCTCTGCATCTGCTGCCCTCGGGCATCTTTCGAAAGGATGTCATCAGCGTCATCGGAAACGGTGTCGCCTTGGATCCCGAGAGTCTGGTCACAGAGATCGACTATGTCAGAGAGAAGGGGATCGAGCTTTCTCCTCAAAACCTCAAGATCAGCGACCGCGCGTCTCTGCTCATGCCGTGGCACAAGGAGCTCGACTGCTTAGAAGAGCAGCGCCTCAAGGACAAGGCGTACGGCTCGACCAAGCAGGGCATCGCGCCCTTCTACTCGGACAAGTTTCAGAAGAAGACGATGCTCGCGGGAGAACTCAGGGATGAAAAGAGCTTCTTTGACCGCGTCACGCCGATCATGGAGTGGAAGAATCTGACCCTTAAGAATGTTTACGGCGCAGAGCCTTTTACCTATGAAAAGCTCAAGGCGTGGTATGATACCTACGCATCACGCATCATCCCCTACCTCACCGATACCGAAGAATTTTTTGACAGCGCGATGACGGAGCAAAAGAACATCCTCTTCGAAGCGCAGCTGGGAGCTCTTCGGGACATCGACTTCGGTATCGTTCCCTATACCACCTCTTCGTCCACGATCGCCTCCTACGCGCCGATCGGCGCGGGCGCGCCCGCGATGAAGATCGACCGTGTGCTCGGCGTCGTCAAGGCGTACTCCACCTGTGTGGGCGAGGGACCCTTCGTCTGTGAATGGTCGGGCGACAAGGCGGAACGCCTGAGAGAAGAAGGTATGGAATACGGCGCCAAGACCGGCAGACCCAGAAGAGTCGGCCCTCTCGATATCGTTGCCACCCGCTACGGCGTCAAGGCGCAGGGCGCCACGGAGCTCGCCGTCACCAAGATGGATATCTTAAGCTTCATGGATGAGATCCCCGTATGCGTCAGGTATGAGCTCGACGGTAAAGAATCCGACCGCTTCCCCTTCCCCTCCCGTCTCGACGACGCGAAACCCGTCACCGAATACCTCAAGGGCTGGAAGACGGATATCAGCGGCATCAGACGCTTTGAAGACCTGCCCAAAGAGGCAAGGGACTATATCCTCTACATCGAGGACAAGGTCGGCTGCTTTGTCAAATATATCTCCGTTGGCGCCGAGCGCGACGCGATCATCATCCGATAAACGAGATCTTCACGGAGGACATTATGAGTAACTATATCTCTCCTTTTTCAACCAGATACGCATCCGCTTATATGTCGGAGCTGTTCTCTTCACAGACGAGGATCAAGACATGGCGTCGCCTGTGGGTCGAGCTCGCGAGAGCCGAAGAAGAACTCGGGCTCCCCATCACGAAAGAACAGATCCGTTCTCTTGAAGCGCATATCGACGATATCGACTTTGATTACGCCGCCGAGAAAGAGAAAGAATTCAAGCACGATGTTATGGCGCATATTCACGCCTTCGGAAAAGTTGCCCCTGACGCCGCGGGCATCATCCACCTCGGCGCTACCTCCTGTTATGTCACCGACAACGCCGATCTGATCCTCTACAGAGACGCGCTTCTCTACATCCGCAAGGAGCTTCTGAAGGTGATCGCAAACCTCGCGGACTTCGCTGAGAAGTACAAGGCGATGCCCACCCTGGGCTACACCCACTATCAGCCTGCACAGCTGGTCACCGTCGGCAAGCGCGCGGCTCTGTGGCTTCAGGACTTTGTCTCCGACTTAGACGAGGTCGACTTCGCTCTCTCAAACATCAAGTTCTTGGGCTGCCGCGGCACCACCGGGACCGCCGCGAGCTTCAAGGAGCTGTTTGAGGGCGATACAGAGAAGATCGACGAGCTCAACCGAAAGATCGCGTCGGCGTTCTCCTTTGATGCGATCTACGATGTCCAGGGACAGACCTATCCGAGGAAGACAGATACGCGCATCTTGAACGCACTGTCCTCTGTCGCGCAGAGTGCGCATAAATTTGCGACCGATATGCGGCTGTTGCAGCATGACCGCCAGCTCTTCGAGCCGTTCTCAAAGACGCAGGTCGGTTCCTCCGCGATGCCGTATAAGCGCAACCCGATGATGAGCGAGCGCATCTGCTCTCTCTCGAGATACCTGATGGCAGACGCCGTAAACGCGCCGATGACCGTCTCGGTACAGTGGATGGAGCGCACTTTAGACGACTCCGCGAACCGGCGCGTCTCGATCCCCGAGGGCTTCTTGTGCTGCGACGCGGTGCTGCGCCTGTGCCAGAAGGTATCGTCAGGGATCGTCGTCAACACCCCCGTGATCGAGAAGACGGTGAGAACCTATCTGCCCTTCATCGCGACCGAGAATCTGATGATGGAAGGCGTCAAGCGCGGCAAAAGCCGCCAGGAGCTCCACGAGATCATCCGTCAGTGCTCGATGAAGGCGATCGAACAGATGGATTACGGCAAAGACTGCAATCTGCTCGAGCTCTTAGCAGAGCAGGAGGACTTCCCGATGGAGCTTGATGAGATGAATCATATCTTGAATCCTTCTGACTACACCGGTGTTTCCGAGAGCCAGACGCAGGCGCTGGTCGATAAGGTCAGACCGCTGTTCAAAGGGATAAAAAGAGATAACGCAGAGATCAATGTGTGAACAGTTGTCAGTCGACAGCTTTCGGTTCTCGGTTCGGTGTGTTTACAAAGCTGAGAATCAAACGGAGGTTATATGGAAAAAGTATTGGTCTTAGACTTCGGCGGACAGTATAATCAGCTGATCGCCAGACGCGTCAGAGAACACAGCATCTACGCCGAGATCAAGGCGTACAACAAAATCACGGTCGACGAGATCAAAGAAGAAGGCTACAAAGGCATCATCTTCACCGGTGGTCCCAACAGCGTGTATGATCCCTCCTCTCCACACTTTGACGAGAGGATCCTCGATCTCGGGATCCCGATCTTAGGCATCTGCTACGGATGCCAGCTGATGGCGTATATGGCAAAGGGCAAGGTCGTCTCTGCCGAGAATGTCAGCGAATACGGCAAGATCACCCTGACCGTCGGGGATCATCCTCTCTTCGAGGGGGTCGACAGGACCTCTGTCTGCTGGATGAGCCACCGCGATTATATCAGCGAAGCGCCCGAGGGCTTTGAGACGATCGCCCATACCGATATGTGTCCTGTCGCCGCGATGGCGGACGACAGCAGACGGCTCTACGGCGTGCAGTTCCACCCCGAGGTCACCCACACACAGTTCGGAAGCCGGATGCTCTGTAACTTTTTGTACCGCATCTGCATGCTCCAAGGCGACTGGAAGATGGAGAGCTTCGTCGAGAGCAAGGTCGCGGAGTATAGGGAGAAGCTCAAAGGTAAGAAGGTGCTCTGCGCGCTTTCGGGCGGCGTAGACTCATCTGTCGCCGCGATCCTGCTTCATAAAGCGGTCGGCGATAATCTCGTCTGTGTCTTCGTCGATCACGGACTTCTGAGAAAAGGCGAAGCAGAGTCGGTCGAGCGCACCTTCCGCGATCAGTTCAACATCAACCTGATCAAGGTCGACGCCGAAGAACGATTTCTCTCAAAGCTCAGCGGCGTAACCGAGCCGGAGCGTAAGCGCAAGATCATCGGCGAGGAGTTCATCCGCGTTTTTGAGGACGAGGCGAAGAAGATCGGAAAGGTCTCGTATCTTGTACAGGGTACGATCTATCCCGATGTGATCGAGTCGGGCGCGGGCGACGCATCCACCATCAAGAGCCATCACAATGTCGGCGGTCTGCCGTCGGTCATCGACTTCGACGAGATCGTCGAGCCGCTGAGAGACCTCTTCAAGGACGAGGTCAGACAGGTCGGGCTCAAGCTCGATATCCCCGAGGAGCTCGTGTTCAGACAGCCGTTCCCGGGTCCCGGGCTTGCGATCAGGATCATCGGCGAGATCACAAAGGAGAAGCTCGATACCTTAAGAGACGCCGACGCGATCTTCAGAGAAGAGATCAAAAACGCCGGCTTTGAGCACAGCACGAACCAGTATTTCGCGGTGCTTACCGACACCCTCTCCGTGGGCGTGATGGGCGACGAGAGGACCTACGGCAGGACCGTGGTGCTCAGAGCGGTGACCACCGACGACTTCATGACCGCCGAGTGGTCGAGGATCCCGTATGATGTCCTTGAGCGCGCCTCCTCGCGCATCACCAACGAGGTCAAAGGCATCACCCGCGTGACCTATGACATCACAAGCAAGCCCCCCGCGACCGTGGAATGGGAGTGATATGTAAAACGCTGAAAACCCAGTATTTATGCGGGCTTATGAGCCTTTTACATTGCTTTTGATAACAGTCGCTATTACCGCAATTATTCTATGAATCAGGTGGTTGTGGAGTAAAAGAGTAATTCTCTTTTTGGCTTGTGGCTGTAATAATCCATATGATGAAGCCCTTAGCTGTGTGCAAATGCAGCTAAGGGCTTTTCTCATTTTACATTTATTCGTTTAGGCTCTCGATAAACTCTTTCATATCGTTACTTATCTGTCCTTGCTTGAAGTTGTGGACATAATGACCGCAATCTAATTCTATCACTTTTGCTTTAGAAAGATCGGAAGCATATTCTTTCTGAATATCGATCCAGTTGTCAACGCCTGTTTCCTTTCCGTCAGAAACAAACATCAGCATCGGAATATCGGGCTTTGGCATCCTATCAATTGTTTTGCAAGCTTCCGGGATTGCCTGACCTTCGTTTATTATGTCTTCATTAACAGCTATTCTGCAACCGATTGCTTTGTATATATCTTTTTCTTCCTTTGAAAGCGCCTGCGGGAGTGAACCGTCTTTATAGAAAAATCGTACCAGTCCCAATTCCCTTGCAATACCGGCGAGCCTTTCCTTGAAAACAATTCCATCAAAATCAAAATGATCATAAGCACGCGGCAGCGACATATCGAGTCCGACGATTGCTTCAACCTCATCAGGATAGGTCTGTGCCCACAGGATCGCTTCAAGTCCCGACATCGAATGCGGACAAAGAATATAAGGTCCTGTTATTCCTGCCTTTGACAGCACTTCTCTATCCTGTCTGAGAATGGTATCGAACGACCTTTCATCGTCAACGATGTCACTGAACCCGTAACCGAATTTTTCTATAACCACTATTTGATAATCATCGCTTAAAAGGCTGTAAAGGCTCTTGAAATCAAGGATAGGCGAGGCCACAAGCGTTTTTTCACCTTTACCCTCTGTATAGATACTCATATTATGATTGTCTACTTCAACTATTTGTCCAAGAGGTTTTAGAAGGGGTTCTTCGTTTTTCATCTTTATCTTGTTATAGATGAATACTACCAATAGAAAAACAATCACCACTATCAATAAAGCGAGTAACACTTTACCGATATTTTTTAATATCCTTTTCATAATCTCTCTTCCCCGACCCCTCAATCTATACTCATCATCATTATAGCAAATCCATAAAATCCGTCAAGCGCCCGTCTTGTTTTTCTTCTCGCTCAATGGTATAATGCAAACGGTGATAAAAATGAAAGAAAAAAACTCTTTTGAGCTGATATATGACGTCGTGCGGCGCATCCCCTACGGCA
>CAJOII010000004.1 GCA_905234535.1 uncultured Ruminococcus sp.
TTCCTCTGCTGCTTGCGCTTGGCTAATCTTTCCATCTATACATTCTTGAACTATCCGTATCTTTTCTTCCGGTTTGATTTTCCTGTTTTTGGACATAACAATGCTCCCTTCATGGTTAACAGTGTTTTTTATTGCACTGTCTTCCATAAAGGGAGCATACCATAGCGTGACAGCCTTTTTAAAAATTTCTTATGATCAGAAGTCGAAGCTCTCGGGGGATTCCTCAGCGGGGATCTCTTCGACGGCGCCAGCCTGCTCGGCTTCTTCCATCTTCTTCTGCTCTTCGGCGATGAGGGCTTCGATATCGGCGCTTGCCTTGATATCATCGACGGTCTCGGTTGCTTTCTCAACAACCTCTTCTACCTTATCGACGGTGAGATCCTTCGCGTCCTTTGCGGCGCCCTTCGCCTTCTCTGCCTGTTCTTTGGCGAACTCTTTGACCTGTCCCGCCTTCTCCGCAGCAGCTTCCTTTGCCTTTTCGGCGGCGTCAGCGGCGAACTCCTTGGTCTTTCTCGCAAACTCCGCGCCCTGGACCTTCGCCTTGTCGGCGGCGATGGCGGCCTTCTCAGCCATCACCTTCTTGAGCTTTTCGGCGTTCTCGGAGCGGATCTTGGTCTCGTTCTGAAGGTTGAGCACCTCCATGTACTTCAGCGAAGCCTTGGTGATCCTCTCGGAGGTGGAGTCGATAACAGCGCACAACGCCTCGTTCTCGGGAGCGGCGCCCTCTCTTAAGTTCTCGTAGAAATAGCGGCCCAGCTCCGCGTATGCCTGATCTCTGGTAGCGGCGTCAGCCTTGATCAGCTTTTTGATGTGGTTGAGCTGAGCTCTCAGGCGATTCTTCTCCGCGATGGACTCAGCGAGCTCAGACGCGGTATCCGCGATAAAGCAGCAGCCGTTCTTGATGTTCTCAGTAATATTCATAGAAGATACCTCCATATCATTTTTCCTTACCTTATATTATCGCAGAATCATCAGAGAAAATCAATAAGAATTTGTAAACATATGAAAATAATTTGCAATTTTCGGATAAAGCTGATATGATAGTTTCGGGATTATAATATGATACAGGGATGAGACACGATGTCCAATATTATTTCTAAAGAATTTAACTGTCCGAAATGTAACGAGACAGTCTCCGCGCGGCTGTATATCAGTATCAACATAACGAACGATCCGCAGTTTCACGATGATCTTCTCTCGGGCAAGCTCTTGGAGTTTCGCTGTGAGAACTGCGGCTATGAGGGCAGATACACCTATCCGCTGCTCTACAACGATATGAAGAAGCGCTTCATGATCTATCTGATCCCCGAGATCGACCGCTTTCAGCTCGAGGACAGGGCGCTCGAGGATGATTACCGCAACTTAAAAGGCATCAAAAAGCGCATCTGCTCCGACTTCAACACCTTCAAGGAGAAGGTGTTCGTCTTAGAGTCCGGGCTTGACGACATGGCGGTGGAGCTGACGAAGTTCGCGGTCTCCGAGATGGTCGCGAAGAAGCACGACATCCCGCGGGTGGAAGAGGGCTACCTCTCGCTGTATAACCGCGAGGAGAACACGATCGGCTTTACCTTCTTCTTAGGAGAGAACCGCGAGCCGTTCGTCCAGTCGGCGCGGCTCGAGATCTACAACAAGAGCCTCAAGATCGTCGACGAGATCTGCAAGAGCGACAAGAAGCTCTCGGGCTTCATCAAGATCGACCGCGAGTGGGCGGAGAACACCCTGTTCCGCTACAAAAGATACAGAAAGAAATAAGAGCTGAGAGATAAGAAATAAGAACTGCGGGAGGGCGCTGCCCTCACCCGATTTTGATGAATGAGCTATCGATGTTCAAACATAAAAAGAGCTGAGGGATCCTCAGCTCTTACTTTTATGTCAGGATTGTTAATCAGAACTTGATCTTTTCCGAAAGATAAGCTTCGAGATCAGCGATCGCGACGCGCTCCTGCCGCATGGTGTCGCGGTCGCGGACGGTGACGCAGTTGTCCTCTAACGAATCGAAGTCATAGGTGATACAGAACGGGGTGCCGATCTCGTCCTGTCTTCTGTAGCGCTTGCCGATCGAGCCCGCGTCGTCATAGTCAACGGGGAAGGATTTCGAAAGCTCTGTCATGAGCGCCTCTGCCTGCTCGCCCAACTTCTTCGAGAGCGGCAGCACCGCCGCCTTGAACGGAGCGAGGAACGGATGCAGATGAAGCACGACTCTCGTGTCGTTTTTCGCTTCGTCGACGACCTCTTCGTCATACGCCTCGGTCATCACGGTGAGGAACAGTCTCTCAACGCCCAGCGACGGCTCGATGACATAGGGGATGTATCTCGAGTTATCGGTGGGATCAAAGTAGTCGAGCGCCTTGCCGGAGACGGTCTGGTGCCGGGTCAGGTCATAGTCGGTGCGGTCAGCGATGCCCCACAGCTCGCCCCAGCCGAACGGGAAGAGATACTCAAAGTCGGTGGTCGCCTTCGAGTAGAAGGAGAGCTCCTCCTTCTCGTGATCTCTGAGTCTTAAGTTTTCTTCTTTGATGCCTAAGGAATAGAGGAAGTCGCGGCAGAATGAACGCCAGTAGTCGAACCACTCGAGGTCGGTGCCGGGCTTGCAGAAGAACTCAAGCTCCATCTGCTCGAACTCGCGCACACGGAAGATGAAGTTGCCGGGGGTGATCTCGTTTCTGAACGATTTGCCCACCTGCGCGACGCCGAAGGGGATCTTCTTTCTGGTAGTTCTCTGGATATTTGCGAAGTTGACGAAGATGCCCTGCGCGGTCTCGGGTCTTAAGTACAGCTCCGCCTTCGTGTCCTCGGTGACGCCCTGGAAGGTCTTGAACATCAGGTTGAACTGGCGGATATCGGTGAAGTTGTGCTTGCCGCAGTCGGGACAGGGGATCTGCTTCTCCTTGATATAGTCCATCATCTGCTCGTTGGACCAGCCCGCGACCGATGTGCCGTCAAAGTCTTCGATCAGATTATCCGCTCTGTGGCGGGTGTGGCACTCTTTGCAGTCCATCAGAGGATCCGAGAAGCCGCCGAGATGGCCCGAGGCGATCCATGTCTGCGGGTTCATCAATATCGCGGAGTCCAGTCCGACATTGTACTTGTTCTCCTGAACGAACTTCTTGAGCCACGCCTTCTTGATATTATTCTTGAGCTCCGCGCCCAAGGGGCCGTAGTCCCATGTATTGGCGAGTCCTCCGTAGATCTCGGAGCCCGGATATACGAAGCCTCTGCCCTTGCATAACGCGACGATCTTCTCCATCGTTTTTTCTGTATTTTTCATCGTTTTCCTCCCGAAAATGCAGCTTTATTCGATAGGAAACTTCGCCGAAACAGATCAAGCTTCATTTTATCGAATAAAAGATTTATAGTGCCCGCTCGGTTTGCAGCTATCGCTGCAACGGGCGATGGCAATTCGAAATTCGCGCAGAGCGTGATTTCTTAGTTTAGACAATGTATATAGTAACCTTTTCTCAAACACTTGTCAAGGCTGTGAAAACTGACAAAAATGAAAAAATCGTTATTTAATTCCTCTACAGCACCAAACAGACGCTTTAAAGTAGTAATATATTGGATGGAAAATGTCTTTTAATTCGGTACAGAGCTGCCGACAAGGCCATGACCGCATATCGGATTATGTTCTGCCTTGTCGTATGACAGGGCATTTTTTAATGATAAATGATAAATGATGAATGATCGAGCGGATCCTTTTCATCAGATATCGTTTTTACTCCCGGAGCTTATTATGGAATGCAAAGCGCAACTTTTGACCCATGATGATATGAGCCGCGCGCTCAAGAGGATCTCGCACCAGATCGTGGAGAAGAACCACGGCACCGAGGATCTCTGCCTGATCGGCATCAAGACCCGCGGCGTCCCGCTTGCGAGACGCCTCTCTGAGAACATCCGGGTGATCGAGGGCTCCTCGATCCCGGTGGGCGAGCTCGATATCACGCTGTACAGGGACGATCTCAAGCAGATTTCGAAGACCCCAACCGTCAACGGTACCGATGTGCCGTTCTCGGTGGAGGGCAAGGTCGTGGTGCTCGTGGACGATGTCATCTTCACGGGGCGCACCGCGAGAGCGGCGTTAGACGCTACCTTAAAGCTCGGCAGACCCTCCAAGATCCAGCTCTGCGCGCTGATCGACCGCGGCCACAGCGAGCTGCCGATCAAAGCGAACTTCGTCGGCAAGAACATCCCCACCTCCTTAGACGAGGTCGTCTCGGTGAAGCTCATCGAGACAGACGGCGAAAACGGCGTTTTTCTGTATCAAAAATGAGGATGAAAGAGAGGATCATATGATCCTGTCCTGATTCTTCACCGAGAATATATATTATTTTTCAAGGGGGAACATCCATATGAAAATGATTTACAATGTCAAGGACAAGCCGAAGTTCGGTCAGCTGATCGTCTTCGCGTTCCAGCAGCTCTTAGCCATCATGGCGGCTACCATCGCGGTGCCGATGATCGTCAACGGCGCTTCGGGCAGCGAGATGAGCACCTCCGCCGCTCTGTTCGGCGCGGGCGTCGGCACACTGGTCTATGTCCTATTCACTAAGGCGAAGAGCCCGGTATTCTTAGGCTCTTCCTTCGCGTTCTTAGGCTCTATGATGACCGCGTTCGCGGGCGCGGCTTCGATGGCGGTCGGATACCTCGGCCTGATCATCGGCGCTATCCTCGCGGGTCTCGTCTATGTGATCTTAGCGGCTGTTGTCAAGGCTGTCGGCGTCAAGTGGATCAACAAGATCATGCCTGCCGTCGTAATCGGCCCGACAGTCGCGATCATCGGTCTCTCGCTTGCGGGCAACGCTGTCGGTGATCTGCAGACCTCCAACATCGAGGGCGGCTCTTCCTATGTCGCTCTGATCTGCGGTCTGGTTACCTTAGCGGTCACCATGCTCTGCTCCGTCTACGGCAAGAAGATGGCGAAGCTCATCCCGTTCATCATCGGTATCTTAGCGGGCTACGCGGTAGCGACCTGCTTCTACTTCATCGGCTCCGCGACCGGCAATACCGCACTGCAGGTCATCAACTATGACGCGCTGATCTCGAACTTCAGCACCATCTCTTTCTCGAGCTTCATCGCTCTGCCCGACTTCACCTTCTTGAAGGCGTTAGGCGGCTTCTCTGCGATCTCCGGCTCCTACATCGGCACCATCGCGGTTGCGTTCGTTCCGGTGGCGTTCGTCGTATTTGCGGAGCATATCGCGGACCACAAGAACCTCTCCTCCATTATCGAGCACGACCTGCTTGAGGATCCGGGTCTCGCCAGAACCTTACTCGGCGACGGTATCGGCTCCATGGCGGGCGCGTTCTTCGGCGGCTGCCCCAACACCACCTACGGCGAGTCTGTCGGCTGTGTCGCGATCACCAAGAACGCTTCTGTCGCGACCATTATCTGCACTGCGTTTGAAGCGATCATCATCGCGTTCATCGCGCCGTTCGTCGCGTTCCTTTCCACTATCCCGTCCTGTGTCATGGGCGGCGTATGCATCGCTCTGTACGGCTTCATTGCTGTATCCGGTCTTAAGATGCTCCAGAAGGTCGACCTCGACGACAACCGCAACCTCTTCACCGCGTCCGTGATCCTGATCGCCGGTGTCGGCGGCATGGCATTAAACTTCGGAAATGTCACCATCACCGAAGTCGCCTGCGCGCTGATCCTCGGTATCCTGACCAATGTGATGCTCGGCAAAAAGAAAAAGAAGAATAAATAATCATACTTTGTGAAGGTATATGTTTAGGAAAAGGCGTCCGAAAGGGCGCCTTTCTTGATGGAATAAGTAATAGGTACGAGTGAAGAGTTGAGGGAAGACTCCATCCTTCCCTTATTTGTATGCCGACAGATGGACACAGTGGGGAATTTGCCACAAATGTTGCAGATTTTGTGGTTGTATCTTGCCCTTTCTCTGTGATATAATCGAAAAGTATCAGAAAAAGGGAAATGGTGTATTTATGAGAATAACGATCGTATGCGATGTTTTAGGCGAAGAGAATAACGGCACGACCGTTGCGGCGATGAATCTGATCCGCTCGTTAAAGTCGAAGGGACACAAGGTGACCGTCGTCTGTCCCGATCAGAACCGCAGGGGACAGGAGGGCTTTGTCGTCGTGGACAAGCTCAACTTAGGACCTTTGAACGGCTATGTCGAGAAGAACGGCGTGACCCTCTCGAAGGCGAGCAAAAAGATCTTGGAGCCGGTCATCGCCCAGTCGGATGTCGTGCATCTTCTGATCCCGTTCGCGCTTTCGAACGCCGCTTTGCGTCTTGCGAAAAAGCACCATATTTCCGTCACCGCGTCGTTTCATGCGCAGGCGGAGAATATCACCTCGCATATCTTTATGAAAGACTTTGAGCTTGCGAACAAGATCGCCTATCTGCAGATGTACTACGCGACCTACCGCCACTGTGACGCGGTCCACTATCCGACCGAGTTCATCAAGGACATCTTTGAGGGCGCGGTGGGGCACAAGACCAACGCCTATGTCATCTCGAACGGCGTGGGCGAGCGGTTCAAAGAAAACGGCGCAGAGAAGCCCGACGAATTCAAGAACAAATTTGTTATCCTCTTCTCCGGCAGATATTCTAAGGAGAAGTCCCACTCGGTGCTGATCGACGCGGTCTCACTCTCAAAGCACGAGCGCATGATCCAGCTGATCTTCGCGGGTGACGGCCCCTTGAAGGAGAAGCTCAAGGCTGAGTCGAAGAAGCTCTCTAACCGCCCCCTGTTCTCGTTCTTCCCGCACTATCAGATGCTCAATGTTTTGAACTACGCCGATCTCTATGTTCATCCCGCGGAGATCGAGATCGAAGCGATCGCGTGCTTAGAGGCGATCGCCTGCGGTTTGGTGCCGATCATCTCCGATTCGAAGAAATCCGCCACCAAGAAGTTCGCTCTCGACGAAAGAAATCTCTTTGAAGCAAATAACCCCGCCTCTCTTTCTGAGAAGATCGACTTTTTCATCGAGCATCCCGATGTGCTTAGAGAGTACAAGGAGCGCTACCGCGGTATGGCGGAGGGCTACTCGCAGAAGGCGTGCATGGATCGCATGGAGCAGATGCTCATTGACACCGCGAAGAAGAAGCATAGATATGAAGACTGAGTATTTTTATCACGACGAGCTGAACGACGACTTCGCCTCCACGAACGGCAAGATCGGCAAGGATACCGTCGACGGCACCTATCCCTACAGCCATCACTCTGTTCTGTGGAAGATCGCGGTGTTCGTGATCTACCGGCTGCTGGTGACACCGATCGTGTGGCTCTACACGAAGCTCTGGCTCGGCATACGGGTCAAAAACCGCAAAGCGATCCAAAAGCTCAGGGGCGGATGCTTCCTCTACCTCAACCACACGCAGAACATCGCGGACGCGTTCATCCCATCGATCGCCGCGTTCCCGAAGCGGACCTATGTCGTAACGGGACCTGAAGCGGTCTCGATCAAGGGGATCCGCCATCTGGTGGCGCTGTTGGGCGGCGTGCCGCTGCCGACCACCTTCAAAGCGGCAAAAAATTTTGAGACAAAGCTCAAGGAAGCCATGGACGAGAAGGCGGCCGTGACGATCTACCCCGAGGCGCATATCTGGCCGTACTGCAATTTTGTACGCCGCTTCTCGGAGAAGTCGTTCTCTTATCCGTATAAGACAAATTCTCCCGTGATCGCCGGCGTGGTGGTCTATCGGCAGAGAAGGATCTTCAAGAACGCTCACCCCGCTGTGACGGTCTGGCTCTCAGATCCGATCTATCCCGATCAAACGCTCAAAGAGCGTGAGGCAAGACTCAAGCTCAGAGACGAAACATATGGCTTTATGAGCCGCACCGCGAAGGAGCAAGAGAGCTTTGAGTATATCAGGTACACGAAAGTCGAAGATAATACGAAACCTTAATAAAAATCTTTATCACGAATACCTGATTAATTTTTTAATCAAGGATTAGTATAAGTGATGAGTATCCGGCGGACGAATCGATCCCCCGATCCTATCATGTATAAGAAAGGCAGGAAGCAAATCGCGCTTCCTGCCGTTTTATTTATATTCGTTCTTCAGTATTCAATATTCATTTCAAAAAGGATGCTTTTGATGTTTATCAGAGCTTGGGGCCCGCTTCCACCAGCGCTTTGCCGGCTTCGTTGGTCTCGTACTTCTTGAAGTTCTTGATGAATCTCTCGGCGAGATCCTTCGCCTTCTCATCCCAGACAGCGGGATCTTCATAGGTGTCTCTCGGGTCTAAGATACCGGTGTCTACGCCGCTAAGCTCGGTCGGGATCTCAAAGTTAAAGTAGGGGATGGTCTTGGTGGGAGCGTTCTTGATGTCGCCGCCTAAGATCGCGTCGATGATGCCGCGGGTATCCTTGATGGTGATGCGCTTGCCGGTGCCGTTCCAGCCGGTGTTGACGAGGTATGCCTTGGCGCCGCTTCTCTCCATTCTCTTGACGAGCTCCTCAGCGTACTTTGTCGGGTGCAGCTCCAAGAACGCCTGACCGAAGCAGGCGGAGAAGGTGGGGGTGGGCTCGGTGATGCCGCGCTCGGTACCCGCTAACTTCGCCGTGAAGCCGGAGAGGAAGTAGTACTGGGTCTGCTCGGGGGTGAGGATCGAGACAGGAGGCAGAACGCCGAACGCGTCCGCGGAGAGGAAGATGACATTCTCAGCGGCGGGGCCGGAGGAGATGACATTGACGGTCTTCGCGATCTTCTCGATATGCTCGATCGGATAGGAGACACGGGTGTTCTCGGTGACGCTCTTATCGTCGAAGTCGATCTTGCCCTCGTCGTCTACGGTGACATTCTCTAAGAGCGCGTCTCTCTTGATCGCGTTGTAGATATCGGGCTCACTCTCTTTATCGAGACCGATGACCTTCGCGTAGCAGCCGCCTTCAAAGTTAAAGACGCCGTTGTCGTCCCAGCCGTGCTCGTCGTCGCCGATGAGCAGTCTCTTGGGATCGGTGGAGAGGGTGGTCTTGCCGGTGCCGGAGAGACCGAAGAAGATGGCGGTGTTCTTGCCGTTCATATCGGTGTTCGCGGAGCAGTGCATCGAAGCGATGCCCTTGAGCGGGAGATAGTAGTTCATCATCGAGAAGAGACCCTTCTTCATCTCGCCGCCGTACCAGGTGTTGAGGATGACCTGCTCGCGGGAGGTGACATTGAAGAGTACCGCGGTCTCGGAGTTGAGACCGAGCTCCTTAAAGTTCTCTACCTTCGCTTTGGAGGCGTTGTAGCAGACAAAATCGGGCTCAAAGCTCTCTTCCTCTTCCTTGGAGGGTTTGATGAACATATTCTTGATGAAGTGTGCCTGCCAGGCGACCTCTACGATGAAGCGCACCGCCATGCGGGTGTCCTTGTTCGCGCCGCAGAAGCAGTCGACGATATAGAGTTTTTTGCCCGAGAGCTCGTCGAGCGCGAGCTTCTTGCAGGCTTCCCAAGTCTCTACAGACGCGGGGTGGTTATCGTTCGGATACTCGGGAGTAGTCCACCAGACGGTGTCCTTTGAGTTCTCATCCATGACGATGAACTTATCTTTGGGAGAGCGACCGGTGTAGATGCCGGTCATTACATTGACAGCGCCGAGCTCGGTGAGCTGACCTTTGTCAAAGCCCTCGAGCGAGGGATCCATCTCATCCTCGAAGAGCTGTTCGTACGAGGGGTTATAGATAACCTCTTTGACATCCGTGATGCCGTATTTGGAAAAATCGATCTTTGACATACTGATACCTCCTGATATATTTTACCCTCATATTATCTTATATTAAAGCAAAAAAGTCAAGAGCGCCTCTTTAGAATAATCACGCAATGCGTGGAATACTTTGGTCAATTTTGACCAATTGACCGAAAAGATAACAAGAAAAAACGACCCCTTTCTCAAAAAAGGGGTCGTTGTTATACAAAGAGTTAATACACGATGACCGGTGTGCCGACAGAGATGTTTTTGTAGATCTTCTGAACATTCTTGTACGGGGTATTGACGCAGCCGTGAGAGCCGTTGCCCTTGTAGATATTTCCGCCGAAGGATGAGCGCCACGAGGCGTCGTGGATCCCGTAGCCCGAGCCGATGAACGCGATCCAGTACTGAACATAGGAGCTGTATCCGGGACCGGATAAGGTGCAGGGCGAAGCCTTGTTCTGTACCGAGTGGTAGCCCTTGGGGGTATCCATCGAGTTGCAGTTGCCGGTGACGACAGGGGTCTCGACTAAGAGCTTGCCGTTTTTGTAGAACCACAGATGCTGTCTCTTGATGTTGATCTCAACATAGGTTTTGCCGACGGTGCGGCTGTAGGCGCCGGAGGTGACCTTATACTTTAAGTGCAGATAGGTGCCTCTGACCTTGGTGTTGTTCTTGCCGACATACTTGTAGGGATAGATCCTGAAGTGGTAGGTCTTGCCCGCTGTCAGACGAACGGAGAGGAGATCGGTGGAGCCGTATCTGCTGCCCTTGAGCGCCTTGAAGTTCTTGTTGTCGGTGGAGTAGTAGATATCGTAGCCCTTTGCGTATTTGTTCGAAGTCCACTGGAGGTTGACTCTCGAGAGGATCGTCTTTGAGCCGTTGTTGCTCGGAGCGCACAGCCCGCAGACGGTCTTGATCTGAGCGTATTCGCCGTAGACGGTCTGAGAGCCGACTGTCTTGTATGCGCGCACACGGTAGTAGTATGCTCTGCCCTTTGTGACCTTGGTGTCGCTGAAGGTATTGGTTTTGACGGTCTTATATTTTTTGAACTGACCGTTTGTGGAAGAGTCCTCGCGGTAGATGACATATCCGGTGGCGTAGTTATTCTTGGTCCACTTGAGGTCGATGGTCTTTGAAGAGTGAACAAGCGTGAGACCGGTCACCTTTGCGGGGTTGGTCGCGGTGGTGTAGGAGACGGGATCGCCCTCGTACTTATTGTTGTTCTTGGTGACATAGGCGCAGATCTTGAACTCATATGTATGACCCGCTGACAGGCTGTACAGGGTGAAGGTGTTCGTCTTGACCGAGAAAGTCTTCAGCGCGCTGCCGGTGCTCTTATCCTTCCAGTAGATATTATAGCCGGTGACATCCTTGACCGCGTTCCACTTGAGGGTGATCTTCGAGGTCGAGGAAGAGGTGCGCTTGACGCCCGATACCTTGGCGGGCTTGGGGTTCGAGGGTGCCTGAGTGGGCGCCTGAGTGGGAGCCTGCGTCGGCTGTACGGTCGGCGCCTGTGTGGGAGCGTCTGTAGGAGCGGCAGTCGGCTCGTCGGTAGGCGGATCGGTAGGATCTTCCGTAGGGGCATCGGTCGGATCCTCCTCAGACGGATCCTCAGGGTCGATCTCGTCGCCGATTATACCGGATGGTGCGGTGACGAAGATCTGCTGCTTCATCATCGCTCTTGCTTCAAGAGGCTCGTCTGCCTTTTCTGTGATCTCATCCGCTGTGTCTGCCGCAGAGGTCTCCTCTGCGCTGACAGCGGGGGCGCTCACGAACAGAGCCGCGATCAAAACCAGCGCCAGTACCGCAGACAACAGGCGTGTGGATAATTTTTTCATATGGTTCCCTCCGTTATTTGGTTTCTGTATTTATCAGTAAATCATACTCTTAAAAAGGCGTTATCATAACCTTATGATTCAAAATGGATGACCCCGTCGGACATACTCGAGATCTTTGCGAGGGACTCTACCCGAATGCCCATCGAGCGGATCAGACCGCCGCCCTCCTGATACGCCTTCTCGATCACGATGCCAGCGCCGACGATCTGAGCTCCCGCAAAGCGGATCAGCTCGATCAGTCCCTTGAGCGCCGATCCCTTCGCGAGGAAATCATCGATGATCAGGATCTTGTCATCCTTATGGAGAAAGTCCTTGGATACGATGATGTCGTAGACATTCTTATGAGTGAAGGATTCGACCTTGGTGGTGTAGACATCGTTTGCGATGTTGACGGTCTTGGTCTTCTTCGCGAATACTACCGGAACCCTGAACTCCTCGGCGACGATGCAGGCGATGCCGATACCGGATGCTTCGATGGTGAGGATCTTGGTGATCTCTTCATCCCGATAGAGGCGGTGAAACTCCTTTGCAAGCTCCCTGATGAACAGCACATCGATCTGGTGGTTGATAAAGCTGTCAACCTTGAGAATGTTGCCTTCGCGGACGACGCCGTCCTTGAGAATACGGTCTTCGAGCAGTTTCACTGTATGCCACCCCTATTTTCAATGATATATAACAGATTCTACTATAGTTCAACCTATTTTTCAATAGATATTCAGCGAAAAAAATCGAAAATTTCAATTTTGTAATTTCTTCTTTGTTTCCGTGTTGACTGAAATCACGCTTTTATGTATAATTGTACTGAATTCACACATAAAGGAGAATATAAATGACGGATATAGAAATCGCTCAGAGCTGTGAGATGAAGCCGATCAAAGAGATAGCGGCGCGCGCGGGCATCCGGGAAGATGACCTCGAATATTACGGCAGATACAAGGCGAAGCTCCCGCTTTCTCTGATGGACAGAGAGAACCCCGACAACAAGCTGATCTTGGTGACCGCGATGACGCCTACTCCCGCGGGAGAGGGCAAGACCACCACGACCATCGGGCTTGCGGACGCTTTGCAGGCGATGGGCAAGAGCGTATCCGTGGCATTAAGAGAACCCTCCTTAGGGCCGGTGTTCGGCATCAAGGGCGGCGCCGCGGGCGGCGGCTACGCGCAGGTGGTGCCGATGGAGGATATCAACCTGCATTTTACCGGAGATTTTCACGCGATCGGCGCGGCGAACAACCTGCTCGCGGCGATGCTCGATAACCATATCCATCATGGGAATACCCTCGGGATCGATACGAGAAAGATCACCTGGAAGCGCTGTGTCGATATGAACGACCGCCAACTGCGCTTTGTTGTGGACGGCTTGGGCGGTAAGATCAACGGCGTGCCGCGCGAAGACGGCTATGACATCACCGTCGCGTCCGAGGTGATGGCGGTGCTGTGCCTTTCGTCTTCGATCGACGATCTCAAGGAGCGGCTCTCTCGGATTATTGTCGGCTACACCTTTGACGACAGACCTGTCACCGCGGGCGACCTCAAGGCAGCGGGTGCGATGACCGCGCTCCTAAAGGACGCGCTAAAGCCGAACCTTGTTCAGACTTTGGAGGGGACGCCCGCCTTTGTTCACGGAGGACCGTTCGCGAATATCGCCCACGGCTGCAACTCCGTGATCGCGACCAAGACCTCTCAGGCGCTCTCGGAGTATACCGTCACCGAGGCGGGCTTCGGCGCGGATCTGGGCGCTGAGAAGTTTTTAGATATCAAGTGCCGCTATGCGGGAATGCGTCCCGACGCAGTCGTTGTGGTCGCGACCGTCCGCGCTCTGAAGATGCACGGCGGCGTGGATAAGAAGGACTTAAACACCGAGAACATCGAGGCGCTCTCAAAGGGTCTGCCGAATCTATTGCGCCATGTGGATAATATCAAGAATGTCTATCATCTGCCGTGCGTCGTCGCGCTCAACAAGTTCCCGACCGATACCGACAGAGAAGTAGAGCTCGTGATCGAAGAGTGCAGATCGCTCAAAGTGAACACGGTGCTCTCCGATGTCTGGGCGAAGGGCTCCGACGGCGGCGTCGAGATGGCGAGAGAGGTCGTTCGTCTGTGCGAGGAAGAGTCAAGCGAGAACTTCTCCTTCTCCTATGATCTCGAAAGCTCGATCGAAGAGAAGATCGAAGCGGTGGTGAAGAAGATCTACCGCGGCGCGTCTGTCGCGTATTCGAAGAACGCGAAGAAAGAGATCGAAAAGCTCACCTCCTTAGGCTATGACAAGCTTCCCATCTGTATCGCGAAGACCCAGTACAGCTTCTCGGATGACCCGTCGCTTTTATGCGCGCCCGAGGGCTTTGAGGTCACGGTCAGAAATGTGAAGATCTCCGCCGGAGCGGGGTTCGTCGTGATCCTGACGGGCGATATCATGACCATGCCCGGACTGCCGAAGTCTCCCGCCGCCGAGCGGATCGATGTGGATTCTCACGGCGTGATCTCGGGGCTGTTCTGATATGGAGCTTCGGATTCTGTATGAGGACGAGTACCTCATCGCCGTGGACAAGCCTTACGGACTTCTCTCCGAGGGCGAGGGGGAAGACTCGCTGATCACACAGCTGACCCGATATCTGAAGGAGAGCGGAAAGCCCGCCTTCATAAAGCCGGTGCATCGTCTCGATCGGACGACCCGCGGCGCGATCATCTACGCGAAGACCTCCGAATGTGCGAGAAGGCTCTGTGAGATGATCCGTTCGGGCACGGTGAGAAAGATCTATACGGCGAAGATCGAGGGGATCCCCGAGTATCAGAAGGGGTATCTCGAGGATATGCTCTTCTACGACAGGAGAAGGAACAAGAGCTTTGTCGTCAAGAACGAGCGCAAAGGCGTCAAGCGCGCGAAGCTCTATTATGAGGTATTAAGCGTCGAGAATATCGAAGACACGGCGGTGTCTGAGGTGAAAGTGGAGCTTCTCACCGGCAGAACCCACCAGATACGGGTGCAGTTTGCGTCCCGCGGGATGCCGATCGTGGGCGATCGGCGCTACGGCAGTACCATCCGCTCACAGATCCTGCTCTTCTCTTCTGAGATCCGCCTCAAGCACCCCTTCACCGGCGAGGAACTGGTGATCGATTCATCATTCAAAATTCATAATGACTGAAAAAGCAGGAGCTTCGATCACGAAACTCCTGCTCTGTTTTATTATGCATCATTTTCTACCGAGATCGCCTTGTATCCCGCGTCGCTGACGGTTTTCATCACCGCGGCGGCGTCAAGGGGAGCGTCGCTCAGGATGACCGCCTTCTTCTCTTCATGGGAGGCGGTGACCTCTTTGACATTGAAGTCCTTCTCGATCGCTTCTCTGACATGCTTCTCGCACATCGGGCACATCATACCTTCGATATTGACGGTTGTTTTGATCATATTGCTTTCTCCTTTTTGATGATTTTGCTGATCGGTATCGCCGGCTTTCGGCAGCGATACCGGTTGTGTATGATATGTTCTTTTCTTCTTCGGGTTGAAGAGGTTGAGCCTTAAGGCGTTTGTGACGACGCAGAACGACGACAGGCTCATCGCCGCCGCGCCGAACATCGGCGAGAGCGTCCAGCCGAAGAGGGGGATCCATACACCCGCCGCGAGCGGGATCCCGATGAGGTTGTAGATGAACGCCCAGAAGAGGTTCTCGCGGATATTTCTCAAGGTCGCTTTGGAGAGGCGGATCGCCGCGGCGGCATCGGTGAGCTTTGAGTTAATCAGCACGACATCTCCCGCGTCGATCGCGATATCCGTACCCGAGCCGACGGCGATGCCGGTGTCTGCTTCGACCAGGGCGGGAGCGTCGTTGATGCCGTCGCCCGCCATTGCGGTCTTGCCGTACGCTTTGAGTTCTTTGACGCGGTCGCTCTTTTCGGTGGGGAGGATCTCGGAGAAGATCCTGTCGATCCCGACTGATGAGGCGATCGCCTCAGCGGTCTTTTTGTTATCGCCCGTGAGCATCACGGTGCGGATGCCCATCATCTTAAAGTCGTCGATCGCTTCCTTCGCGTCTTCCTTGACGGTATCGCTGACGGCGATGACGCCGAGGATCGTGTCGCCTTTTGAGAACAGCATCGCGGTCTTGCCCTGTTCAGAGAGGGCTGAGACGATCTTCTCGATCTCATCGGAGAGAGGCAGATTCTCTTTTAGATATCTCGGATTTCCGGCGAGGACGGTCTCGCCGTCGATAGATCCCCGAAGTCCTTTGCCGAATACCGATTCAAATTGTTCGATATTCTGATAAGCGATACCCTGTTCATCGCAGTAGTGAATGATCGCTCCTGATAAGGGGTGCTCGCTCTGCTTTTCGACAGAGCCCGCGACAGAGAGCAGAGCTTGCTCATCCGCGCCGTTTAGAGGGATGACATCGGTCACCGCGGGTTCGCCCTTGGTGATGGTGCCGGTCTTGTCGAGCGCGATGATCCGGGTCTTTCCGGTCTCTTCCAAGCTCTCAGCCGTCTTGAAGAGGATGCCGTGTCTCGCGCCCACGCCCGAGCCGACCATGATGCTCACAGGTGTCGCAAGACCCAAGGCGCACGGACAGCTGATCACGAGCACCGTGATACCTCTTTCCAGCGCGAAGCCGACCTCTTCTCCTGCGATCAGCCACACGCCGGTCGCAACAGCGGCGATCAGGAGAACCGCGGGGACGAAGATCCCCGATACCTTATCGGCGATGCGCGCGATGGGCGCCTTGGTGGCGGCGGAGTCGCTGACGGTCTTGATGATCTGAGAGAGGGTGGTGTCCTCACGGACCTGTGTCGCTCTGCACTTGAGAAAGCCCGACTGATTAAGGGTGCCGGCATAGACCTTCTTGCCCTCATGCTTCTCGCTCGGGATGCTCTCTCCGGTGAGCATACTCTCGTCGATCGCGCTCCGGCCGCTGATGACCACGCCGTCGACAGGGATATCCGAGCCGGGACGCACGATGAAGATGTCGCCGATATTGACCTCTTCGACCGCAACGGTATGTTCCGCGCCGTCTCTCTCGATCACGGCGGTCATGGGCTTGAGCTTCATCAGCGCTTTCAAGGCGTCGGTGGTCCTGCCCTTGGAGTGAGCCTCTAAGATCTTGCCGAGCGTGATCAGCGTGAGGATCATCGCGGCGGACTCAAAGTAGAGATCATGCGCGATCATATGCGCTTCTTCTGTGCCTCCCGCGCTCTGTATGACGGTCATCGAGATCAAGAGATACAGACTCCACAAGAACGACGCCGCCGAGCCTAAGGAGACAAGGGTGTCCATATTCGGCGAAAGGTGGATCGCGCCCCTGAAGCCCGAGATAAAAAACCGCTGGTTGATCACCATGACGATCGCGGCGAGCAGCATCTCAATCACCGCGATACCGACGGGATTTCCGTCTAAAAAGGGAGGCAGCGGGAAGTGCCACATCATATGTCCCATCGAGAGATACATCAAAAGAAGCAGGAAGACAAGAGAGCCGATGAAGCGGATCACAAGGGGCCTTACCTCGCTTTTCTCCTTCACGGGAGCGGACTTTGACGATTCTTTTGTATTCTTTTTGACGGTTGCGCCGTAGCCGGCCTTCTCTACGGCAGAGATGATCTCGCTTTCCGTCGCCGTGCCCTCGACGCTCATCGAGTTTGTGAGGAGCGAGACCGCGCAGCTGTCGACAGACGGGAGCTTTGAGACCGTCTTTTCGATCTTAGCCTGACACGCGGCGCAGCTCATGCCGGTGATATCAAACTGTTTCATATTTACCTCATCAGTTTTGAGACGATGTCCATCAGCTCGTCGACCGTATCGTCTCTGCCGTCCTTGATATCGCGGACGACGCACGAGCGCATATGGCGCGCGAGCAGCTCTTTGTTGAACGAGTTGAACGCCTGTTTTGCAGCGGCGGCTTGGGTGAGGATATCGACACAGTAGGCGTCGTTCTCGACCATCGATTTGATGCCCCTGATCTGACCCTCTAAGCGGGAGAGACGGTTTAAGAGCGCCTTCTTCTCATCCGTGGACCGTTCGGTTTTCTTCTCACAGTGACAGTGTTCCATGATATTCTCCTCCTTATGCGTGATACCCCCACGGGGTATTTTGATCTTCAGCGCTATTATATACCCCCATGGGGTATTTGTCAAGAGGCGCAGCAACAAAAAAAGAGCCCGAAGGCTCTTTCTTGCGTATTGTTAAAAAATCGTGATGGTACCTGAATCCGGCTCAAGCCACAAAAGGATCTCTCTGAGGCTGTCTTCATCGATGCCGACGCCGCCCGCGGTGGGCTTTGCGCTGACATGGAGGAACTTCGCGCAGCCGAGCTCCGGCTTGACCGGATGGCGGTTGTAGTCAAAGACCACGGCGTAGGGGTAGGAGACGGTATACTCATACAGCCACTGGCTCTCTCCCCAGTCCTCGCTGTAGGCGTTGTCATCGACGAGCAGGTTATAGTTGACGGAGTTCGGATCGGTGACCCAGCGCATCACGCTGTCAACGGGATAATAGGTGAGAGCGGTGCCGGGATCCGCGTTGTTGCCGAAGGCATACTCGATATGATAGGTGCCGATCGGGGTCGCGCTGTCATAAGGGCCGATCGAGGAGGATACGCCCTCTTCGCCGATATATCCTGAGATGGGGGAGAACTTCTGCTGATAGACGCCGTTTTGATCCTTTTCATAAGTATAGACGGTCGCAGCGGTGCCGGAGGATTCCACGATGATCGCCTGAGAGCCTAAGGATGAGATGTCGGTATTCGCCTTTTTGAGAAGAGAGGTGAACTCCTTCGACTGATCGGGCGCCTTGGTGGGCGCTTCTGTCGGGGGTTCGGTCGGCGGCTCTGTCGGCGGGAGGGTAGGAACATCGTCGGGGTTGATGGTCTCTACCTCCATCGTTGCGGGGATGATCTCGAGCGGTGACGCGGGGGCGATATTCTGATCGAGGAAGTTGAAGATCCTGTCGCCGAACGCGAACACGACCACCAGACACGCTAAGACGACAAAGGTGGAGACGCCCACGATGATCGCCGCGCGGTACTGATGAGCGGGCTTCTTGGTCTTGTAGTTGTGCGGGCTGTGATAGCGCGATTTGTATCTCCGCCGGTTGGCGGTCTTGTTGTTTTTATATGCCATATCTTTTCCTCTATTCGAATGAGATGGGTCTGTCAGCTGATTTTGCAGATGATCGCGGTGGTGTTGTCAATGCCGCCCTTTCTGAGCGCGGCGTCGACCAGCTCTCTGCACAGGGTATCGACGGGGGATTTTTGATCGAGGATCTCCTCGATCTCGTCATCGGTGAGCATATCGCTGACGCCGTCGGAGCACAGAAGATAGATGTCTTTTGACTGATATTTGCACTCTGCTATGTAGGGAGAGAGCGGTTCTTCATCGTCGGGCATCCCGAGGAACTTTGTGATCGCCTTGCCGTAGCCATAGGCGATGTGATCCTTCGAGATCCTCTGCAGGGTGTGTCCCGAGAGACGGTAAACGCGCGAGTCGCCGGCGTTCAGGACATAGACGGTGTCTTTATAGAACTGCACCATCGCCGCGGTGGTGCCCATCAGCACCAAGGAGCGCGCCTTGGTTTCGTCACAGACCTTCTGATTGAGCATCGCCGACAGCTCGTAGATGTATTCGTCAAATTCATTTTTATCCGCGAGAAAGTCTAAAGTGTGAGAAGCGGCGACAAACGACGCGACCTCTCCCAACGCTTCGCCCCCCATGCCGTCGAATACCGCAAAGCATTCGTTGTCAGAGGCGCTGACCTTGCCGCTTAGGACGGATTCCTCCAAAGAGTCGACATCCTCCCGGATATGTCCGTCCGCGTAGAAGTTGTCCTCGTTGTTTCTTCTGACCTTGCCGATCGAGCAGATCAGGGAATATTCAATCGTATAATTTCTGATAGGGCTCACCGCCTTTTTATGATGTGGATCGCGGATTACTGTTCGTCGGGAGTCGCGGGATTCTCGAGATGAGCGGCTTCATAAAAGCCCGCGGGGATCGCGACATTCGTGTTTGAGAAGCCGGAGAAGGTGATATCAAAGGTATATTCCGTCTGTTCGGTTTTGATCTGCAGCTTGAGGGATGTCATGCGGCGGTTCTGATCGATATCAAAAACCATCGATGCGACAGCGCTGTCAATGGTCTTTTGGTTGAGCTCGACCGTCTTCTTGAACTTTTCGTAGTCGCTCGATTTTGAGAAGACCGGCGCGGAAGAATCCGAGAGAACCGCTATCAGTTCCTTGATGTCGGGGGCGTAAGAGTAGGTAGTGCTGCCGTCTGAGTTGTTCTCGATCGTCAGATGGGAGAGGCTGTTTGACGAGGAGAAACGCGGCAAAAGCTCATTGATCAGCTTCTGAAATTCGATCGCGGAGTACTGATCGGTCAGTCCGAAGTAGCGCAGAAACGAGCTTGTATCAAAATCACCGTTTTGAAAATCTGTGTAAAAATCAAAGAAATCGAGCACATTCTGAGTATCATCCGATACCGTCCACTGACCCGACAGACAGTTGCCTTTGTAGCTTAAACCGTTTTGGGTCAGGATAACGCCCTGATAGGTATATTCAGGATAGACCGCGTCGTATGAGACCTGCACCTCGCGTGTGCGGGAATCGGTTTTGACCGCGCCGTCAAAGGTCATCACCGGCTTTTGATCGATCTGGGCGTCTATGTGAAAAGAGCAGGACGAGTCGAGGCTGCTCGAGAAAGCGCGCATCAGCTGTTTGACCGGAGTATTCTTAGAGACCAGCATCGTGATGATGACAGCAGTCACGGCGATCAGGATCACGGCGATACCGGCGAAGACCACCGGCAGGTGAGTGCTGATCCACGAGGGCTGTTCTTCCTCATAGATATCGATGGGTCTGTATTGTTTTTTTCTTGACAACGCCAAACGAATCTCCCTTTCCTGCAGGACGGTATCCGGGACGAAATATCCCCCATATGATACTATCCCAACATAATTAATCATATTATATCAAAAGGAGCGGTATTTTGTCAACTTTGAATGATACACAGTTTACTTTCTGTTCATTTCCTATTGCTTTTGGTATCGGAAGAGAATATAATGAGAGCATCAGAACGAAAGGGTGATACGATGAAACGGTACATTATATTATTTCTCGCATTGGTCATTTTATCAACATCGGTTTTTGTGATCCCCGCCTCGGCACAGGTGCTGGGCGATACAGACGGCGACGGCAAGCTCTCGATCGTTGATGCGACCTTTATCCAGCAGCATCTGGCAAGTTTGAGAAAGCTCTCCGATGAAGCGATGAAAAACGGTATGGTCTATGACGGCGAGAAGCTGACGATCGCCGACGCGACGCTGATCCAGAGGAAGCTCGCGAGCATGATCGATCATTTTCCGGTAGAGGATCTCAGACCCACTGAGCCGCCCACACAGGCACCCACTCAGGCGCCCACACAGGCTCCGACACAGGCGCCCACGCAGGCTCCGACACAGGCGCCCACGCAGGCTCCGACTGAAGCTCCCACACAGGTTCCCACAGAGAAAGAGACGGTGACCCCTTTGAGCAGTCAGGTAGATATTTATTTTTCCAACAACAAGAACTGGAGCAAGGTCAACGCCTATCTCTTCAACTCGAAGACCCTGAAGGCGTCCGCCGCGTGGCCCGGCAGCGCGATGCCGTTCTATAAGACCAACGACCTCAAAGAGAAGGTCTACAAGCTGACGGTGAATGTCTCTCAGTACGACCGCGTGATCTTCAACAACGGCACCGATCAGACCACCGACACACCGGTCACCAAAGCGAGCTCCGGCTACTTCATCATCGGCAAGATCGGCTCAAAGTTCGTCGCGGGCGTCTATCCTTACGGTCAAAGCGACGAGGGTCAGATCAAGACCGTCTCGATGGAGTATTCTCAGGGATACAAGAAGAACATCTATATCTGGACTCCCGTAGGATATAACCCCTCCGATAAGACGAAGAAGTACTCTGTTCTCTATATGTGCGACGGACAGAACCTCTTCGGTCAGAAGACGACCCTCTCGGGCTACGAGTGGGAGTGTGACGAGACAGTGCTCTCTCTGATGGAGCGCGGCGGTGACGGCGTGATCGTGGTCGGCATCGACAACTCGAATAACAAGCGCGACAACGAGCTCACCCCGAACTTAGGCGCTCTTGCGCCCGGCGTCGGCACCTACGGCGACTATAAAAACGGAAACGGCAAGCAGTACGCGGACTTCATCGTCGACAAGGTGATCCCCTATGTTGAGGCAAACTACAACTGCAACTCCATCCGCGGGATCGCGGGCTCGTCCTCCGGCGGAATCGAAGCATTCTACATCGGCATCGAGCATATGGACAAGTTCGACTACATCGGCGCCCTGTCTCCGGCGTTCGTGCTCTACACCGAGAGCGTGTGGAAAAATTATCTGAACTCGAAGGATTTCTCGGGAGACATCCCGCGGATCTACTTCTTCAACGGCTACGGCAACCTCACCAACGACCTGCTTGAAAGACAGCTCTACACCAACGCCAAGGCGATGATCACCTGGATGAAGAGCTGCGGTTACGACGAGAGCAAGATGCTCTGGGTCGAAGACAAAGAAGCCACCCACAACGAAGCGTTCTGGGCGCTTTACTTCCCCGAGATGCTCTCCTTCGGCCTGGGAGTCTGATTAGCTAAGAGCGAAGAGTTGCGGTTACCCGATCAATCGGACATAATTGTCGGTCCGAAGTTGACAATTCCTTTTTTCTCATTCCTGATTTCTCATTAAAACAGCGGGATACTCCCGCAATTATTCAGTAAAAAAGCCGACCCGTTACGGATCGGCTTTAGCTTTTATATAGTTTAGTTTCTTCTTCTGGGTCTTCTGTCGCGGCGGGGCTTTCTTTCCTCGTCGGGATTGTTCTCCGGGGTCAGGCCGTCGATCTCGATCAGCACATCGCGGCGGGAGAGGTTGAGTCTGCCCTTGTCGTCGGTCTCGAGCACCTTGACGCGGATGACATCGCCGACATTGACGACATCGGTGACGCGCTCGGTTCTCTTGACATCGAGCTGGCTGATATGGACAAGACCTTCCTTGCCGGGAGCGATCTCGACGAACGCGCCGAAGTCCATGATCCTGGTGACCTTGCCGAGGAAGATCGCGCCGGGCTCGGGATCGTTCGCGATGGTCTCAACGATATCGATCGCGCGCTTGCACTTCTCGGTATCGAGACCGGAGACGAATACCTGACCGATCTCGCCGTCTTCTTCGATGTCAATCTTGACCTCGCACTGCGCCTGAATTTCTTTGATGACCTTGCCGGACTTGCCGATGACCTCGGCGATCTTGTCCGCGGGGATGGTGGTGGTGAACATCTTGGGAGCGTACTTGGAGATCTCGGGTCTGGGCTCGGCGATCGCCTTGAGCATGACTTCGTCTAAGATGTAGTTTCTCGCCTTGTGGGTCTTCTCGAGAGCTTCTTTGACCATCTCGGGGGTAAGACCGGAGATCTTTAAGTCCATCTGGATCGCGGTGATGCCGTCGTGAGTACCCGCGACCTTGAAGTCCATATCACCGAAGAAGTCTTCAAGCCCTTGGATATCGACCATGGTCATCCATCTGTCGCCCTCGGTGATCAGACCGCAGGAGATACCCGCGACGGGCTCCTTGATCGGAACACCGGCGTCCATCAGCGCGAGCGTAGAGCCGCAGACGGAGCCCTGAGAGGTGGAGCCGTTAGAGGAGACGACCTCGGATACCAAGCGGATCGCGTAGGGGAACTCTTCCATCGACGGGATAACGGGCACCAGCGCGCGCTCAGCCAAAGCGCCGTGGCCGATCTCTCTTCTGCCGGGACCTCTGGAGGGGCGCGTCTCGCCGACAGAGTAGGAGGGGAAGTTGTAGTGGTGCATATATCTCTTGGTCTCTTCGCTGTCGATACCGTCCAAGGTCTGCATATCGCCGACAGAGCCTAAGGTCGCGATGGTGAGCACCTGTGTCTGTCCTCTGGTGAACAGACCCGAACCGTGAACGCGGGGCAGGATGCCGACCTCGGACGCGAGCGGTCTGATGTCGTTCATGCCTCTGCCGTCGACACGCTTCTGCTCATCTAACAGCCAGCGGCGGACGATGAACTTCTGGGTCTTGTACATACACTCGTCGATCTTCGCTTCAGAGTCGGGATAGATCTCGTCGAATTTCTCGTGAACAGCCTCGTAGATGGGCTTGAGTCTCTCGTCGCGGACGGTCTTGTCGTCGGTGTCGAGAGCCTTTTTCACATCTTCCTCAGCGAACGCCTTGATCGCTTCGAACATATCGTGATCGGGCTCGTTCGACGGATAGGAGAACTTCTCCTTGCCGATCTCAGCCTGGATGCCCTTGATGAATTCGATGATGTGCTGGTTTGCTTCGTGACCCGCCATGATCGCGTTGTACATCACTTCGTCAGAGACACAGTTCGCGCCTGCTTCGATCATCGCGATGCGGCTGTCGGTAGAGGCGACGGTGGTCGCCATGTCGGACTTTTCTCTCTGCTCTGCGGTGGGGTTGATGATGATCTCGCCGTCTACGAGGCCCACGGATACGCCCGAGATGGGACCGTTCCACGGGATATCGGAGATAGAGATAGCGATCGAGGTGCCGACCATCGCGGCGATCTCGGGAGCGCAGTCGGGATCAACGCTCATCACGGTGCAGACGATAGAGACATCGTTTCTCATGTCCTTGGGGAAGAGCGGACGGATGGGTCTGTCGATGACGCGCGAGGTCAGGATCGACTTCTCCGAGGGTCTGCCTTCTCTTCTTAAGTAGCTGCCGGGGATCTTGCCCACGGAGTAGAGCTTCTCCTCAAAGTCAACAGAGAGCGGGAAGAAGTCGATGCCGTCTCTGGGTTTTGCCGAGGCTGTCGCCGCGACATGAACAACGGTCTCGCCGTAGCGCACCAAGCACGCGCCGTTGGCGAGCTGGGTCATCTTGCCGGTTTCGATTTTGAGCGGACGACCCGCGAATTCGGTCTCAAATACTCTGTATTTGTCAAAGACCATAGCTTTGTTTGCCATTAATAGTTCCTCCTGTAAAATGAATTTATTATCACAGGATCTTTCGTTGTGTTTAGCAATAAAATATAAAGGAAGCGCCGAGCGCCGCAGCCCGAGTATAACGACGGGCGAGACGGGACCGCCCATAGGACACAGGGTGTCCGGCGGGAGGTTAGTCGAGCAGGAGTTATACAAGGAGAAGCGGAGGCGAACGAGGCGTGACATAGAGCGCCGAGCGCCGAGCGTTACCTCTATAACAAACTCTGCTTCCTACATATTTTACCGCTAAATGACAACTGAAAAAATCCTGTTAATAACGAGAATTAGGGCAAACGGAAAAGACCGTCTGCCCTTTGGTGCTTACTTACGGATGCCGAGTCTCGCGATGATAGAACGGTATCTCTCGATATCTACCTTGATAAGATAGTCAAGAAGCGCTCTGCGCTGACCGATCATCTTGAAGAGGCCGCGTCTGGAGTGATGGTCCTTCTTGTGGATCTTCAGGTGCTCTGTGAGGTCGTTGATCCTCTTCGTGAGAAGCGCGATCTGAACCTCGGGAGAACCGGTGTCACCCTCGTGAGTGGCATATTCCTGCATGATAGCAATCTTTTCTTCTTTAAGCATCGTTTTCACCCTTTCTAAACATTTGCGACGAGCATAGTCATGGGCCGGTGAACTCCCGTAAAAAAGGGCTTTTCCCCATAACCATATCACGCGCTGAAAGTTATTTTATCACATATTTTGAGAAATGTAAAGCAAAATATGTGTAAATATGTGAGAAATTACGGTGTATCGTCGGACTCTTCCTTAGTCATTTCGTCAAGAAAATCTTCGAGCCGTTCCCTTTGTGACGGATCCAGCGCCCGCATCCGCACGATCACGGAGCGTTCCTGATCCGTGAGCATATAGATGGGATTGTACCGGTTTTTCATATCGGATACGGTGATCCCCAGGTCGTTTCCGGGCAGCAGCTGAGCAGGACTTAAGTGGAAGATATCCGCGAGCTTCTGGAGATTTTGGATATTCGGCATAGAGGTGCCGCGCTCATAGCAGCTGTAGGCGGAGCGATCCAGTCCCAGCGCCTGCGCGATCTGCTTTTGAGAGAGGCCGGCGCTTAGGCGGCATTTCCTGAGCTTGTATGCGAGCGAGCGGGTATCGTCCTTATCCATCCTTTCCCTTCTTTCTGATTTTTTATACACATGAATTATAACACAGACAGGCTGTTTTGACAACTGTTTCCTTGTTTTTGCGATCTGAAAAAAGGAAGTTTCCGAAAAGTCTTGAAAAATCCGATCAAATCATATATAATAGATGAAGATTTTTTGCTGGAGTAGCTCAGTCGGTAGAGCAGCTGATTCGTAATCAGCAGGTCGCGTGTTCAAGTCACGTCTTCAGCTTTGGGAAAAAGGATGTCCGAAAGGATATCCTTTTTCTGAATACAGACATCCGAGGGATCGCGGCCTGCTGACGGGGTCCCCGAAAGGATAACATCCTTTTGGGGAGAGGAGGAGCAGCCACACGAGCACGAGATCGGACATTTTTGACCGATCTCAGCGAGTACGGCGAGCGACGACGAAGGTCGCGTGTTCAAGTCACGTCTTCAGCTTAGGGAAAAAGGATGTCCGAAAGGATATCCTTTTTCTGAATACAGACATCCGAGGGATCGCGGCCTGCTGACGGGGTCCGTAAAAGAGGATACACATCTCTGTAGTATTTTCAGACAGGAGAAGGATCATGTTTACAAAGAGAGAGATCGTCCGCAAATATATCCGCTTCTACGGCTGGGTGCAGGCGGTCGGATTCCGCTTTAGAGCGATGGAGGCCGCCCGGCACTACGGCGCGACCGGATGGGTACGAAACGAGTATGACGACTCGGTCTCGATGGAGATACAGGGCACAGAGCAAGTGATCGACGATGTCATCGCCGCTATTGAGCGCGGAACATATATCCGCATCGACCGCATGGAGGTAAAGACCATTCCGACAGATCCCGAGGAGCGCGGCTTTCAGGTGAAATATCACTGATCAAAAAAGAATCGTGAAAAAAGACCGCACGGAGAGCGTCAGAGCCTTCCGTGCGGTTATTTGGTTATTTCTTATATTTTCTGATACCTCTAAGTTCTCTGGCGATCGCCTTCGGATGTTTGACGAGTCCTTTTATGGGGCGATAGATGTATAAAGCGGGCAGAAGATATTTATGGCGGTAGAAGAACGGATAGTTCGCCTCTAAGTAATCGCCGGAGATGAAGACGCGCTTTCTCAGATACCTGAGCTTTGCAGAGCGGGTATCATCCTCCTTGAGCGCGCGGTCTGCCTGATTTATCAGCAGATAAGAGACATTTCCGTAGGTGCCGGAGTTGATGAAGTAGTTGAGCTGCCCTTGCTCTTCTTCACTGAGCTTCTGACGGGTGAAGAGCTTTTGGCTGAGGCTGCGGTTGAGCTGTTCGAACTCGGTCAGACATAGCTTTTCAAGCTCTTCTCTGAGATACTTTTCATCGAGAGAAGCTCCCTTCTTCTGTAAGAACACATAGATATCGAGCAGGGATCTCAGTCCCGTGCCGCCGTACTGATAGTGCTTGTACTCATGTGAGAGGATGAAGAGATAGAAGTCCTCATCCGACAGATGACAGGTGTACTTCTTGCCGTCGTCGCGGATCAGCTTGTCTTTGATCCGGTCATAGTAGTCTGAAAAATCCTTCTGAATCTCCCACTCGGAGGAGAACAGCCGTCTGTGCATCTCGAACGAGAGCAATGAGTCTCTGTAGTAGACATCGCGCACGGGATGGCCGTACTCTTCGCAGGAGAAGCCGAGCCCCTCCATCACCTCTCTGACATCCGCCATCCGCTCGCCGTCACAGAGGATATCGTTGTCGGACATCTCTCTGAGCCCGTAGGCGGGGTAGAAGTCCTTGATCACGGCGCCCTTTAAGGGCAGGTGCCATATTCCCCTTTGCTCGAGCTGATCGGAGATCTGTCTTCTGGTCATATCAAAGAGCACTGATGCGCGCTTCGCCTTGGACTTCTTCTCCTTGAAGCGGGGGTCTGTGATCCCCGCCTTCTCGAGCGCATAGGCGGTGATCGCGGAGAGCGACTGGGATACAGAGACAGTCAGAAGGCTGTCGAGATCGAGTTTCTCTGCCGATTCTTTTCTGACAGGTTCGCCGTTTACGGTATAGGAGATCAGCTCGATCATCCCGTCGACGGTCCTGATATATTCTTCTATGGTCATATTATCTCAGCTTTCTTTTGAGATACAAAACGCCTCTTCGGAACAGGAAGACATCGCTCCACAGATGGGCGTACAGCTTTTTTTGAAGGCTGTAGACAGAGATCTTCCTGCCGTTTCGGATGATGTGGGTCAGCACACCGATGACATTCTCCTCGGTGATGCCGTATTCCTTGTTCGTCCGGTTGTCGCCGCAGATGATATAGTCGTGTTCTCTGATTTTTATGATGCGGTGGAGGACATACTGACCGTTCTCACGCTTATAGAGCGGGATATCGAGGCGATGAAGCGGAAAGGAGGGGCGCTTGATGACTAAGAGATCGCGGTCCTTGATCAAAGGGTACATACTGTCCCCGAGGTTCGTATAGATCAGCTCGCCCTTCTCTTCGATGACCTCTTCGAAGGTCTTCTTACTCATTGATCGCGCCGATCTTTCTGAGTTTATCGATCACATCGCGGACATCCTCGCGGATGATCTGTTCGTCCGCATCGTACTTCTTGAGCATCTCGCTGACGATCTCATCCTCGGTGGTGTCCTTTGTCAGACAGTGAAGGATGGTGTCGACGCTCTCGTTCGCCTGAACCAGCCCATGGAAAGAAGCCTTGGAGGTAGGCACCAGCAGCGTCTCGTCGCCGGTGTTATGGATGATAAAGTCTTCGTTCAGTTTCATATATTTTACCTGTTCCTTCATATAGCCGTTCAGCGCGCCGGTACGAACGGCAGCTCGTCCGGGTCGCGCGTAGGAGCGGAGGTGGGCGCCTGTGTGGGTGCCTGTGTGGGTGCTTCGGTCATGTCCTCTACAAGCTCTCCGATGCCGAAGCGGTCGGGAAAGTGTGCGAGATACCGCTGGATCGCGGTCGCGTCAGTGATGGTGAGCTTCTCGGAAGTGACGGATCCTCTTCTCGTGATACCGCCGTCGGGATCGTCTTTGAGGCTTGCGAGCAGCTTCTGGATGACGGTGGCGTCGATTACGGTGACAGAGCCGTCGCCGTCCGCGTCGCCGCGGATATATCCCGTTCCCGCCGCAGAGATCGGGGATGTGAAGAGCGAGAGGAGCAGAAGGAGACACAGTGCCGCTGTGATCAGTCGTTTCATTCTCATAGGCACACCCCTCAGTCAGCCGGCACGAACGGCAGTTCATCCTCGTCCGTTGTCTCAAAGGCGGAGTTGATCACATCGGTGACGGTGGTCTCGTCTGTGCCTGTACCCGAGGAGCCGCTCTGCGAGCCGGAGGATCCTGTACCCTGAGAGCCGCCGGAGCCCGAGCCTTGAGAGCCGCCGGAGCCCGAGCCGCCCTGAGAGGAAGAACTCCCCTCGGAACCGGAGCCTGAGGAGATGCCGTCGGGGCTGATCGTCTCCATCGTGCCGCTGTCGGAGTTTGAGCCTGTCTGATCGCTGTCGGGCTTGGCCTTATCGGAGGAGACATCGCCCTTTGATGAAGAGTCTCCGTCTTTTGACGCGGTTGCGACAGAGTAGCCGGAGGATTCCGTTGTCGGATCATTCTTGTCTTTATCTTTTTCGGAGCATCCCGCGAGGATGAGGATGAGGAGAAGGAGCGCCGTGATGGTCAGGAGCAGTGCTTTTTTCATAATGATCACCTGTGTAGGATTATTTCAGCCGCCGAAGGTGATTCGGCGGCTGATGCGCATGTGTTGATTAGTTTGCGGGAACGAACGGGAGCTCGTCGGGATCGCTTGTGACGGGAGAAGTCATGATGACATCAGACTCAACGAATTCTACGATCTCGAGCTCTACTCTCTCATATCTTTCTTTTTTCATTTTAATACCCTCCTTACTGTGATTGTCTTCCGCCCTCGGAATAATTCTTCGCGCTGACGGAATAGTTATACATCGCTTTCATAACGGTCCGGAAGGTTTCTGCATAAGAACCGCCTACGACTGCGTCGTAATAGTTTGCTGCGTTATAGGTGTAAGAATTTGCGTTGCTGCCGTTCTCGAATCTGACGGAGTAGTCTTCGAAGATATCCTTCGCGGAGATGCCGGTGATCTCGATGTACTTCATCGAGCCGCTCGTAGAATCTTTGAATTCGAGCACATTGTTTCCGATTTTCGCGACAGTAGCGGCAAATTTATCCTCGTCGGTTACGGTGAAGAACAGACGGATCGCGGTCTGAGAGGTTGTCGACATCGTAGCGCCGGCGTACTTGAGACCGAGGTCGGCGGAGCCGTCCTTCAGCGAGTTGATGGTCGTGGTGTCATCAAGGACGGCGGGAGCAGCGGTTCTTGACCAGTTCTCATCAACATCGTCGATGAAGCTGCCTGCATAGCCGTTGTCGCCGTTATATTCGAAGAATTTCTGCACCGCGTCGCCGTAGTCGAGCGTATCGCAGAGGAGCTTTCTGAGATCTTCGTCGCTTGCATAGGTCTCTGCCGCCTCAGCCGCGTAGGTCGCGACTGAGTAGGTCTTGGAGATCCACTGTGCGCCGTTCATGGAGAGCTTCATCGTGATATCGTCGGTCATCGACTTAGCGGGAACATAGTAAGAGGTCACATAGTTTGCGCCTGTTACGCCGGTAGCAGCGTTGAGCGCGCCGGAGACGGTCTCACCGCCGACGGTAAAGTTAGCGGCAGCGCCGGCTGCATTCTGGAGATTAAGATAGAAGTTGATGCCGATGTTATCCTTGAGGACGAGGCTGTAGCCTGCGACCTTCGCGTATGTTGCGTTGTAGTTGTCGCCTTCTTTGGCGCCGGTCAAAGCGAAGATCCCGCCGTCGACATAGTCGAGGTTGACGGTCTGGAGCTCTTTGTTGTCCCAGCTGTTATCGGTGGTGCCGTCCTTCATCTTGCAGATGATGATCTTATCCCAAGCATAGTAGAAGGTGGTCTTGTAGGAATCGCCGTCTGCTGAGAGATCATACCAGTTGTTCGCGCTGTCTGTAAAGCCATAGAGCGCGTAGCGCGCATTGGCTGCAGCCCAGTCGCCGCCGGGGACGAAGGAGACGGTGGTCTGAGCTAACTTGGACCAAGTGCCGATGACCTGATTCCATGTGCTGGTGTCTGTGACAGTAAAGCAGTTGTTATCGCCGATGGTCGCAGAGGTGTAGTCGACAGTCTGACCCCAGATGTTGCCGCTGTCCCAACCGTTTTGAGTGTGATCCGCTCTGCCGTCCATTCTCAGGAAGATCAGTCCGGTCCAGTCACCCGCGGGAGCGGTAACGGAATAGGTGCCGTAATCGATCTTGGTCATGTCAACCCATGCGCTGTCGGAGTCATTGAAGAAGTACGCCGTAAAGCGGGGATCAAGATCCCAGCCTTTAGCTAACCAGCTGCTGTCGGGCTTGAGGTAGAACACTCCGGAGAGTGTGCTGTCCGCCGAAGCGGAGAAGGGAGCGATCATCAGCACGCTGACGACGAGCATCAGGACGAGCAGAACGCTCACGGTTTTCTTGAGTAATCTCATTTTGAATTCCTCCAGTTTTTCGTTTCTGTTTTTTCAGAGCAATATGGCAGGGACATTCATTTCCATATTAAACTTATATATATTGTATCATACTGAAAAATCACCCACAATATTTGGTCAAAAAAAAGATTCACAAAAATTTATTATTCTTCTTGTGAATTAACACGAAAAGAATTACAGTTTTGTTTTTCCTTGAAGAAAGCGAAAACAAAGTTGTCATTTTCAGAGAAAAACGGTTACAAAAATGTTGCATCGTTTTTTGAAGACAGTGCCGTTCTCCCGAACTCACCTTTGTCATCCCGAACAAAGCGAGGGATCTTAAGATTCTTCGCTTCGCTCAAACAATTATGACAGTTCTCAGTTGTCATTGCGAAGCCCTTTAGGGCTGTGGCAATCCCCTTCCTCTTAATATCGTCTGCGTAGGGATTCTCTTATCGATCGGTAATAATGATAGGGGGATGGTCGCTCTCCCCCTCAGTACGACAAATGAAACGCCCTGTAATTCCTATCTCCTCATTCCTAATTCCCCATTAGAAACGGGTGCGGGCAGCGCCCGCCCGCAACTATTAATCATTCATCATTAATCAAAATCAGGCGCGGGTGTCCCGCCCTTCGTTCTTAGTTCTTATTTCTTACCTCTTAGCTCAAAAAAGCCCCCGACATCAGCAGATGCCGGAGGCGATAGACGCGTATAGCTCACTCGAGCCCTTTGAGCTCTTCGAGTTCTTTTTTGCTCAGCTTGATGTAGCCGTCCTTGATGAGCCTGACCTGTCTGACCTTGAAGGTCTGGGGAGCGGCGGCGTCGGGGGTGTTGTCGAGCTTGACCTTGACGGTCTGGCTTAGAAGGTTGTTCTCCACCACGAGACCCTTGCCCTCGGGGGTCTTGACGATGGCGCCCACCTTCGGGGTGCGCTTCAAGAGGTCGGTGTAGGCGTCCTGCTCGTATTTGAGACAGCACATCAGCCTGCCGCAGGTGCCGGAGATCTTGGTCGGAGAGAGCGAGAGCCCCTGATCCTTCGCCATCTTGATGGATACCGGCTGAAACTCGCCCAGGAAGCTCGAGCAGCAGAACGGTCTGCCGCAGACGCCTAAGCCCCCGAGCATCTTCGACTCATCGCGTACGCCGATCTGGCGAAGCTCGATCCTCGTTCTGAACACCGAGGCAAGGTCTTTGACGAGCGCGCGAAAGTCCACTCTGCCGTCCGCGGTGAAGTAGAAGATGATCTTCGAGTTGTCAAAGGTGTATTCCACATCAACGAGCTTCATCATAAGCTCGTGTTCTTCTACCTTCTTCTCGCAGATTTTCAGCGCCTCTTTCTCTTTCTTCGCGTTTTCTTCAAGGCGTCTGAGGTCATCCTTGGAGGCGATTCTGACCATCTTTTTGAGCGGATGGACGATCTCCTCATCCGGAACCTCTTTGTTCTCTGTCGCGACCGTGCCGCACTCGATGCCGCGGGCGGTCTCTACGATCACGCGCTGACCCAAAGAGAGCTTCTTCTCACACGGGTCAAAATAGTATATTTTGCCGACTTCTTTGAATCGAACGCCGATTACTTCTGCCATAGGGTCCTCCTATACTGTGAACACAGCCATGTCGCAAGCAGCGACATGTTGAGATTGGTTTGTGATTTGTTGATTGCTTCCTCGGAGATCTCGATCATGCGAAGGATCTCCTCGCGGGATAGTTTTCTGGATAATTTGAGCGCGTATTCGTCATCTGTCATGATACCGCACGAGAAGGACAGCGCCGTTCTCAGATATTCTTCCACCAAATGTATCGCGGGGACGAAGCGCTCCTTGTTCTCCTTTGATGAGAGCGCGTTCAAGGGCAAAAGCAGGTCGGTCTCGTATAAGGAGACGATGCCGTCGATGATCTTCTCTGCGAGCTCTCTCGCCGCTTCGTCCTCTTTTTCTTTGCCGCTCAGCGTGATCAGCTGAGCGCGGGAGCGCACGGTAGAGAGCAGCGCCGAGGGCTTCTTGACCGTGAAGATGAAGAGGATGTCCTGAGGCGGCTCCTCGATCAGCTTCAAGAGCGCGTTTTGGGTGATGACCGGCAGCGTACGATCTGCATCGAAGAAGAGGAATACCCTTCTGTCTGCTTCGTTCGGGATGATGTTTGCCTGTCTGACGATCTCGCGCGCCGAGTCCATATTCACCTGTCTGAGCTTGCCCGAAAGCTCCGGGGCGAAGATGTCGGGATGAGCCGACGACAGCGCCTTTTTGCACGCGCTGCACCTCATGCAGGGGCGCTCTTGCTCCTTGCACACCGCGTACATCGAGAGAAACAAAGCGGCATACTCTCGCTCTTCTTCATCGTCTGAGGAGATGATGACCGTATGAGAGAGCCTGTCTGACCGGATGACGGAGAGGAGCTCCTTTTTCAGGTTGTCGGAGAAGGTAGGTTCCATTGGCTGTATGCCCTTCCTTGTAGCTTCAAATAGATATTATAGCATATCCGAAATCAAAAATCCACTGTTTCTTGTTTTCAGGGATCCGTCGGTTTTTTGTTGAGAAACACGATGCTGATCAGCGCCTGACCGTCTTTGACCTCGATCAGAGCGTAGCTGCCCATATATCCCGATACCGCGCCGGGGTTGACATAGTAGACGCCGTCCTCATACTCCTCGCGGGCGATGTGCGTGTGTCCGTACAAAGCGACATTGATCCCGTTCTCCTCTGCCGCGTACATCAGGCGGTCGAGCCCGAATTTGACATTATACTTATGCCCGTGCGTCGCGAAGAACCTCACTCCGTCTATAGTGAAGATCTCATAGTCCGGCAGCGAGAAGTCAAAGTCGCAGTTGCCCCTGACCGCGATATAGCGAAAGTCGGGGAATTCGATCATCAGATCCTTGATCGTCTCCTGAGAGTCGCCCAGATGGACGACCGTCTCGGCGTCCCTGTGCGTCTCTAAAATTTTGCGGGGATTGCGGAGCATCCCGTGGTTGTCGGACATCACGATGATTTTCATATGATCCTCCTGTCATATTCGCGATTGTTTTGCATATGATAAGAATGAGGTGAAAATAATGGCAGATAACGCGCAGATCGAGCGGATGATCTCAGCGCTCTCCGAGCGGATGAACACCCCCGCCGCGGATATCAGAAACGCCTTAGAGGGCGGCTCTCTGCACAAGCTCGTTCAGAAAATGGACAGAAAGCAGTCGGATAAGATCGAGTCGATCTTGAACGACGAAGAAAAAGCGAAAGCATTCTTGTCCACTCCGCAGGCGCAGGCGATCATCAAAAAGCTGATGGGATAAGATGAGCGCAGATCTCTCCGAGAAGATAAACTCGATCCTCTCAGATCCCGAGAGCATGAAGGAGATCAAAGAGCTTGCGTCGATGCTCGGCGAAAGTCAGCCGAGCGTACATAAGGAGGAGAAACCCCCCGCCCCGGATCTCGGCTCTCTGCTCGGCGCAGAGCAGATGGGGACCTTGATGAAGCTCGCCCCGATGCTCGGCTCTTTAAGTAAAGAGGATGATACCACAAGACTGTTAAAAGCGATCAGGCCTTTCCTCAGCGAAGAGCGCAAGCACAAGCTCGACGAGGCTGAGAAAATGCTCAAGATGATGAAGCTGCTGCCGTTACTCAAAGATTTTTCGTTATTTTAGGTGAAGAATATGCCTGAGAGTTCCTTAGAACAACAAGCGCTCAGAAGGGCGCAGAGGATGTATCAGAGCTATGAGACCGCACCCCCTCAACAGAAGACCGAAAGAAAGCGTGAGGAGCCTAAGCCCGAAGAGCCTCAGCCTTTACAGAAGCCCGTTGAAAAAGAGGAGACCGATCAGCCGAGCCTGCTCGATACGCTTTTAAAGGACAACGAGCGCAGCCTGATCCTGATATTGCTTCTGATCCTCTACTCAGACGGCGCCGACAGCACGCTCCTGCTCGCTCTGATGTATCTGATAATCTGATTGAAAAGTATACTGATTTGTGATACAATGGCGTTATACTACATTGTATCACATTTTTTGTGTAAAGAAAAGGATAATTTTTATGGAAATGACAGAGACCGCAGAGCGGGTGACACGCGCTCTCTTAGTCAGCGTGGATACGGGAGAGTTTGACGCCGAGAGCTCTCTTTCTGAGCTGTTTGAACTCACTCAGAGCGCCGGAGCAGAGGCAGTAGCGTCTGTCTCACAGAAGCTGTCTCGTCTTGACCCCGCCACCTGTGTCGGTTCGGGAAAGCTCGAAGAGATCAAGGAGTACTGTGAGAGAGAGGAGATCGACCTGATCATCTTCGACCTCGAGCTCTCTCCGGTACAGATCAGAAACATCGAGAGCTGCACCGATGTCCGCGTGATCGACCGCACGATGCTGATTCTCGATATCTTCGCTTTGAGGGCGAAGAGTAGAGAGGGCAAGCTGCAGGTAGAGCTCGCTCAGCTCAAGTACATGATGCCCCGCCTGACCGGCAAGGGCGTTGAGCTCTCGCGTCTCGGCGGCGGTATCGGCACCCGCGGCCCCGGCGAGACCAAGCTCGAGACCGACCGCAGACACATCAAGCGCAGGATGGAGACCCTCAAAGCAGAGCTTAAGGAGGTCGAGACCCGCAGAAGACTGCATAGAGAGCGCAGAGAGAAGGACGGCGTGATCACCGTCGCGATCGTCGGCTACACGAATGCCGGAAAGTCGACTCTTCTAAACTACCTCACCGACGCGGGCGTGCTCTCACAGGACAAGCTGTTCGCGACCTTAGACCCCACCTCGCGCGCCTTGCAGCTGCCTTGCGGCGTCACGGTCATGCTGATCGACACCGTCGGGCTCGTCAGACGCCTGCCGCATCATCTCGTTGAGGCGTTCAAGTCTACCTTGGAAGAAGCGGTAGAGGCGGACATCATCCTCAATGTCTGCGATATCTCGAATGAGGAATCCCGCCTTCACTTAGAGGTGACCGAGGAGCTTCTCTCCTCCTTAGGCGCTGAGGATAAGCCGATCATACCGGTGCTCAACAAGTGTGACATCGCCGATACCCTCTATTTCCCCGTCTCAAACGCGGTGAGGATCAGCGCGAAGACCGGCGAGGGCGTGGAGGATCTCCTGAAAGCGATCGAGGAGAACCTCCCGAAGAAGCTCATGCGGGTAATGCTCCTTCTGCCTTTTGATAAAGGAAATCTCCTCTCTCTGATCAGAGAGAGGGGGACGCTTCATAAAGAAGACTACACCGCAGAAGGGATCAGGGCAGAGGCGACCGTAGACGAGATACTGTACCATCGGCTCAAAGAGTATTTGATATAGCTTTGGTCGGTTGCTTTTTGCTAACGGATATGATATAATATAAGTTAAGTTTTCTGAGGGAGGGATCATGTTGGATGTCAGAGTGAACGACGAGATCGTGATGAAGAAACCCCACCCCTGCGGCAACAGTCGCTTTCTGCTTCTGCGCGTCGGCATGGACTTCAAGATCCGATGCCTGAAGTGCGGCAGAGAGGTGATGGCCCCGCGCAGGAAGACAGAGCATAATATCAAAGAGGTCTATCGCTCGGGCGAGAAGATCGATATCAGATAAAGGTAGATCATGTTTGACAGATTAGAGATATTTTCCAAACGGTACGAGGAGCTCGAGCGCAGGATGTGTCAGAGCGATGTAGTCTGTGATCCCGCGCTGTACGCGAAGGTGATGAAGGAGTACGCATCCTTGGAGCCCGTGGTCAAGAAATACAGAGAATATCAGCATACGAAGAGTACGATCGAAGAGTCGCTCTCGATCCTCTCCGACAGCGCCGCTGACGAAGAGATCAGGGATCTCGCCTCCATAGAGCTCGAAGAGGCGAAGGGGGCCCTTCCCCTGCTTGAAGAGGACTTAAAGATCCTCCTGCTCCCCAAGGACCCCAACGACGAGCGCAATGTCATCGTTGAGATCCGCGCGGGCACCGGCGGCGAGGAGAGCTCGCTGTTCGCGTTTGATCTCTTTCGGATGTACTCGATGTACGCGGAGAGAAAGGGCTACAAGATCGACGTCATCAACCGAAGCGAGACCGGCCTCGGCGGCATCAAGGAGATCTCGTTCTCGGTCTCGGGAGCGGGCGCGTATTCGCGTCTGAAGTTTGAGTCCGGCACCCATCGGGTTCAGCGTGTGCCTCAGACCGAGAGCTCCGGCAGGATCCATACCTCCGCCGTCACCGTCGCGGTGCTTCCCGAGGCGGACGATGTCGAGGTACAGATCAACCCGAACGATCTCGAGATCGATACCTTCCGCTCCTCCGGCGCGGGCGGTCAGCACATCAACAAGACATCCTCCGCGATCCGCATCACGCACAAGCCGTCGGGACTTGTTGTAGAGTGTCAGGACGAGCGCTCTCAGTATAAGAACAAGGACAAGGCGATGAAGGTGTTGAAGTCGCGCCTTTTAAAGATCGAACAGGATAAACAAAACGAGTCGATCGCCCTCGACCGCCGCTCTCAGGTGGGCTCCGGCGACCGCAGCGAGAAGATCCGCACCTATAACTTCCCCCAGTCGCGCGTGACCGATCACCGCATCGGGCTGACCCTCTACCGCTTAGAGGAGATCCTAAACGGCGATCTCGATGAGATCATCGACGCGCTGGTTACCGATATGCGGGCGAATATGCTCAAAGAAAGTATAGAAGAAAGCGTCTGATCAGATGAACACCCTACTGTTAGGAACAACTCAAAAAGACCTTGATACGGCTGCCGGGATCTTACGCCTCGGCGGTCTTGTCGCGGTACCCACCGAGACCGTCTACGGGCTCGCCGCTGACGCGCTGAACGCCGAGAGTGTGAAGAAGGTGTTCAAGGCGAAAGGCCGCCCGATGGATAATCCCCTGATCGTCCATATCGCGTCTCTTGAGGATATCGAGAGCTTAGGGCTGGTCAGAGAGTTTCCTAAGACCGCGCGGATGCTCTCAGAGCGCTTCTGGCCGGGGCCCTTGACCCTGATCATGAAGAAGGGCGAGGTCATCCCCGACGAGGTGAGCGCGGGGCTTGATACCGTGGCGATCCGCATGCCCTCCCACGAGGTGACGCGGGAGCTGATCAGAAGAAGCGGCTGCGCCTTGGCTGCGCCGTCTGCAAACTCCTCGGGGCTTCCGAGTCCCACCACAGCCTCCCGCGTGATGGAGGATCTAAACGGCAGGATCGACGCGGTGGTCGACGGCGGACGATGCACGGTCGGCGTCGAGAGCACCGTTCTCACGCTCGTGACCGATCCGCCCCGTATCCTCCGCCCCGGCAGGATCACCAAGGAAGAGATCGAAGAGGTCATCGGCAAAGTCGAGATCGATCCCGCCGTGATCAGCGGGATGGAAAAAGGACAGACAGCGTCCTCTCCCGGAATGAAATATAAGCACTATTCGCCGAAGGTGAAGGTCGTGCTGATCAGATCGGACGACCGGCAGTATCGGCAGTTTTTAGACCGCAGATGGCGCCGCCTCTCGGACTGTGCCGCCTTGTGCTATGAGGAGGATCTGCCCTATATCGACGCTCCCGCGGTGTCTTTAGGCAGAAAGGACGACCTCGAAGGACAGGCGAGAAGGCTCTTCGAAGCGCTCAGAGAAGCGGACGAGATCGAGGATATCCGTATCGTCTACGCCCACTGCCCGAAGGCGCAGGGGGTCGGGCTTGCGTTATACAACCGCCTGATCCGCGCGGCGGCGTTCGAGGTGATCGAGATTCCGAAGGTGAAGATCATCGGGCTGACCGGTCAGTCGGGTGCAGGCAAGAGCGAGGTCGCCGCTCTGTTCAAGGAGCGGGGTATCCCCGTCATCGACGCGGATCTTGCCGCACGGCGCGCGGTAGAGGATCCGGAGATTTTAAAGAAGCTCAGAGAAGCGTTCTCTGACGAGATCATCAGAGAAGACGGCTCTCTTGACCGCAGAAAGACCGCAGAGATCGTGTTCTGTGATGACGAAGCGAGAGAGTATCTCAATTCCGTCACCCACCCGAAGATCCTCGAGATCATGTTAGGTGAAGCGAAGGATCTCTCTGAACAGGGAGAAGAGACGGTCGTCTTTGACGCGCCCCAGCTGTTCGAAGCGTGGGAGGACTTCTACTGTGATCGGATCATCGCGGTCGTCGCCGACCGACAGATCAGGCTGAAGAGGATCATCGAGCGCGACCTGCTCAGTGAGGAAGAGGCGACACACAGGATCGACGCCCAGTTCTCACAAGAATTTTTCAAAGAACACAGCGACGATGTGATCGAGAACAACGGCTCTTTGAGCGATCTTTTTGAGCAGGCGAACAGGATCTTCGAGGTGCTCTATGGCTGAGATGTTTGAAGAGAGAAAGACCAAAGGGCACGGGGTGTGCGGGTGTATCTTCACCTTCATTCTGGTGATCATCGTGATCGGGGGCATCCTTCTGTTCTCGACGAACCTGTTCAAGGGCTATAAGAACAAGATTTTAAGCGCCTTCTACCCGCAGAAGTACAGCGAGTATGTCTCAAAGTACGCGGCAGAGTACAAGGTGGACGAGGATCTCGTCTATGCCGTGATCCGCTGTGAGAGCGGCTTTCGGCCGGAGGTTGAGTCCTCGGCGGGCGCTGTAGGACTGATGCAGCTGATGCCCGAGACCTTTTACTGGCTCCAGAACGACAAGGACGGCGAGGTGCTCTACTCTTCGGAGCTGCTGACAGACCCCGGGATCAACATCGAGTACGGCATCTACTATCTCTCGTGGCTGTGCGAAAAGTATGAGGAAGAAGAGACCGCTGTCGCCGCCTACAACGCCGGCATCTCCAATGTCGACGACTGGCTCTCGGACAAAGCGTATTCCTTAGACGGCAGGACGCTCTCTCTGATCCCGTTCCAAGAGACAAAAGAATATGTCGAAAAGGTCGAGAAGACCAAAGAGACATATCAAAATATATATCACTCAAACTAAATTTATCAACATATACTCAGGAGGTAAAAAATGAGTCAGGCAAAAGAACTTAGAAAACAGTTGATGATGAAAGAGAGAAAGGGCGCCGCGTCCTTCTCCGATCAGGAGATGAAAGAAGCGTACGCCTTCGCGGAGGGCTACAAGAAGTTCCTCGATTTCTCCAGAACAGAGAGAGAGGCGGTCATCTATACGAAGAAGCTCGCCGAGGAGCGCGGCTTTGAAGAGTATGACCCCGAGAAGACCTACAAGCCCGGCGACAGATTCTATGTGATCAACCGCGGCAAGGACATCGGCCTCGTCGTCGTCGGAAAGAATGGCGTCAAGAACGGTGTCAAGCTCGCGATCGCGCACATCGACTCCCCCAGAGTCGACCTAAAGCCCAACCCCTTGTATGAGGACAGCTCCATGGCGCTGTTCAAGACCCACTACTACGGCGGCATCAAGAAGTACCAGTGGACCGCTATCCCGCTCGGCCTCCACGGCAGAGTTGTGAAGTTAGACGGAACCTGTGTCGATATCCGCATCGGCGACGATGAGGACGACGAGTGCTTTTTGATCACCGATCTGCTGCCCCATCTCGACAAGGAGCAGGCGAAGAAGACCATGAACCAGGCGTTCACCGGAGAGGATCTCAACATCCTCATCGGCTCTGTCCCGCTTGAGGACAGTGAGGAGAAAGAGCTCGTCGCTTTGAATGTGATGAAGATCTTGAACGAGCGCTACGGCATCGTAGAGGACGACTTCCTCTCCGCAGAGCTTACCTTCTGTCCCGCGTTCAAGACCAGAGACATCGGCTTTGACCGCTCGATGATCGGCGGCTACGGCCACGACGACAAGTGCTGCGCGTATCCCGCGGTGATCGCGGCACTCGACACCGAGCTGCCCGAGTCCACTGTTATCACCTATCTGACCGATAAGGAAGAGATCGGCTCTGAGGGCAACACCGGTATGCAGTCCGACTTCCTCCGTTATTTCATCTATGACCTCGCGAAGGCCGAGGGCGTTGAAGGCTATCATGTGCTCTCAAAGTCCAAGTGCCTCTCCGCGGATGTCAACGCGGCGTTTGATCCCACCTTCTCTTCCGCGTATGAGCCGAAGAACGCGAGCTTCATGAACGAGGGCGTTGTCATCTCTAAGTACACCGGTCACGGCGGCAAGTACGACACCTCCGACGCCTCTGCTGAGTTTATGGGCGAGATCCGCGCGATGCTCGAGAAGAACTCCGTCAAGTGGCAGATCGGCGAGCTCGGCAAGGTCGATATCGGCGGCGGCGGCACCATCGCCAAGTATGTCGCGAACATGAATGTTGATGTCGTCGACTTAGGCGTAGCGGTCTTATGTATGCACGCGCCGTTCGAGGTCATCTCGAAGCCTGACCTCTACATGGCGTACAAGGCGTTCTACAGCCTGTTCAACTGATTATCATTTGGGGGAAGGATCACCGTCTTTCCCCTGTTTTCATAAGGATGAGAAAATGGATATAAAAGTACGAAAAGCAGAACATGCGGACCTTGAGCGCGTCAATCTCCTGCGCCGTCAGGTCAACGATGTTCATGTCGCGGGCAGACCCGATATCTTTCGCGCGGGATTCTGTGACGAGATGAGGGATCGGCTGTATAAGGTCTTTGAAGACGACGGCTTCGATGTCATCGTCTCCGAGACGGACGGTATTATCTGCGGCTTCGCGGTCATTGAATACGCCGTAAAGCCCCTCTCACCCTATAATAACGAGCGAAAGATCTTTCGGATCGAGGAGTTCGGCGTCGATGAAGCCTGCCGCCGTCAGGGGGTCGCATCAGCGATGATCGATTATCTGAAGGGATACGCGAGAGAACAGGGCTACAACAAGATCGAGCTCGATGTCTGGGAGTTCAACCGCCCCGCGGTGAGCTTCTATGAGAAGGTCGGCTTTGAGCCGTACAGAAGATATCTGGAGATGAATCTATAATGGCTTCAAGTAAAGAATTCTTGGATTTTGTGCTCGAGCAGCTCTCCCCTTTGGAGGGAATCAGCTATCGAGGGATGATGGGAGAATATGTGCTCTATATCGAAGGGAAGGTGTTCGGCGGGATCTATGACGACCGCCTGCTTCTAAAGCCCACCCCGACTGCCGTGAAGCTCTCGGGTGAGCCGTCCTTTGAGCTGCCTTATGAAGGCGCGAAGGAGATGCTCTCTATAGATGTCGACGACAGAGAGAAGCTCATACAGATTATCTCTTCGATGGCGGATGAGCTGCCTCAAAGAAAGAAAAAGTGATGAACCGTTGTAGGTGTTTCAAAGAACCTTGCCCCGCAACTGAGAACAAAAATGACAGCTGATAGAAAGCCGCCCGTATCGCGATGATACGGGCGGCTTTCGGTTATTTTCTCGACTGATAGTCTTCGCTGATGCTCTCGCTCCATTTCGGGGAGAGGGGAGCGCGTTCTCTGACAGCGCTCACAGCGCCGCAGACCGCGTCATAGAGCACCCTGGTGCCCTTTCTGTCGGCGTGGTAGTTGACGGCTCTGTCTTCATTGATGCCGAAGTGCCTTGCGGTTTCGACCGCGTCGATGTTCGCGCCGATGAAGAGAAACTCCCAGCCGTCTTTCTCCTTATGCTGTTCGATCAGGCGCTTGACCTTGTCGGACGAGAACTCACGGCTTGCGTTCTCAAGACCGTCGGTCGTGATGACGAACATGGTGTGCTCGGGGACATCCTCTTTGCGCTGATAGCGGTGGATGCTCTCGATATGGCGCACCGTGGTGCCGATCGCGTCGATCAGCGCGGTGCAGCCGCCGACCGTGTAGTCCTCCTCGGTCAGGGGAGAGATCTCGGAGAGCTTCTTTCTGTCGTGGAGCGTAGACATCTCGTGGTTGAACAGCACGGTGGTGACGAAGCACTCGCCGTCTTCCTTCTTCTGCTTATTAAGCAGCGCGTTGAAGCCGCCGATGGTGTCTGATTCGAGCCCCGCCATAGAGCCGGAACGGTCTAAGATGAATACGAGTTCGGTGATGTTGTTTTTGTTTTTCATGAGATGATCCTCCTTGATGATAATGTATTGTTCGGTTTCTTGACCTTACAGCTACATTATAGTCGGGGAGGATCATCTTTTGGTCGCCTGTGAAGCGACATATTTTCAGTCGTCAGTTCGCAGTTTTCAGTTGTCAGTTATCAGTTGTCAGTTGTCAGTTCTCAGTTGTAGGGAGGCTGTACCCTCCCGCTATTTATCATTTATCATTTATCATTTGATGAATGCTACGCATTCAGAAGCGGCTGGTCGAATTCGTACAGCGCCTCGTTGATCTGAATGATGTCGTAGATGCCCTTTAAGATAAAGTATTCGATGATGATATCTGTCTCGCTGCTGTGAGAGAGGGCGTAGCCCGCCTTGTTTAACAGATCCTTCGCGTCGTCGAGGCTCAGTTCCAGCGCCAGAGCAAAGGAGACCGCGGTCGCCTTGGAGGGCTTATAGAGGCGGTTTGAGCGGATCTTTGAGAACAGCTTGCGGTCGATGTGCGCCTTTTTGTAGCACTCTGCGTCCGTCATCCCCTTCTCGTCGATGAGCCTCAGTAACGCCTCAGAGAAGCTCTCGTCGAGGTCGATGAGCGCCTCTCTGAGAGAGCTCTCCTCCGACAGACAGACGGCTGTATCCCGCATAGCGCTCTTTCGCTTTCTGAGAGCGGGCGCTCCCATAGGCGTTGGCGCCGCCATGGGAGCTTTTGCGGCGGGATAGAATACGATCAGGTTCTTGTTTATATATGCCTGTATCTCGTTATGTAAACTTTTGGGAAGCATCGTATCACCTCTTGTTCAGCATAGCATACTCTAAGCGATCCGTAAAGGTTTTTATATTCCGTATTTGATCTTGACTCTGTTGAGCTTTCTGCCCATTGGTTCTGCGAGGAAGAAGAGGAACAAGAAGTTCGAGACCGCGTAGAGGATCGTATACGGCAGTGCGGACACACACGCCGCGAGATAATACGCGATATCGAAGTATCCCTGATACCACAGCACCGTCCAGATGTCCATCACCATTGAGTAGAGCACCCCCGACAGCACGCCGTATATAAGCAGGAGCGATCGGTGTTTTAACAGAAGCTTTGAGAGATATCCCGCGAACAGTCCGATGAGTCCCCAGCTGAGCATCTGAAACGGCGTCCACGGTCCCTGACCGAACCAGATGTTCGAGAGGATCGCCGAGAGCGAGCCGACCAAGAACCCCGACTCTGCGCCTAAGTACAAGGCGGCGATGACGGTGAGCGCGGTCACCGGCTTGAAGAACGGGATAAACCTGCCGATCACCGAGAGCGCGGTCAGGATCGCCGTGAGCACCATCCTGCGCGAGCCGATGTGCTTCTCTTCAAAGGAGGTGTAGAACAGCAGGATCGACAGCACCGCCACCCCTAAGGAGACGAGTAGATAGCGATCCTTCCGGAACACGACCGCCCCGAGCGCGACCAGCGCGGGGATCAGTATCAGCGGCAGAGCGTATTTTAAGACCGTTCTCAGAGAGCGGTTTCTGATCACTGTCATAGCTTTGCCCTTTCTGCTTTCTCAAAGGCTTTTACCGCGTCTTCTACCGTGACGGCGCCCTCTATGATGCCTCTTGTCATCCTGGATATCGCGGTGGTGTAGAACTGTCCCTTTGAGAGCATCTCTTTGACAGAGCCCGAAGAGACACATTCTCCTTTGAAGAACAAGGCGCAGCGGTCGGATACCTCAGATGCGAACTCCACATCGTGGGTAACCATGATCACGGTCATCCCCTGCTCTTTGAGCTGCCGCAGGACCGCTTTGAGGTTCTCTTTTGAGTTAGGGTCGATCCCCTTGGTGGGCTCGTCGAGGATCAAGAGACGCGGGTGACCTGCGAGCACCTTGCACAGCGCCAACAGCTGCTGCTCTCCACCGGAGAGGTCGTAGGGGTGGATATCTCCCATGGCCTCGAGATCGATCAGCGAGCGAAGAGCAGCGGTGTCACAGTCTTTGAGCTCTTCTCTTACGCTGTCCTTTAAGAACAGCGCGGTGACATCCTGCGGAAGATAGCCGATACACTCGCGATAGAGCGAGTTGTCCTTGTAGTCCCTGATGGGTTTGCCGAAGATGCGGATCTTGCCCATATACGGTTTTTTGATACCGCACAGAAGCGAGAGCGCGGTGGTCTTGCCCGAGGCGTTCGGCCCGAAGACGCTGAAGATCTCGTTCTCATATACCGAGAGCGAGAGACCCTTTAAGATATCGGGAGATGAGCGCTCATAGCGGAAGAAGACATCCTTCATCTCGACCGCGAGGGCTGCTTTGTTATCATTCTTTTTGACAGGAGCCTCTTTGAGCGTTTCGGCAGAAAACCGCTCAGAGAGGTAGTTTCTCCCTTCTCTGACAGAGAGCGGGAGCGTGCCGTCCTTGCCTGCTTTATGCCACAGCCTTGCTGGGGCGGGAAGATACGAGAAATAGACAGAGTCTTTGTCGATGGCGGAGAGCGCCTCTCTCGGGCTTGAGAGCAAATGGATCTTTCCTTTATCCATCACCATCAGCCGATCGCACAGCTCGATCACCTCTTCGAGCCTGTGCTCCGCGATGATGACGCTGATGCCGAGCTCCGTATTGAGGCGTTTGAGCTGATAGAGGAAGTTTTTCGCCGAGATCGGATCTAAAGAGGAGGTCGGCTCGTCGAGCAGCAGGACGTCGGGTTCTGCCGCCGAGACGGATGCGAGCGTCAGCAGCTGCCGCTCTCCGCCCGAGAGGGCAGAGATCTTCTCGTCAAAGATGTGATCGAGTGAGAAGAACGACGCGCTCTCACTGATGCGCCGCGCGGTCTCTCCCTGACTCATCCCCGCGTTCTCGAGCGCGAAGGCGAGCTCATGCCAGACCTTGTCGGTGACGATCTGCATATCGGGATTCTGCGCGACATAGCCGATCGAAAGCGCCGTCTCTTTTGCGTCCGAGGAGCGTAGGTCTCTGCCGTTATAGAGGATCTCTCCAAAGCGTTCTCCCTTTGTCACAAGCTCGGGCTTTAAGAGCCTGAGCAGGGTGGACTTTCCCGAGCCGGTCGCGCCGCAGATACAGAGGAACTCTCCCTTCTTGACCGTAAAGGAGATGTTATCGATCGCTTTTCTCAGAGAGAGAGGATACGAAAAGCTCAGATTCCTGATGTCAAATATTTCCATCTGAGGACCTCCTGGGTGTTGATGATGACGGGCAGCATCGAGAGGATGAAAAAGCCGATATATCCCAAAAGAATCGGGATATCAAAGCGGAGTGTGACCGCGGGGTAGAATACAAAGCTTGCCTTAACGAATGAATAGACCGCGCCCGCGGCAAGGATCAAAGAAAGGATCCATAATACGATGTCCGACGGGCGGAAGCGAAAGCGGGAGTAGACCCTTCTCCTGCCGATATAATAGCCTCTTGCCTCCATACTCTGCGCGGTGATGATGCCGCCCTCGATCGCCCAGGTGATCAGGGTGTCCGTGACCTTGATCTTCGCTTTGAAGAAGTCGACAATGTTGCCGTCCTGCTCAAGCCCTAAGGTCTTCTGTGCGTCGTCGATCCTGTGCCACTGATCCTTGAAGAGCGGCACAAACCGCAGTGACATCGTCAGGATCAGCGCGAGCTTCTTCGAGATTTTTGAGAACACACAGAGAAGTCTGTCGGTGGTCATCACCTGTGAGAAGCAGCGAAACCAGTACAGCGCCGCCACCAAGGATACAGCGGCGTTCATACCGTAGCAGAGCGCCTCCAGGGTGATAGGGCGGTTGTTTAAGAAGAAGAGTACCGTCTCGCCGCTTTTTGAGAAAATGGGATTGATGAGCGTGAGGATGAGAAAGAGCAAAAGGGAGAACAGATGCGCCTGTGCCGCGCGCGGGATCCTCAGCATCGAGAAGTAACAGACCGCGCCCGCGAGCGATATCAGAGAGAGGAAGGGATTTCTTGAGAACATCGTCACACAGATCACCGCGACGAAGTACAGAAACACCGTGATCGGATGGTAGTCTTCGATTTTTCGCATATTCTCACCTCCTTATGAATGATAGATGATAAATGATAAATAGCGGGGGCTTCTTTAATGAGGAATCAGGAAATAGGAATCAGGAATGTTTTTAACCGTAGGGCAAGGCGCCTCGACTTGCCGAAAAGCCTCTCCTGCCCTAAGGGGAGGCTTTGTCCTCCGACAATTCCTATCTTCTCATTCCTAATTTCTCATTTACAAAAGGTCCTGCCCGATATCTTTCGTGTAGAGCCATTCGATCTCGTCGTGATCGGAGAGGGTATACTGCGCGCAGCCGAGAGAGGGAGTCTCGCCGTTGACGCGGTACATCCATCCGGAGAGCTCGCCGTAGTCGAACTCATAGAGATGGTTGATCCCTCTGACATACAGCGCGCCCGAGGCGTTCGCCGTATCCAGATGGATCGTGTATTCCTTTGTCGCTCTCAGAAGGATGTCATAGACAGTCTCGCCCTCTGAGAAGGTATATTCCGTTTCCTTCAGGATCTCGCCGTCTTGGGGAATATAGTCGCTCGTCTCGTCTGTGATCGTGTCGCAGCGGATCGAGATCGTGACCTGCCCCGCGATGTCATCTTTGCTGTCCTCCCGATAGTAGCTCTCCTTCGAAGAGAAGTCGGTCAAAAGGATCAAAAGGATCAGAA
>CAJOII010000005.1 GCA_905234535.1 uncultured Ruminococcus sp.
ATGTTTCTCTTTTCAACCATGCTCCATAGACAAATTATCTGTCTTAGGATCTTTCTCCTATCCGCTGCACATAAACGCGTATGGGCTCACATATACTATAGTCGGAGGGATACTATGTCAAGAAAAGTAAAAATATACATCCGATCGATCCTGATCCCGCTTGTCCTCGGAGCGGCGGTCGGGCTTTTGACAAGGGGCTCGGAGGACTTTGGTGCGCTGACTAAGCCCGCTTTGGCGCCGCCTGCGTGGCTGTTCCCGGTGGTGTGGTCGATCCTCTATGTGCTGATGGGGATCTCCTACGCGAGGCTGGAGGAAGATCGGCTGAACGATACTCCGGCAAAGGCGGTCTACTACGCACAGCTGATCGTCAACTTGCTCTGGCCGATCGCGTTCTTCTCGCTCGAATGGAGACTCTTCGCGCTGATCTGGATCATCCTTCTGTTGATCCTCGTGATCGCGATGATCGTCATCTTTTACAGGAGAGACAAAACCGCGGGGCTGTTGCAGATCCCGTATCTCATCTGGGTAGGCTTTGCGACCTATCTGAATCTCGGGTTCTATCTCTTGAACCGATGAAGAAAGGCACCGCCGAAAAAGCGGTGCCTGTACTTTTTATTTGATCATAAAGTCTCGATCGCCTCGATCAGAGGGCCTAAGACCTGCTTCTTGCGGGAGACGACGCCGTCTAAGATGACGCTGTGAAGATCGGGCTCACAGTCGAACGCCTGAGACACCACCGTCTTCGCGTTCTGTCCCGTGAAGAGCAGCTCAGTCGTCTCGTCGATGATATTCGTGAGCATCATAAAGAGCATATCGGCGCCTGAGTTCTCGAGATAACTCTCGAGATAAGGGAGCATCTTCTCTTTGACCTTCTCGAGCTCTTTTGAGCTGACAGAGGTAACCTGAGAGACCATAAGGTGATGGCGCTCCGCTTTGAAGCTCTTTAAGTCGATGTGGAAGAGCTCGTCGGCTGACTTCTTCTTAAGCTTTGAGCCCGCGTTGAACATCGCCATCGCGTACTCTTCGATATTGATCCCCGCCGTCTGCGCGAGCATCCGTGCCATAGACTCGTCAGAGAGGGTGCAGGTGGGCGAGCGGAACATCAGGGTATCCGAGATGATCGCCGAGCACAGAAGCCCCGCGATGACAGGCTCAATCTCAACGCTGTTCTCGCGGTACATCATCGCGATGATCGTCGCGGTACAGCCTAAGGGCTGGTTGCGGAAGTAGATCGGGTTCATCGTCTCGACCGAATCGATGCGGTGGTGGTCGATGACCTCGATCACCTCGGCGGAGCGGATGCCCTCCACCGCCTGGCTCTTCTCGTTGTGGTCGACGAGAATCACCCTGCGGCGCTCAAAATCAAGCAGGTTTCGCTGAGAGATCATGCCGACATACCTGTCGTCGGCGTCTAAGACGGGAAAATAACGGATGCGCTTCTTCGACACGGTCGCCCGAACATCCGCGACCGGTTCGTCGAGGTTGAAGGTGATGATCGAGTCCTTCTTCATAATATGCCCGACCGGCACCGCCTGATTGATACGCTTGGAGACTGTGTAGGTATCTAAGGGAGAGGTGATCATCACGCAGCCCGCTTCTTCGGCGAGCTTTCGGATCGAGTTGGAGATCTCGGCGCCGAGACAGACGATGATGCACCCCGCTTTCTTCTCGATCGCGAAGAGCTGGGAGTCAGAGCGGTTTGAGAGGATAACCATGTCATGCTCGGCGATGTGGTCATCCATGACATCGGGGTTCGCCGCGGCGATGATCACCTTGCCTTTGGAGAAGTGCTCGTCTTCGTCTCCGACGACGATCTCCCCCTGAAGTGTCTCGGTGATGCTCTTGTAGGAGGTCTTCGCCTTGGAGAGCGAGGACGCATCCTGATCTTCCATATAAAAACGCGCCTGATCGCCTAAGGTGAGGATCCCCTTGATCTTGCCCTTCTTGGTCAAAATCGGCACGGTCTGCACCTCGTTGTCCCGCATATGCTCCCACGCGTTTCGAAGAGAAACCGTCGAAGAGATCCCTTCTATCTCCCTGTACTGGACATCGGCGATCGTGGGCTCCAATGACTCGATCAACGAAGGCGGATCGATCCCGAAGTGCTCGAGAACGAACGCGGTCTCAGAGTTGAGCTCTCCCGCGCGGCAGGGGAGGTATTCTTCTCCCGTGATTTTATGCTTTAGGTCCGCGTAGCAGATCGCGGAACAGATAGAATCGGTGTCGGGGTTCTTGTGCCCGATGACGATGGTCGGCTTCATAGGGTCTCATCCTTTAATAAAACTGAATATATGATAACAAATATGTCTTGAAGTTTCAAAAACGCAGGGCTCTCATTCTTCTCCGACAAGGCGCACGACGGTCGGGGTGACGGATAAGGCGGGCAGGATCTTCTCTATAAGGTCTTTGGTCTTGAAGCGGATGGAGCTGGTGTTCTCACACGGATGACAGCCGAAGTCTTCATCACAGAGGACATCCTCGTCGATCACCAGGGTCACCTGATGATCCCTGTCGTTCAAGAGCCCCATGACCGAGACGCTCCCGGGATATACGCCCAAGAGCTCCTTCATATACCGCTCGTCCGCGAAGGAGAGGCGGCTGATGCCCATTTGTTTTGAGAGCTCCTTGGTTTTGAAGGGCTTGTCCCCCGGCATGATCAGAAGATAGAAGCGCGTCTTCTGGCGGTTGCACAGGAATAGGTTCTTGCAGATACGCACAGAGAGGATCGCGTCGATCTCTTCGCAGACCTCCATCGTGGTCGCGCGCTGCTCGGGATGATCGGTCCTGACGAAGTCGACCCCGAGACGATCCAAAAAGCGATAGACCGCAAGCTCCCGTTCTTCTCTGCCCTGTGTGTCAGTCGGTGAACCGTGAAAAAGCTGCATGTGTGTTTCTCCTTATCGTAGGTTCTTCTTTGATTATATAATACCGAGCACGGATACGCAATAAGAAAATCAGAAGAATCGTGATAATTTGAGCCGCTCTTTCGTAAAGAGAGCAAGAGACAGCGCGAAATCGAGATCATTTTGACAAAGCACTTGACACCCGCTTTTTTTTCTTGTAAAATAGAAATGTTCGGAGGCTTAGCTCAGCTGGTGAGAGCGCCTGCTTCACACGCAGGAGGTCACTGGTTCAAGTCCAGCAGTCTCCACCATATCGAGTATCCATAACGGACTTGCGTTATGGATACTCGATTTTCTTTTGGATCCTTTATCAGAAAAAAACCTCCTGCTAAAACAGCCCCTCCGGATGTTGCTATCCTCGTTTTTTTGTGGTATACTGACATTGAAATCATCAAAGGAGATATGGATATGGAACTGATACAGAGCTTCTCGGTCGATCACAGGAGGATCATACCCGGCATCTTCCTCAGCCGTGAGGACAGGGTCTTGAATGGCGCGGTCACGACCTATGACATCAGGCTCAAGAGGCCGAACAAAGAGCCGGTCATCGATGTGGCGGCGATGCACTCGCTCGAGCACATCATCGCGACCTTTCTCAGAAACGACCCCGTCTGGAAGGACGAGGTGATCTACTGGGGCCCGATGGGATGTCTGACGGGATTCTACCTGATATTAAAGGGCGACCGCCCTCCGAGGGAGATCTATGAGCTGATCCTCAGCGCGTTCAGATCGGTAAATGACGCCGAAGAGGTCCCCGGCGCGACGGCGAAGAACTGCGGCCACTACCTCATGCACAACCTCGAGATGGCAAAATGGTACGCGAGAGAATTCGCCGCATATCTCGAGGAGAACGCCGACGACCCCAAGATCTTCGAGTATCCGAAGACCGAACGCCTCACCACGAATGACGGACAGCAGTTCTACGATTCGTAAAATTTCATAGAAAGACAGCAAACAACGCCGCCGTGAGCAGGACTCACAGCGGCGGTTTCCGTCAGGCGTTTCAAAAATCGGGGTGAAGTGAGCCGATTTTTTATGCGTTATAGTATCTTGCATTTTTTCTTCGTTTGCAATATCATATATAGAGGAAAAAGAAAACCGATATGAAAAACTGAGGTGAAAATATGTTTAACAGAACAGATAAAAGAATACCGGTCTCGCTCCTGACAGGATACTTGGGCGCGGGAAAGACCACCCTTTTGAACCATGTTCTGAGAAATCAGGAAGGCTATAAGGTGGCGGTCATCGTCAACGACATCGGCGAGGTCAACATTGACGCTTCCCTGATCCAGAAGGGCGGCGCGGTGACTCAGGAGGACGGCGAGCTGGTCCCTCTCTCGAACGGCTGTATCTGCTGTACGCTGAAGGTTGACCTGATGAAGCAGATTGTCGAGCTGGCAAGAACCGGAAAGTTCGACTATATCCTGATCGAGGCGTCCGGCATCTGTGAGCCCGGTCCGATCGCAGGATCGATCTGTATGCTCGACGGCTCTCAGAAGAACTCGGGCTTCCCCGCTGTCGCGTATCTCGACAACATCACCACCGTTGTCGACGCGTCGCGTATGGCGGACGAGTTCTCCTCGGGCAAGGCTCTCCTTGAAGACGATCTCGACGAAGAGGATATCGAGAATCTGCTGATCCAGCAGATCGAATACTGCACCACGATCATCCTGAACAAGATCGACGAGGTCACCCCCGAAGAAAAGAAGAATGTTCTGGAGGTTATCCGCGCGCTCCAGCCCAAGGCGAAGATCATCGAGACCAACTACGGTAATGTAGATGTTAAGGATATCCTCTCTACCTCCCGCTTTGATCAGGAAGAGACCTACCGCAGCGCGGGATGGGCTCAGGCGATGGAGATCGAGGGCGAGAATTCTGAGGATCATGATGATCACGACCATCACGATGAGCACGATCACCACGATGAAGAGCACCACCATCACGATCATGAGGATGAGCACGAACATCATCACGACCACGATGACGACCATGATCACGAGGAACACGGACATCACCACCATCATCACCATCATCACGACGAGGGCGAGGCGGAAGAATACGGGATCTCTACATTCGTCTATCAGAATGTCAAGCCGTTTGACAAAGAGAAGTTCGAGAACTTCGTCTTCTCCGAGTGGCCGCGCTCTATCATCCGCGCGAAGGGTCTCTTCTGGCTCGCTGAAGCGCCCGAGGTCGCCTATATCTTTGAGCAGAGCGGCAAGCAGAAGACCGCTACCGACGACGGCGACTGGATCGCGGCGTTCCCCAAAAAGGATCGAGAGCAGATTCTCAAGATGAATCCCGATATTGCCGCCGCGTGGCACCCTGTCTACGGAGATCGCGTCAACAAGCTCGTCTTCATCGGCAGAAATATGGACAAGGAGGGCATCCTCAAGGCTCTCGACGACTGCATCAGCGACAAGGAGCTCAAGCTCTGAGCGGTCGATATAACAGGATCACGCGCTGTGATCCATCACCCAAAGTTAAAAAGGCTGCACGAAGTGCAGCCTTTTGCTTTTAGGTGATTATTCCAGATAATTTGCTTTGAGAGCGGCTTTCATCTCGTCGGTGATGCCGAGCGCGTCTCTGAAAAAGCGGTCAAGTGTGCCGAACTTCTGCTCGATCTCGTCGAACGCCGCCTCGATATATCTCCTGTCGGCAATAAAGACCGAGTGTATCTTCTTCGCGTAGTACTTGCTGCGTTTGACAACGAGGACGAGGGCATAGTACTTTCTCGCTTTGCGGCGGTTCAGACGGTTTGTCAGAAGATAGTTCTCGATCACCGCCTCCCTATCGACATCGAGGAGCGAGAGGAACAGCGCGGAGATCACGCCGCATCTGTCCTTGCCCTCGGTACAGTGCCACAGCACCGCGCCGTCCGACGAATAGCGCAGGATGCTGTCGAAGACCTTCTTCATCGCCTCGATCGCAAAGTCGCTGCTGCACACCATCCGATACAGATCGGCGAGATCGGGGATCAGATCCATGTTCTCCTTCGCCTCTTGCTCATGAGAGATGCCCGCCATCGCCTCGTTGATGATCGGGATTCTGAGATACCGGATCCCATCCCGGATCCGGTCAGGTTTTTCGGAGGTTTCGCCCTGCGTCCTGAGATCGATGACCGTCTTCACATGATATTGATCAAAGACGACCTCGGCGTCGGCATCGGAAAGCGAGGAGAGCGAGCCGCTGCGGATGAACATCCCATCCTTGAGCCTTTTGCCCTCCTTATTGACGATTCCGCCGAAGTCGCGGATATTCTTCACACTTTTGAGTTTGATATCACTCATAGTATCTCTCTTCTCTCAATAATACCTCACTTAAATCATACTACAAATGTCATAATTTGTCCATGTTTTTTCAGAGAATTTTCACATTCATATCATAAAAGCATCATATTGACAATATATCCTATAGCCATAGAAACAAAAACAATATCTAAAGCAAGAAGGTGATGAGGATGATAGGAGAAAAGAGAGCTTCCGATATACTGAAGATAAACATGATCAACCATCACAATTTACGAAAGGCGGTATCCCCCATGAAGACATCCTCATATGAAAACGGAACAGACCTGCACACTCTCCGCAGAGAACACATCAGAGAACGCAGAAGAGAGAAAGCGAGAAGCATCAACTCAAATATCCTCTCGTTCTCTTTCACAGAGAAGAACAGCGAGCGCTCCTACTACATCCCTTCTCAGTATCCCCATATCGCGTGAACGCACTCTGCCATCCCGAGCACAGTGAGGGATCTTAAAGATACTTTGGCTTCGCTCAGGATGACAACCGAAAACTGAAAACTACCATTTCATATAGAATTCCTCTTAAAGCAAAAAACCTCCTATGGCTGTTCATAAACGCCACAGGAGCTTTTTGTCTTTTCCTTTACGCGAGCATCTCGTCTAAGATCCGCGCGGCGCTCTCTACCAGATCGGGACAGGGGCGCTTTTTGTAGTATTCCTTTGTGCGGTGTTCGGGGTCCTTCCCCGGCAGGATATCGGTGCCCGTCAGGAGCTTTTTACAGATATAAGAGCCGTGTTCTTCTTCAAAACGGTGAAAGAAGTCCTGCACGAGATGATAGAACTCCTTCTTCTCTTCCTTCGCCTTCGGATCACTATACCCCTTGAGCAGACCGAGCACCATGATCGCGCCGGTCACCGCGCCGCAGACCTCGCGCATCCGCGCCATACCGCCGCCGAAGGAGGACGAGATCAAAGAGGCCGTCTTCTCATCCAGAGCGATCATATCCGAGAACGCGAGCAGCACCGCCTGAGAGCAGTTGTATCCGTCAGTAAAATACTGTCGTGCCAATGCGGGATGATCTGTCATTTATACTTTCCTCCTAAGAAAAAGCCTCGGGCGGAATACGCCCGAAGCTTTTTTGTTTCAAATCAATTACGCTAAGCTGTTCTGAATCGCGACCGCAACTGCGACAGTAGCGCCGACCATGGGGTTGTTGCCCATACCGAGGAAGCCCATCATCTCAACATGAGCGGGAACGGAAGAAGAACCCGCAAACTGAGCGTCAGAATGCATACGGCCCATGGTATCGGTCATACCGTAGGAAGCGGGGCCCGCAGCCATGTTATCGGGATGCAGGGTTCTGCCGGTGCCGCCGCCGGACGCGACAGAGAAGTACTTCTTGCCGAGCTCGTTGCACTCTTTCTTATAGGTACCTGCTACCGGATGCTGGAAGCGAGTGGGGTTGGTGGAGTTGCCGGTGATAGAGACATCTACGCCCTCTTTGTGCATGATCGCGACGCCCTCACGGACATCATCCGCGCCGTAGCAGCGGACATTCGCGCGTTCGCCGTCGGAGTACTTGGTCTCTTTGACGATGGTGAGCTCACCGGAGAAATAGTCAAACCGGGTCTGAACATAGGTGAAGCCGTTGATTCTCGAGATGATCTGAGCGGCGTCCTTGCCGAGACCGTTCAGGATAACTCTTAAGGGCTGCTGTCTGACCTTGTTCGCGTTTCTGACGATACCGATCGCGCCTTCCGCAGCGGCGAAGGACTCGTGACCCGCCAAGAACGCAAAGCACTTGGTGTCATTAGAAAGGAGCATCGCGGCGAGGTTGCCGTGGCCTAAACCGACCTTGCGGTTCTCAGCGACGGAGCCTTCGATACAGAAGCTCTGCAGACCGATACCGATGTATCTCGCGGCTTCTTCGGCGTTCTTCGCGCCCGCCTTCAGAGCGATCGCGGCGCCTACACAGTATGCCCAGCATACATTCTCAAAGCAGATCGGCTGGATGCCCTTAGCGATCTCGTAGGGGTCAAAGCCTGCTGCCTTACAGATCTCACGGCTCTCTTCTACGGACTCGATACCGTACTCTTTGAGAACGCCGTTGATCTTTTCGATTCTTCTGTCATAGTTTTCAAATAAAGCCATACTGTACACCTCCCTTATTCTTTACGCGGGTCAATATATTTTGCGGCATTGTCCCACTGGCCGTAGTGGCCCTTGGCCTTCTCCAACGCTTCGTTCGCGTCCATCCCGCTCTTGATGAAGTCCATCATCTTGCCGAGGCTGATAAACTCGTAGCCGACGATCTCGTCCTGATCGTTCAGAGCGACGCGGCTGCAGTAGCCTTCTGTCATCTCGAGGTAACGGGGACCCTTCTCACGGGTGGCAAACATCGTGCCGACCTGAGAGCGCAAACCTTTGCCCAAATCTTCGAGAGAAGCGCCGACCAAAAGGCCGCCCTCGGAGAACGCGCTCTGGGTTCTGCCGTAAACGATCTGTAAGAACAGCTCTCTCATAGCGGTGTTGATCGCATCGCAGACGAGGTCGGTGTTCAGCGCTTCGAGCAGAGTTTTGCCGATGAGGATCTCAGACGCCATCGCGGCGGAGTGGGTCATACCGGAGCAGCCGATCGTCTCGATCAACGCCTCTTCGATGATGCCGTCCTTCACATTCAGTGTCAGCTTGCAGGCGCCCTGCTGAGGAGCGCACCAGCCGATACCGTGTGTGAAACCGGAGATATCCTTGATTTCTTTTGCCTGGATCCATTTTCCCTCTTCAGGGATCGGAGCAGGACCGTGATATGCACCCTTAGCTACGGGGCACATATTCGATACTTCTGCTGTGTAATACATAAGCTTTTCCTCCTTTGTTTTTCAAAGCCGATAACATCTGCCAAAAAGGCTCTTTTATCTTATGATAATTATAGACTACCACCGAAGAGAAGTCAATATACTTGTTGCCTAATTCTCAGCGGACAATTCCCGACAAAATGCCAAAAAACATTTTTTATCTGTTGCATTTGTACCCCTATTGGTGTTAGAATAGCGGTAGTGTCTATCTATGCAAAACCCATAAGAAGGAGCGACAAATATGCTTGAACTGAAAGATATCTCGTTTGAGGTTGACGCAGACGGTCAGAAGAAGACCATCCTCAGTCATGTCAGCCTGACGATCCCCGATCATAAAATGGTGGTGCTCACAGGTCCCAACGGCGGCGGAAAATCGACCCTCGCGCGCCTGATCGCCGGCATCGAGAAGCCCACAGGGGGCAAGATTCTCTTAGACGGCGAGGACATCACCGCGCTCTCGATCACCGAGCGCGCCAAAAAGGGCATCGGGTTCGCGTTTCAGCAGCCGGTCAGGTTCAAGGGCATCCGCGTGATGGATCTCATCCGTCTGGCAGCGGGAAAGAATATCTCCCCCTCAGCCGCCTGCGACTATCTTTCCTCTGTCGGGCTGTGCGCGAGAGAGTATATCGACAGAGAGGTCAACTCCTCCCTCTCGGGCGGCGAGCTCAAGCGTATCGAGATCGCGACGGTCCTCGCGAAAGCGTCGAAGCTCTCGGTGTTTGATGAGCCGGAGGCGGGGATCGACCTGTGGAGCTTTCAGAATCTGATTGAGGTCTTTGAGAATATGAGAGAGAACATCAAAGAGAGCTCGATCCTCATCATCTCTCACCAAGAGCGCATCCTCAACATCGCGGACGAGGTCGTTGTGCTCAAAAACGGTGAGATCACATCCCATGGATCAAAGGACGAAGTCCTCCCCTCCCTCATCGGCACGGCGTCCGCCGTCCCCGCATGCAAGAAGGTCAAAGAGCAGAGGAGGTAAAGAGAAATGTTACAGTTAGACGAAATACAGAAACGCTTATTGCGAGAGGTCGCGGATCTTCACACCGTGCCGGAGGGCGCGTATAACATCCGTTCTAACTCTCAGTCGGCAGGCAGAGCCTCCACCGAAAATATCGAGATCATCCCCAGAGAGGACGGTCAGGGGCTGACCGTGAAGATCAAGCCCTACACCACAAACGAGAGTGTACACATCCCCGTCGTCATGACCAAGAGCGGGCTCAAAGAGCTTGTGTACAACGACTTTTACATCGGAGAAGGCGCGGATGTCGTGATCGTCGCAGGATGCGGCATCGACAACTGCGGGCCGGACGACTCCGAGCACGACGGCATCCACCGCTTCTATCTCTCTAAGGGCGCGAAGGTCAAATATGTCGAGAAGCATTACGGCTCGGGCAAGGGAAAGGGCAAGCGGATCCTGAACCCCGGCACCGAGGTATATCAGGATGAGGACAGCTCGATGGAGATGGAAATGGTGCAGATCAAAGGCGTCGACGACACCGACCGCACCACCACCGCCGAGCTCAAGAAGGGCGCGAAGCTCGTCGTCAGAGAGCGTCTGATGACCCACGGCTCCCAGAGAGCCGTCAGCACCTATGTCGTACACCTAAACGGCGAGGGCTCAAGCGCCGATGTCGTCTCTCGCTCGGTCGCAAGAGATGATTCATATCAGAAGTTCGACGCGAAGCTCGTCGGAAACGCCGGCTGCTCCGGTCACACCGAGTGCGACTCGATCATCATGGATAACGGCAGAATCTTAGCGGTGCCGGGGCTGGAAGCGAACAATGTCGACGCGGCTCTTGTACACGAGGCGGCGATCGGCAAGATCGCCGGAGATCAGCTCATCAAGCTGATGACCCTCGGCCTCTCCGAACAGGAAGCGGAAGAACAGATCATCAACGGATTCCTGAAATAAATCACAAGGGGGTGAGAGAATGAGAAGAGCGCTGTGCATGGTACTGATACTGTGCATCCTTTCGTGCGTCTTTTCCCTCTCCTCCCTCGCAGAAGAGAAGGGAGAGATCTCGGTCGAACCGATCAACTTTGAGAACAGAGACTTCATCAAAGGGATGGATATCTCCTCTCTCATCTCGCTCGAAGAGGCCTCGGTGAAGTTCTTCGACGAAAACGGCAAAGAGGACGATCTTCTGCGTATACTCAGAAAAAACGGCGTCAACTACCTCCGCGTCAGGGTATGGAACGATCCGTTCGACGAAAACGGCAACTCCTACGGCGGCGGACACAACGATATCGAGACCGCCTGCTTGTTGGCGGGAAGAGCCGCAAAATACGGCTTGAAGCTCCTTATCGACTTTCACTACTCGGACTTCTGGGCGGATCCCGCAAAGCAGAAAGCGCCGAAGGACTGGGAGAACTATACCGTCGATCAGAAGTGTGACGCGATCCGGGAGTTCACCACTTCGTCGCTTAAAAAAATCATCGCAAGCGGCGGCGATATCGGTATGGTGCAAATCGGAAACGAGACCACCACAGGCATCTGCGGCGTAACCGCCCGCGCGGATATGGCGAAGCTCTTCAAAGCAGGCGCCGAAGCGGTCAGGAAGATAGATGAAAACATCCTCGTCGCGCTGCATTTTACGAACCCCGAATGTACAGCGTATATGAAAGGGCTCGCGGACTTCTTAGACCGGTATCAGGTGGACTATGATGTGTTCGCGTCGTCCTACTATCCCTACTGGCACGGCAGTCTTGAGAATCTGAAAGATGTCTTCGACTATGTCGCCGAGACCTATCATAAGTATACCATCGTTGCGGAGACCTCTTACGCCTATACCTTAGAGGATACCGACGGTCATCCGAACACCGTCAACCGATGGAACAATATGTTGGGAGACGATCTCCTCTGGGAGTTCTCGCCTCAAGGGCAAGCAGATGAGCTCAGAGCGGTGATGAACGCCGTCAACAGCATAGAGGATCAGAAGGGCCTGGGCGTCTTCTACTGGGAGGGCGCGTGGATCGCGGTATCGGATCTGAGCGGTCTTTCGGGTAAAGAATACACCGAACAGCTGAACCGGAACAAGGCTTTGTGGGAACAGTACGGCTGCGGCTGGGCGTCGTCCTATGCGAAAGAATACAATCCCGATGACGCGGGGCGCTATTACGGCGGCTCTGCGGTAGATAACCAGGCGTTCTTCGACGCGCGTGGCCGGGCGCTCCCCTCCTTAAAAGCGTTCCTCAAGATCAGCGGGTATGAGCGCTCGTATCTTCTCGGGGACGCAGACGATGACGACAGCGTCACGATCGTCGACGCGACCTCGATCCAGAAGCATTTAGCGAGCATCACATTCCTCGACGAGATCGGATCGCTTGCGGCGGATATCGAGAATACGGACAAAGTCAGCATCCTTGACGCGACCTATATCCAGCGGCATCTCGCGTCCTACACGGTGCCCTATGAGATCGGCGGCATTCGCTTCTGCTGACCACTTCCAAAAAGTGTCATCCCGAACAGAGGGAGGGATCTTAAGATTCTTCGCTTTGCTCAGGATAGACAACTGACAACTACGAACTGAGAACTGACAACTGTCAAAACACAGCCCTCCCGAAGCATCGGGAGGGATTTTTTCGTATCTTTTCAAATTCAATCATTCTTTTTCGACAAAATACACAGAATCTTTTCGTCATAATGAATAAAACTGTACAAATCTTTTTCAACAAATGGCTGAAAATGATTAACTTTGATTGATTTTGCTTGAATTTGCTCAAGTCTATGATATAATAACCATATAATCAGAATAGGCAGAAAAGCAAAGTATCATCATTTTTTAACAGAGGTGACCGATATTGCTGACACAGGAAAGATATGAGATGATCCTCTCGATCCTCAGCGAACGAGACGCGGTCTCGGTGGCGGAGCTTTCAAAGGAGCTCAAGATCTCAGAATCCACCATCCGCAGAGACCTGAACTTCCTATCCGACGCCGGCAAGCTCAACAAGGTCTTCGGAGGCGCCACCTCCATCAAGCTCGGCTCCGGCGTAGAAGAGGTTCCCTTTGAACACAAAGAGAAAGAGATGAGCGCGGCCAAGACCGACATCGCCCGCTACACCGCCACCTTAGTCCATGACGGCGACTTCGTCTTCATTGACGCGGGCACCACCACCTACCGGCTGATCGACTTTCTGACGAATAAGAAGGCGACCTATCTAACTAACGGCGTCGCCCACGCAAGAAAGCTGATCCAGACGGGCTTTGACACCTACATCATCTCCGGACGCGTCAAGCCTGTAACCGAGGCGATCGTCGGCGCGGAAGGTATCGCCCTGATCGAGAAGTTCAACTTCACCAAAGCGTTCATGGGTACCAACGGCATCGATATGAAAGCGGGCTTTACCACCCCGGAGCATAACGAGGGTCTCTTAAAGGAAGCGGCGGTCAAGAACAGCTATATGACCTTTGTACTCTCCGACCATACGAAATTCCGCAAGGTCTATCCGGTAACATTTGCCTCGCTGAAGCAGGCGTGCATCATCACTGATTTTGTTCCCTATGAAAAATTTAAAGATATCACCATCATCAAGGAGGTCAAGACATGATTTACACCGTAACATTCAGTCCTTCCATCGACTATGTGGTCAGGCTCTCGAGTATGCGCTTCAATGTCACCAACCGTACCGACAGCGAAGAGTACTACTACGGCGGCAAGGGCATCAATGTCTCTCAGGTGCTCTCCGAGCTCGGGCTTGAAAGCACGGCTCTGGGCTTTGTCGCGGGCTTTACGGGCGACGCGATCGAGAAGGGCATTCGTGACAAGGGCGTCAACACTCAGTTCATCAGGCTCTCAGAGGGCAACTCGAGAATCAACATCAAGATCAAGGCAGGCGCCGAGACCGAGATCAACGCGCAGGGTCCCGATATCCCCGAGGACGCTTTGAACGCTTTGATGGCGCAGATCGACCGTATACAGAGCGGCGATATCCTCGTGCTCGCGGGCTCTGTTCCGCGCTCGATGCCCGACGATATCTATGAGAAAATCTTAGACCGGATCGCGGGCAGAGATATCCTCATCGTCGTGGACGCTACCAGAAGATTGCTGGTAAACTCTTTAAAACACCGCCCCTTCCTGATCAAGCCCAACCGTCTTGAGCTCTCGGAGATCTTCGGAAAAGAAGTCGAGACCCAAGAGGATGTCGAGAAGTACGCGATGAAGCTCCAGGAGATGGGCGCGAGAAATGTCATCGTCTCCTTAGGCAGAAAGGGCGCGTTCCTGCTCGATGAGAACGGAGGCAAACACGCCTACGGCACCGCCAAGGGTACCGCAGTCAACACCGTCGGCGCGGGCGACTCGATGGTAGCAGGCTTCTTGGCGGGATACTTAAAGACCCGCGACTATGACTACGCTTTAAAGCTCGGCTCCGCATGCGGATCGGCTACCTCGTTCCTCCCCGGTCTTGCGACCAAGGAGAAGATCGACGAGGTCATCAAGCAGCTGTAAAAAAGGATTCAAGCTATACAAACGGGTCGTTACACCCAAGATATAGCATCAAATAGTTTATATTCAAAAACAGAAAGGAGACTAAACTATGCGAATTACCGATTTGTTAAAGGCTGACGGCATCGCCTTAGGCGTCAAATTAGCTGACAAACAAGCGGCCATAGACAAACTCGTATCCCTTCACGAGAAGTGCGGAAATCTCTCTGATACAGCCGCCTACAAAGAGGGCATCTTGAAGAGAGAAGAACTGGGCACCACCGCCATCGGCATGGAGGTCGCGATCCCCCACGCGAAGAGCGAAGCGGTCAAGGCCCCGGCTCTCTCCGCCGTAACGGTTCCCGACGGTGTGGACTACGGCGCTCCCGACGGCGCTCCCTGCAAGCTGATCTTCATGATCGCGGCTACCCTGGACGGCGATGTCCACCTTGAGGTGCTCGCGCGTCTGATGCAGATGCTCATGCACGAGGACTTCACCGCAAAGCTGAAGGCGGCGAAAACACCCAACGAATTCTTACAGATTATCGACGAGCAGGAGACCAAGCAGTTCCCCGAGGAGGCGGCTGCTCCTGCAGAGAAGAAAGACGGCTATCAGGTATTAGCGGTCACCGCCTGCCCCACCGGCATCGCTCACACCTACATGGCGGCAGAAGCCTTACAGAAGGCGGGCGACGAGATGGGTATCTCCATCAAGGTCGAGACCAACGGCTCCGGCGGCGCGAAGAATGTTCTCACCGCTGAAGAGATCGCAAACTGCGACGGCATCATCATCGCGGCGGACAAGAATGTCGAGACCGCCCGCTTTGACGGCAAGCCGGTCTACTCCACCAAGGTCGCCGACGGCATCCATAAGCCGAAGGAACTGATCAATAAGATCATCAACAAGGAAGTCGCAGTCTTCCACTCCGATCAGAAGGCCCCCGCAGCCTCGGCAGGCGGCGAGAGCGCCGGCAGAAAGGTCTACAAGCACCTGATGAACGGTGTATCTCATATGCTTCCGTTCGTTGTCGCGGGCGGTATCTTCATCGCGATCGCATTCCTGATCGACACCTTCGCCGGCAACGCGGGCTCCGCGGACTTCGGTTCCGTCAACGCGGTTGCGGCGTTCTTCAAGACCATCGGCGGCGTAGCGTTCAACCTGATGGTCCCGATCTTAGCGGGCTTCATCGCGATGTCTATCGCTGACCGTCCCGGCTTATTGGTCGGCTTGGTAGGCGGCTTCTTAGCTACCTCCGGCGCTACCTTCATCCTGCCCGGCGGCGATGTCCCGTCCGGATTCCTCGGCGGCTTGCTCGCGGGCTTTGTCGGCGGCTACATGATGCTTGGCATCGAGAAGATGTGCTCGAAGTTCCCGCGCTCCTTAGAGGGTATCAAGCCCGTACTGGTTTATCCGCTCTTAGGCTTGGGCGGTATCGCGGTGATCATGTGCGCTGTCAACCCGATCATGGGTATCATCAACAACGCAATGAACAACGCGCTGGTAGCGATGAGCGAGAACGAAGCGCTCATCATCCCGCTGTGCGCGCTCTTGGCAGGCATGATGGCGATCGACATGGGCGGCCCCTTCAACAAGGCGGCGTATGTATTCGCGACCGGTATGCTGTCCTTCCAGACAGACGCGGCATACATGATCATGGCGGCGGTCATGATCGGCGGTATGGTTCCTCCGCTCGCGATCGCTCTGTCCACTACCTTCTTCAAGTCCCGCTGGACTGACGAGGAGAGAAGAAACGCTCCCGTCAACTACATCATGGGTCTTTCGTTCATCACAGAGGGCGCTATCCCCTACGCCGCGGGTCATCCGCTGCAGGTGATCCCCTCCTGTATCGTCGGCTCCGCTGCCGCCGGCGCTCTCTCGGCGCTCTTCGGCTGCAAGCTGATGGCTCCTCACGGCGGCGTGTTCGTCTTCGCCACCATGCAGGGGACATGGTATCTCTACATCGCGGCTCTCGCGATCGGCGCTGTGCTCGGTATGCTGATGCTCGCGATCTTGAAGAGACCCTTAAAGAAATAATCTACTGACTTTGTGCCGCGGAGCTTTGCATCCGCTCCGCGGCAGAACATACTAAAGGAGAAACATTATGGTATCAAAACAAGTTACATTAGTTAACGCGCAGGGCTTTCATATGAGACCCGCTTCCATGTTCGCGGCAGCGATGGCAAAATATCAGAGCAATATCTTCATTCGCTTCAACGGCGCGGATCATAACGCGAAGTCCTTACTCAACATCATCGCGGCCTGCATCAAGTGCGGCTCTACTGTCGAGATCGTCTGTGACGGCCCCGATGAGAACGAGGCATTGGCAGAAGCGGTACAGTTGATCGAAAGCGGCTTAGGCGAATAATCAACACAGCCTCCCGACACCCCGGGAGGCATATTATCCATATTATCAATCCCCAAAGAGGTGAAAAATATGCTAAAAGGAATAGGCGCTTCCGAGGGCTACGGTATCGGCAAGGTCATGCTCGTTGAGGAGCATTCCTTAGAATATACCCCCAAGGTCGTCACCGACACCGAAGCAGAGATCAAGCGCTACAAGGATGCGGTCGACACCTTCGTACAGCAGACGATGGAACAGGCAGAAGCGCTCAAATCCTCTGCCGGTGAGAAGGAAGCCGAGATCATGCAGGGTCACATCGCCATCATCATGGACCCCTTCATGGGCGGTGAGATTGAGAAGCTGGTCGCAGCGGGCACCTGCGCTGAGGCGGCGGTCGAGCAGATGTGTGATATGTTCATCGGCATCTTCTCCGCTACCGACGACGATCTGACCCGTCAGCGCGCCGCTGATGTCAAGGACATCAAGACCGCGATGCTCTCGATTCTGCTCGGCATCAAAGAGGTCAAGATCTCAGACGCGCCCGCGGGCACCGTGCTGGTAGCCAAAGAGGTCACCCCCTCCATGACCGCCGGCATCAATAAAGAGAATATCGTGGGCATCATCACCGAGACCGGATCCCAGACCTCTCACTCGGCGATCCTCGCCAGGGCGATGGAGATCCCGGCGGTGCTCTCTGTGCCGAATGTGCTTTCACAGCTCTCCTCGGGAGAGCGGGTGATCGTCGACGGTTCCGCGGGAGAAATCATTACCGCGCCCACTGACGAACAGGCGGCAGAATATGAGACAAAGCGCGAGGCGTTCCTCAGAGAGAAGCGCGAGCTTGAGCTCTACAGAGGAAAGAAGACCGTCTCCGCTTCGGGCGAAGAATACGAGCTGTGCTGCAACATCGGATCCCCGAAGGACGCCGGCAAAGCGATGGACTCAGACGGCGAGGGCGTAGGACTGTTCAGGACAGAGTTCCTCTTCATGGACAGAACCTCTCTTCCCACCGAGGACGAACAGTTCGACGCCTACAAGGCTGCGGCGCAGATCCTAAAGGGCAAGCCACTCATCATCCGCACCCTTGATATCGGCGGCGACAAGGAGATCCCCTACTTAGGTCTTGAGAAAGAAGAGAATCCCTTCATGGGATTTCGGGCGATCCGCTACTGTCTTAAAAACCGCGATATGTTCAAGTCGCAGATCAAGGCGATCTTAAGAGCTTCGGCGTTCGGTGATGTGCGGATCATGTTCCCGCTGATCACCGCTCTTGAAGAGCTCAGAGAGGGCAAGGCGCTCGTAGAAGAAGCGAAGAACGACCTGCGTAATTCCGGTATCGCGTTCAACGAGAATATCCCCGTCGGCGTGATGACCGAGACCGCGGCGTCCGGCGTGATCGCCGACCTGCTCGCGAAAGAGGCGGACTTCTTCTCGATCGGCACCAACGATCTGACCGGCTACACGATGGCGTGTGACAGAGGAAACTCCGATGTCAGCTACCTCTACTCTCCGTTCCAGCCCTCCGTGCTGAGAATGATCAAGAGTATCATCGAGAACGGCAGAAAGAACAACATCCCTGTCGGTATGTGCGGTGAAGCGGCCGCGAATCCGATGATGATCCCGTTACTCATGAGCTTCGGTCTGACCGAGTTCTCTGTATCCTCCGTATCGGTCCTGAAGGTCAGAAAGAACATCTCCAAATGGACCAAGGCGGAAGCGGACGCTGTCGCCGAGAAGGTCATGGCGATGGAAACCGAGAAAGAGATCACCGAGTATCTTAGCAGCATCATCTGAATGACTATATGCGAAAAGCCTCCTTCGGGAGGCTTTTTCTTATAGCGAAGAGGTAAGAGCGAAGAATTGCGGGAGGACTTCGTCCTCACCTGATTTATTGTGAAATCATGAAAAATGAAATCATGAAACCGTTGTGGGCGGGCGCTGCCCGCACCTGATTAAAATGAGAAATTTAAGATCCTTCGGCTTCGCTCAGGGATGACTACAGCGAACTGCGAACTGGCAACCGACGCTTACTTCGCGGCTCTGTCGTTCATCACGACCTTCATCACCATGGCGGTGATGTCGTCGTCGTGATCATCCTTTCGTCTCTTGACCGCTTCGTCAACGATCAGGGTCGATAGCTCCTCAGAGGATATCTCCTTAGAGCTTGCGATCATCCGCTCGAGCCAGTTGTCACCCCCGGTCAGCGCGCCGTCCGAGATCATCACGATCATATCGTCCTCAGAGAGGGACACCGACTCTTTAGTGAACTTCGCCTCCTGCAGAATCCCGAGCGGCAGAGACGGCAGCTCCTTCTGATAGAGCTTTGAGTTCTTCTTGATATAGGTGGCGCATCCGCCGGCTTTCAAGAGCTCCGCCCTGCCGGTGAACAGATTGAAGTCGGTCACATCGAGGGTCGAGAGCGACTCCTCCTCGCTCTTGATCATCAGAGATGAGTTGACGACGGAGAGTGAGCAATCGTAGGAGAGCCCCGCCTTGAGGAGCTTCGTCATGATGCTGACAGTCATATTGGAGTCGACCGCCGCCCTGCCGCCGGTACCCATCCCGTCGGAGAGCAGGGAGACAAAGGAGCCTGTCCCTAAGTTGAAGTAATTCATACAGTCGCCGCACAAATCATCGTTTGAGGCGCAGTGCTGGGCGGTGCCGATCTCCACATCATAGAGCGGCCGCTCACACATACTCACTCTCGCCCTGTCCCCTTCGAACGACAGTATCGGTGACTCAAACGGTCTGCCGCACGCACGGCTGACCTCCGAGGTCAGCCGTGCCTTGGAGATCGCGGTCTTCCCCCTCACACTCAGGCATAGCTCGACATTAAGCCCCCTGCCCGTGGTCTTTCTGACCGCGCAGTCGATCACATTGAGCCCCAGGGACGAGAGCGCGTTGATGATCCGCTCGCTCGCGGCGGTGTCAAAGCTCTCACAGTCCTGAAATTCTTCGCTCAAGTCCTCTAATATCTCCGAAAGCCCCGCAAACTGTCCCGCGACCACCGAACGCACCTGTGTGATCCTGCGCTTCGCCGCTTCTAAGGACCGGAACTCCTTATACGCATCGTTAATGGATTTCGACAGCTCTCCTGTCTTGCAGCAGCGCTTCACAAAATTCTCCTCGATATCCTTCTCCTTGACGAACGAATGATGCATGAGCAGAGGGGTCAGACGGTTAAAGTCGTCTTTGGTTAAGGCCTCCTCCTTCTCCCAGCAGTAGACCTTGAGCCCGCAGGAGGAGCAGGTGGTATCCCGCGCCTTCTCGTAGACCCACCAAGAGTCGGAGGTGTAGAGCCGACTGAGCTTCTTCGAGACCGCGTTGACGCAGGAGGAGACATTTGAGAGCGCCTTCGCGCTGTGAGAGAGGCGCATGGTGATGTTCCGCTTCACCGCTTCTTCGCTGAGCTCACCGCGGCTGTCGGTAAATACGGCGGAGAAGAAGTTGCCGAGATCCTTCGGCAGCAGCATAAAGATCACTCCCGCTGTGAGCGTCTCGATCAGCACCGCGAGGATCAGCGCGTTATCGCCGCAGGAGAGCGAGAGGATGATGTTGCTCATCAATACAGAGAGAGCAACCGCGAGCTTTCCCATCGGAGCGAACAGACCGCCCAGAAGCCCCGAGAGCGCGTACGCGCCGCTTAAAAAAATCATATCGGGATCTGACAGCGAATAGACGCTGCCCGTCGTGATCCCCGCGATCGCGCCGACAGAGACAAAACCGTATTTCGCGCACAGCAGGATCACCAGCACCGCTATGATCCTGCCGACCGACACCTCTCCGATCCTGAGCGTCGAGAACGATAGGAGCAGGATGCACCCGGTCATCGAGAGACACGCGATCTCCTGCGAAGAGAAGCCTCTGAGCCCTCTTCTCGACTCTGAGAGCGCCGCGGTCCTGCTCATAAAATACGCCCCCGCCGCCGCGATCAGCGCTTCTACCAGAGCGGAGGACAGCTCCGTGATCTCGCTCGATCGGGTGAAGGTGAGCGCCAGAGAGGTCGCGAACACCGGTGTGAAGGCGACCACGGACGGATAGATCCTGCTCTCTGATATCTTCTTGATTTCCGCGAGCACCCAGCGGATCGCGCCGATCGAGATGACGATCGCGATGTAGCGAAACGAGCTGACCGGCGAGAGCAGCAGATATCCGAGGATCGTGCCGAGCAGCGATGACGGCATATACATAAACGGCACCGCCGCCGCAAACGACGCGCCGAACGGCGCCATGCTCCCCAGTACCGCGCCCCGGGAGATCAAGAGCCCCGAGACAAAGTACGCGATATGCACCGCCACCTTCCTCGCGACAAGGGACTCGGTCACGGGGGTTGTCCGCTTTCTGACATTTTCTATGACTGACATATTAAACATCCTTTGTTCGTAGTAAGCCTATTATATCCTGAATCAAACTGCGCTTTTGTCACTCCCTGTATGATGGATTTTAGTTTGTTTTGTAAAAACAGCGATGAGAAAGAAGCATTCGATAAGATAAAAGAAAAGCGCCTCCGGATTATCGGAGACGCTTAGTTGTATACTGCTTATAAGTGAAGAATCAGCCTTCCTTCAATACAACTGATGATTTTGCGGGAAGGGTGAGGGTAGTTCCGCTGAGGGTAACGGCGGAATAGGAGCCGTCCTCGTTCGCCGTCGCGACAGAATAGCCGCGCAGCTCGGGGCTCGAGATCATATCGATCGTGACCTGCTTCTCCTCCTCGTTGCCGTTGTGGATGACGAGAAGCTTCGCGCCCTCGTACTCTACGATGAAGCCCGCGCATCTGAGATCGTCAAAGGACACCGTCTCGGTGATATCGCCGCGGCTGAGCTCGGGATTTTGCATGCGGATCTTGACGAGCTTGCGGTAAGCGTTCAGAAGGCTGTCCTCACGCTCAAGCTGCTGCTTGACGCCGCCGAGCTCGTTCTCCTCGACATCCGCGCCGGGGACATCCATCTCGGGGAGGTTGTCGTTGTCCCAGATCATCGCGGTACGGAAGGAGGCATCGTTGGTGGTGTTCGCCGCCTCTATCCCGATCTCCTCGCCGTAGTAGGTGAAGGTGTTGCCGGGAGCGAGCATATACAGCGCCGCCGCAAACTTGTTCTCGTCCTCGTCCAGGACATTCGCGACGCGCACCATATCGTGGTTGGTCAGGAAGTTCGCGTTGATGGCGTTCTCGTTGTGAGTCTTGATATTGTTGTCGTACTTTTTGAGCGATTTGATCATATCCTCAACCATACCGTGAGCCGCCATGACAAACTCACCCGAGGTTGTCGCGAACTTGAAGTTGAACAGAGAGTCAATGCCACTCTCATAGTAATCATAGATACTCGAGGGATTGTCCCAGTCCTCACCGACCATGTAGACATCGTCCTTGTAGCTCTTGGACATCTCATAGAACCACTTGAGGAACTCGACGCCGTCGGTGTGGCTGTCCTTGAAGTACTTCACCGCGTCAAGACGGAAGCCGTCGACGCCCTTGTCGAGCCAGAACTTGGCGACATCCTCAAAGTACTCGCGGGTACCATCGAAGGAGAGGTTCCAGTCGGGCATCTGATCCCAGAAGTCGCCCTGATAGTAATAGTTGGTGCCGCTGACATTGTGCTGATAGACGCTGTCGCGCTGGGTCGAGAAGTTGTAGTAGCGCGCGTAGCCGTCCTCTTTGCCCTCTCGAAGCTCCTCGCATGCCTTGACAAAGAACTCGTGATCGGAGCCGGAGTGGTTGACGACTAAGTCGATAATGACCTTGATGCCGCGGTCGTGCGCCGCTTTCAGAAATTCGTCAAAGTCCTCCATCGTACCGAAGTCCTCGTCGATCGCATAATAGTCGCGGACATTGTACTTGTGATAAGTATTGGAGGGCATCATCGGAGAGAGCCAGATGCCGTCCATTCCGAGGTCGTCTCCCCCGTCGGGATCGCCGTCGTTGATATAGTCGAGCTTGGAGATGATCCCCTGAAAGTCGCCGATCTCGTCGCCGTCGGAATCACAGAACGAACCGATCCAGATCTGATAGTAGCTGCGATATTTGTCGTCGCTCGAGGTGATCTTCAGGCTCTCGGTGGGGTCGCCGCCTCCCTGACAGGCAGAGAGCGCGGCACAGGAGAGCAGCAGGGCGAAGATCAGACATACGGATAAAAATTTTTTCATAAAGCACCTCATAGAAGTTTTCAGTTCACAGTTGTCAGTTATCAGTTGACTGCTCTCAGAAACAAGGGGATGATCTGAATCCCGGCCCGAAAACTGAGAACTGAAAACTGAGAACTGTCGATAATCAAAGAGGGCGGAAAGATATTCCGCCCTCTTGCTGTACAAATCAGCGTTTGATGTTGATATTAGCCCTTAACGCCGCCGGCGGTAACACCCTCTACATAGTAAGTCTGGAGCTTTAAGAAGAGGATGGTGATCGGCACCGCAACGATGACCGAACCCGCTAAGAAGCGTTTGAAGTGGGTTGTGAAGAATTCCATCGAGACCATCTTCTGCAGACCGATCGCAACGGTGTAGTTGTCGACCTTGTCGCCCATGATAATCTTCGCGAGAATGAAGTCGGTCCAGGGACCGATGAACGCTGTCAGAACGGTATAGACAACGATCGGCTTCGACATCGGCAAGATGATCTTCCAGAAGATCTGATTTCTTGTCGCGCCGTCGATGGTCGCCGCTTCATCCAGCGCGCGCGGGATGGTATCGAAGAAGCCTTTACTGATCTGATATCCGAGGCCGGCACCCGCAGAATAGCAGATGACCAGCGCTACCAGAGTCTGAGTAAGACCCATCGCCTTTAAGAGGTAGTAGATCGCGATCATGGTCATGAATCCGGGGAACATACCGAGGATCATGCCGATGTTGATCAGGGGTCTTCTCGCCTTGAATCTCAGACGGGAGAAGGAGTAAGAAACCATCAGAACCGCCAAAGTAGAGATGATGCAGGAGAAGATCGCTACGATAAAGGTGTTAAGGAACCATCTCGGGAAGTTCAGCGACGCGGTGTCGGTGAACAGGTCGATGTAGTTCTGGAACGAGAACTCGTGAGGAATCAGATAAGATACGGTCGCAAGACCCTCTGCTCTGAAGGAATGGAGTACTAAGTAGACCAGCGGAGAAATCCAGATCAGGCCGAGCACTGCGAGCAGAATATAGATGAGGGTATTTGCGAGCACTCTTCTGAACTTATAACTTTTTATCATGAGAACGCCTCCTCATCCTTCGCAGATTTTGTCAGGTTGAATGTGATCAGCGAGAGCGTAGCACAAACAATGAATACCAAGATACCGACAGCCGCCGCGAGATCATAGTCCTGAGAGTTCATGGTCAGCTTAAAGAGCCATGTAACAAGCAGGTCCGTGTATCCCGCCTGATAGAGCTTTGAGGTGTTTGGTCCGCCGTTCGAGAGAAGATAGATAACATTGAAGTTGTTGATGTTGCCGATGAAGCTCGTGATCAGATAAGGTGTGGTTACGAACAGCATGTAGGGCAGCGTGATCTTGAAGAACGACTTGACGGGACCCGCGCCGTCGATGGTAGCGGACTCGTAGAGATCCGCGGGGATATTCATCAGAATACCTGAGGTGATCAGGATGGTATACGGGATACCTACCCAACAGTTGATAACAATAACGGTTGCGCGAGCCAGCCACGGATCGGAGTTGAGGAATCGGATCGGCTCAGGCGCCCAGTGCAAGACATTGACGAGCAGAACATTGACAGCGCCGTCAACAGCCAGCATCTGGTTCATCAGAAGAAGGGATACGAACTGGGGAACCGCAACGGTAACAACGAAGAGAGTTCTCCACAGGCTCTTTAACTTGATGCCCTTCTTGTTGATCATCAGAGCGACGACCATACCTAAGATGTAGTTGAGAACAGTCGCGAAAATCGCCCAGATGATGGTCCATTTGGTCAGCTCAATAAAGGTCGCGCCCTTGGACGCAGCGCCTGTCGCGCCGCCGCCGGTGATCTTGAAGATATCGGCGAAGTTCGCCATACCGACCCATGTGAACAGTGAGCCGGGGGGCATATGAGAAGCGTCATAGTTCGTGAACGCGATCAGGATCATGAAGATCAGGGGCAGAATCGTGAACACCGAGATGGTCAGTGTCGGGAATGCCAAGAGCGTTACATGGAACTTGTTATCAAGGAGGTCTTTGACCTCAGCCTTGAAGGAAACAGGCTTCTCGCCTGCAGCGACAGTCTGCTGAGTTTTGTAGGCGGACTTGGTGTTTGCTATGTAAATAACGAAGAAGATGACGGTGATGACGATGGTCAGAACACCGTAGAGCAAGATCAGCATGGAGTTGTCGCCGGGAACGGTGACATGCTTGCCGTTGATGGTCTCCATATGTCTCAGCGAATCGCCGAGAGTGCCGAACTTGGAAATGTAGAAGCCGCCGAAGGAAATCATGTACATGATATAAGCGACCTCGATGACTAAGAACAGGATGCCTTTGATGACCTGTCCCTTGGCAGCGTTACCGACACCCATGATGATGTAGGATAACTTGGTTGCCCAATCGCCCTTGATAAATCTCGAGAAATAACCCGCAAAGCCTTTTCCGATGCCTAAAACCAGCTTCTTGAAGAATCTGCCGATCGCGCAGAAGAACTTCTTGATGTTGCCGGGCAGAGCCTTGAAAAAGTTCTTGAAGTTATAGCCGAATCTCTGGAAGGGATTGAGCTGCATATAATCAATATATTTCATCAGTTCACTTCCCAGTTTGAAAAGATTTTATGATGTAAACAGAGAGTTTTCCCCGTCACTCAATACAGTTTAGCTTGTTGATCCGTAGGGCCGAGCTTTGACAACTCGTATCGGGCAGCCAAAGCTCGCCCCTACTCGTCCCCAAATGCCTTGTTTCATCTCCGGTCGGACGGGATACCTCTCGCCCGACCGGATGTAAATCGTTTTTTCTTATGTCACGCCATGACCGTCGTTATACGCGGGCTGCGGCGCTCGGCGCTTCTATGTCACGCCTCGTTCGCCTTCGCTGATCCTCGTATAACTCCCGCTCGGCCCGTCTTATTTTGGGGCTGCGAGCCTCGGCGCTTCTGTCTTATTCGTCCTTGATGTTCGCGACGCACTTCTGGAGCTCATCCTTGAGGAAAGCAGCGTCGGTCTTGTTCTCGGTCTTGTAAACCGCATCGCCGAGAGCAGCCATCGGGGACCAGAAGGTATCGGTAACCTTCGCCTGAGCGATGGAGTAGTTCGCCTGCTCGAGAAGAGCTGTGAGAGCGGAGTTGCTGGTAACAGCCTCAGACTCAGCAGCCTTCACATTGGAGGGAGCCCATGAGATCTCTTCAGCTCTCTGCTGCTGGCACTCTTCACCGGAGAGGTAATTCGCCAGAACTTCAGCAGCGTCTAAGAACTTGGAGCTCATGTTAACGCCGATGAGTTTGCAGCCGTTTAAGGAGATGATCTGCTTGTCTTCGCTGCCGACCTTGATGGTGGGGAGCTTCGCAGCGCCGAAGTTGTCGCCTAATACGCCCTGAACGGTAGCAGCGTTCCAGGAACCGTCGATACCGGCAGCAACCTTGGAGGGATTCTCAGCCATACCGGAAGAGATCTTCGCGGGGTCGTTGGACTCGAAAACATCAGAATACTCGTGGAACAGAGCGGAGAACGCCATCAGGGTGTCAACAACCGCGTCTTCGTCATAATCGTTGAAGATCTGAACGCCGTCTTCGTCAGCGCCGTCAACTTCCAGACCGCCTGTGAAGGGGAAGATGCAGGAATAGAAACCGTTACCGGCGTCCATGATGAACTTTCTGCCGGCGTCACGGCAAGCCTGTAAAACGCCTTCTAAGGTCTTCGCCTGATCGTCGGATACGACGGACTTGTCGTATACGAGATAGTAGCCGTTCTCACCGGTCTCGGGGAATGCCCAAGTGGTGCCGTCTACGGTAGCAGCGTCAACGGTGAACGCAGAGTTGTTCGCCTTGACATCCTCAAGATACTCGTCAAATACCTGAGCGATAACGCCCGCGCGGACGAGCTTGTTGAGCTGGTCAACCGGGAAGGAGAAGACATCAGCCGCTGTATCGGGGTCATTTAACAGCGCGGTAGCAGCATCGCCTTCGCCCTGAGCTACAACTTCGATTGAGATGGTCTTGTCAGGATACTGTTCGATGAAAGCCTGGCACTGCTTCTCGGTGAGTTCCTTCGCCTTTTCGGGAGCCCATACCTTCAGTGTGATGTTGTCCTCGCCGCCGAATACATCGGTGTCACCGGAGGGTGTATCGCCGCCGGAGGGGGTCTCTCCACCGCCGCCGCCGCAAGCTGCGAATACGGTAGCAACCATCAGCAATGCGAGAACAAGTGCTAAAATTTTCTTCATAGTCGGATTTCCTTTCTTTAATAAATTTTCGTGTCTTACACGAGTGAAGCGCTCCGTCCAAAATCCGATACGGACGGTAGTCTAATCACTGTATCAATTTTACCATATAATAACCACTGATTTCAACTCCCTTTGTACTTTTTATCCAAAACAATAAATCTGTAATTTGTTTTTGTGCAACTTTACGATTGATTTTTTTGATTCTGTTAGTTTTCCACAAATTGGGATTTTTGAATTTGTGAAATTTCACATTTTTTGATTTGTGCAACTTGCTACTCATCCACCTGAAAGAAGGGAGAGGGTCTTTACATGAGAGAAACTTTTCGTTCTTTTAAAGAATTAAAACGTGCAATGAAATATTTTTTCAAATATTTTCGTGTATTTTTACTAAATCTGCAAAACAGCGAACAATTCGCTCATTGACACAGACGCGTTATTAATAGTATAATACGCGGTAGATGAATGTTTTAATCCACGGAGGGAATTCACTATGAAACTGTCCACCTTACTGACAAAGATCGACTTCGAGCTGATACAGGGCTCGCTGGATATCGACATCAAGGATGTCATCTATGATTCGAGAAAGGTCAGCTACGGCTGCGCCTTCGTCGCCTTAAAGGGCTACAATGTCGACGGGCACAAGTTCATCCCCGACGCGCTTGAGAAGGGCGCGACCGCGCTGATCGTAGAGGATGATGTAGAGGCGAATGTCCACACCGCCGTCGTCAAGGTCAAAGACTCGAGAGCGGCGCTCGCCTTAATGAGCGTCGAGTACTTCAGCCATCCGGCGCTGTCTTTGACGACCGTCGCGGTGACCGGCACCAAGGGCAAGACCACCACCGTCGCGATGATCCGCTCGATCCTCGAGAACGCGGGCATCAAGACCGGCACCATCGGCACTTTAGGCATCGTGATCGACGACCAGATCTACAAAACCAACAACACCACCCCGGAGTCCTATGAGATCCAGCAGGCGATGCGCAGGATGGTGAACGAAGGCTGCCGCGCGATGGTGATCGAGGCGTCGTCCTTAGGACTCAAGTGGCACCGCACCGACGGCATCCTCTTTGACTACGGTGTATTCACCAACTTCTCCTCCGACCATATCGGCGACGCCGAGCATAAGGATATGGAAGAATACCTCCACTGCAAGAGCCTGCTCTTTAAACAGTGCAAGAAAGCGCTGATCAATGTCGACGACGAGAACGCCGAGAATGTCATCAAGGATCACACCTGTGAGATCGAGACCTACGGCTACAGCGAGAGCGCGGATCTTGTCGCCCACGGCGACGAACTGGTCGCGAAACCGGGATTCATCGGCGTCCACTTCAAGACCACCGGAGAGATGGAGCTCTCGCTCGATGTCGCGATCCCCGGCAGGTTCTCGGTCTACAACGCGTTGGCGGCGATCTCTGTATGCAGACACTTCGGTGTTACCGAAGAGAACATCATCGCGGGCCTCGCAAAAGTCAAGGTCAAGGGCAGGGTGGAGGTCGTCCCTGTTCCCGGCAACTACACGATGCTCATCGACTACGCGCACAACGCGGTCTCGATGGAGAATGTCCTGACCACCTTGAGAGAATACAAGCCCCACCGTCTGATCACCATGTTCGGCGCGGGCGGCAACCGCCCCAAGCAGCGCCGCTATGAGATGGGCGAGGTCTCGGGCAGACTCTCCGACCTCTCCGTCATTACAGAAGACAACTCCCGCTTTGAGGATGTGATGGACATCATCGCGGATATCAAGGTCGGTCTTGATAAGACGGACGGCAGCTACATCGTCATCCCCAACCGCATCGACGCGATCCGCTACTGTATCGAGAACGCCGAAGACGGTGATATCGTCGTGCTCGCGGGCAAGGGTCACGAGGACTATCAGGAGATCAAGGGCGTCAAGTATCATATGGATGAGAGAGAGATCATCGCGGATATCCTGAACGATAACCTCAACAACGAAAACGACGAGAACCCGAACTGATCACAGTCAGAAACACAATCAACCGTCCGACAGATGCCGGACGGTTTTTTCTATCAATTGCGATTCGTCATCCTGATATTCTTTTTCACCGGACTTGATTTTCTGGTTTGAATATGATAAACTGAATTTATATTTGATAACACCTAATTTTTACATCACTTTTTCGGAGGAATCACGATGCATCTTCAGGAATCCGGCGAAATGTACTTAGAAACCATCCTTATTCTTTCTGAGCGGAAGAGCTTTGTCCGCGCGATCGATGTAGGAGAATACATGGGATTCTCAAAGCCCTCGGTCAGCCGTGCCATCGGGCTCCTGAAATCGGGCGGATATGTCACCGTCGGCGACGGCGGCGGACTGAGCCTGACAGAAGAGGGCAAGCGCGTCGCGTCCAAGATCTATGAGCGCCATCGCTTTCTGACCAAGGTGCTGGTCGATATCGGCGTCGATGAAGAGACCGCGTCCGAAGACGCCTGCCGGATGGAGCATGTCATCTCGGACAAGTCCTTCTCCGCGATCAAGCGCTACTTTCACTATGAATAACACTGCCTTGCGGGAAGCCCTGAAAGGCAAAAAATTCCCTGCCCGTTATGAGCAGGGAAATTTTCATTGAACAGATTTATAAGTTCGCTTTGACGGCGGACAGGAGCTCTTCCTTAGAGCGTACGCCGATGATCCTGTCGGCCTCATCGCCGTCTTTGAAGATCATCACGGTGGGAACGCTCATGATGGAGAAGTCCATCGCGAGGTCTTCGCACTCATCGATGTCTACCTTATATACCTTGAAGCCGTCAGCCTCTCCCGCGATCTCTTCCACGATCGGAGACAGCATCTTGCACGGTCCGCACCATGTCGCGAAGAAATCCACCAGAGTGACGCCCTGCGCTACAGCGCTCTCAAAGTTTGATTCGGATAAATGTTCAACTGCCATAAAACTACCTCCGTTTTTATCATTATTTTCGGGAACAAATATATTATAACACAGCTTCATATATAAATCCATCATTATTTGTAAACTTTTATCAAAATGTCCAAAGGAGGATCTTTCATGTATGATTTGATCATCATCGGCGGCGGCGTCGCGGGAATGACTGCCGCTGTTTACGCAAAGCGCGCGGGAATGAGCGTGCTGGTCATTGAGAAGGCGGGCTTCGGCGGACAGGTCGCGCTGACCTCCGTGATCGAGAACTACCCGTCCTATCAGCAGATCGAGGGCTTTGAGCTCGCGCAGAACATCAAGAGCCAGATCGACGCCTTAGGGGTAGAATCGGTATCATCGGATGTCACAGAGCTCAGAAAGGACGGCGAGATCTTCGCCGTCGTGACCACCGTCAGCGAGTATCAGTCGAAGACCGTCATCATCGCAAACGGCGTCAAGCGAAGAGAGCTTCATATCGAGGGCGAGGATCGCTTAAGAGGCAGAGGCATCTCCTGGTGCGCGGTATGCGACGGCGGATTCTTCAGAAAGAAGAAGGTCGCGGTTATCGGCGCGGGCAACTCCGCCTTGGGCGACGCGATCTATCTCTCAAACATCTGTGAGCAGGTCTACCTGATCTACAGAAGAGAACACCCCACCGCGTCGAAAAGCTATCTTGACAAGCTCTCCTCGATCGACAACATCACCCTGATGCCGCGGCATATCCCGCTCTCCTTCGGCGGAGAAAAGCGGGTCACCTCCCTAAAGCTGAAGAACATCGATACGGACGAAGTAAAGGATATCGAGGTCTCAGGTGTCTTCGAGGCGATCGGGCTGATCCCCGACAACGACCTCTTCTCCTCCCTTGTGAAGCTCGACGAGAGCGGCTACATCCTCACAGACGATGAGATGAGAACCTCCACAGAGGGGCTCTTCGCCGCGGGAGATACCAGGAGGAAGTCGCTCAGGCAGATCGTCACCGCCTGTTCCGACGGCGCGATCGCCGCAACAAGCGCTCATCACTATCTGAACCGCTGATATGACAGAGATACAGAAGAGATTATTCGATCTCAAAGACGATGATTTGCGCACGTTCAATATCAAGCTCAACCCGACCGTCGCCCCCGATACCGTCATCGGGGTACGGCTGCCTGTGATCCGTACGCTCGCAAAAGAGCTCAACGGATCTGAAAATGCGGGAATGTTCCTGTCCGTCCTGCCGCACGAGTACTATGAAGAATACCATCTGCACAGCTTTCTGCTCGCAAAGATCAAAGACTTTGATCAAGCGGCAAAAGAAGTCAACAGGCTCCTCCCCTATATCGACAACTGGGGAGTGTGCGACTCGCTGCGTGTCAAAGCGTTCGAAAAATCTCCCGAGCGGCTCCTGCCCTATATCGATGAATGGATTCAGAGCGAGCACACCTATACCGTGCGCTATGCGATCTTATGCCTGATGAACTACTTCCTTGATGACCGATTCGAAAAAAGATATCTGCAAACGGTCAGCAGCGTCACTTCCGACGAGTACTACATCCGCATGATGATCTCGTGGTACTTCGCAACCGCGCTCTCAAAGCAGTACGACGACGCCGTGAAGATCCTCGAAGAAAACAAGCTCGAAAGATGGGTACATAACAAGACGATCCAAAAGGCGGTGGAATCCTACCGCATCCCGGACGAACGCAAAGCGTATCTGCGCTCTCTGCGGAGAAAATAAAATTTTTTGAAATTTTTTAGTTTAATGCAAAAAAACGGCGTTTTGATTCGTTATATAAATGTAGGGGATTACTGTCAGGAAAATTTCTCTGACCTATCACGCAAAAATAACGAACCAAAACGGGGGATGATTATGAAACCGAGACGACTGATTGCTATTTTTCTTGCGATACTGCTGTTGTTCTTATCCGCGACAACGGTATCGGCGGGTGACATTGATGAGGACGAGCCCACTGTTATCGATCACGGCACGACCGAGAACGGCAGGAGCTACCGCTATCTGATTATCGATACCGCCGAGCCGGTAGAGATCCTCAACCCGATGATCAATATCGACAATGCCGCCGGCGAACCGTTAGGAGACGATATCACCTATGCGGTCACCGTCAAGGGCGGCGCCAACGCGACCATCAGCAGAGCGTCGTCAAGCTCGATCTCTACCCATAACAAAAATACCGGCGGTATCCAAACCTGCGGCAACCATACCCAGCTGCGCCTCAACTATATCGATCTCTCCACCACCGGAGAAAACAGCCCCGGCATCTATGCCTCAACCCGCTCATCCATCATGGCAGAGAATAACCTGGTACAGACAAAGGGGAAAAAGTCCGACGCGCTGATTGTCGCACCGATAAGTTTTTTCAATGATTACAGCGGCGCATACTATTCGTTCGGTCTGGGTTCCGCCGCGGCGCGTATAAGCGGAACGGCACAGTTCGAGTCTTCATCTCTGTACTCTGAGTATGACTCTCCGCTCTATGTCTACTCAGGATTCGCCAACTTCAGAAATACCGACCTCTACGGCAGAAAGGGTATCTATATCGACAAGGGTGCCTCCCAATCTTCTGTCTCGCTCATAAACTCCTCGCTCATCACAGACGATCCCGTCGCCTTTCGTGTGAGCAACACGAGCGCGAGCATCAATCTTTCCGGTACGGCCATAGAGACAGGAGGCAAAAACACTGCTCATGTACTGCTAAGCGCGGAAAACAGCCGGGTAACGCTGAACACCGGTGTCGTTGAAACCAATACGCTCAAAGGCGACATCCTCACAGACCGAAGCTCCTCGGCAGAGGTGTATCTGAGCTGTGACTATCGGGGCAGAGCCGCGGGAACGGGCATCACGATCTCACTGACTAACAACAACAAATGGACGCTGACCGGAAACAGTGTGATCGATACCTTCTACGGTAATAAGCACAATATTGACCTGAACGGCCACACGCTCACGATCGGCGGCGTTACCTATCATAATGCAGACGACATCCCCGACCCGCAGCCGACCGAACCTGTGACTGAACCTGTGACTGAGCCCGTGACTGAGCCTGTGAAACCGACATCGGCTCCGACTGTGACCCCGACAGATAGGCCGACCGCCCCTCCGACCGATGCGCCGACGGGAGAGCCGACAAGCCAGCCGTGGGTCCCGACAGCAGCGCCGACAGAACCGCAGCAGCCCCAAAGACGCAGGGTCATCCGCGGAGACGCCGATCTCGACGGGAATGTGACGATCATCGACGCGACCGTCATCCAGAAGTACCTCGCGGGGCTCAAGCCCCTCACGCCTCTGCAGCTGGTCGCCTCAAACTGTGACGGTGACCGCTCCGTCTCGATCACCGATGTGACGATGATCCAGCGTCACCTTGCGTTCATGCGATATGACGGCAGGGTTGGACAGTTCGCCTTTGGTGAAGCGGAATAAGTGTTTCCGAAAACATACAGATCATTTGAAAAAGAGTCGAATTTCGGCTCTTTTTTTGTTGCCATCCGATGGAAAATATGATATAATAGACAAAATATAATTTTTCCGTGAAACAAATTTGTGATTTTTCACAACGATATAAGGACAGATTTATGCGAAATACCGTTTTTCTTAATGATAACTGGGAATATTTTGACCGATACGACGAGCGCTTGCTGCTTGGAGAGGGAGATAACTTTATCAAAGTCAGCCTGCCCCACTGTGTAACGGAAACGCCCTTTCACTATTTTGACGAGAAGATCTATCAGAAGACCGTCCTCTACCGCAGAACGCTGCGCAAAAAACAAGAATGGCAAAATAAACGGATCTTTCTGTGTATCGACGCCGCCGCGCACTTTGCAAAGGTTTTTGTAAACGCCGAGAAGATTGCAGAGCACAAGGGCGGCTACACCGCCTTTGAAGCGGAGCTGACCGATAAGCTCAGAGAAGATCGAGACTCGGTCGTATCCATCAAAGTCGACTCTCACGAGACACTGAACTTTCCGCCGTTCGGCAAGGTGATCGACTATATGACCTACGGCGGGCTCTATCGGGGAGTGCGCCTCGATATCAGAGAAGAGAGCTTCATCAAGGATGTCTTCTGTGTCCCGACTGTTCCCGACGGGATCGCGCTCCCTCAGAATGCTGACGAGAAGACGGTGAGCGACATTCGCTTTACGGGAACGCTTCGCTGTCATACAGAGGTTGAAAAGGGAGATGGCTGCGCGGTACACTACTCCCTCTATGAATACGGCGGCGATCATCAGCTCAAGGAGAGCGATGAAGACACCTTTTCGATCGACAACATCAGGCTGTGGGATGTCCTCTCCCCCACGCTCTACACCCTGAGGACTGAGCTGATCAAAGACGGCAAAGTCCTTGATCGGATGGATACCGCGATCGGCTTTCGCAAATCACAGTTTGCAAAGAACGGTTACTTTCTCAACGGCAGAAGGCTCAAGATCGTCGGGCTAAACCGCCATCAGAGCTTTCCGTATGTCGGGTACGCGATGCCGAAGTCGATCCAGCGCTATGACGCTGAGATTCTGAAGAACGAGCTCGGGCTCAACGCGGTGAGGACCTCTCACTATCCGCAGTCTCGGCACTTTGTCACCCGCTGTGATGAGTTGGGACTCTTAGTTTTTACCGAGATCCCCGGATGGCAGCATATCGGTGACGACGAATGGAAGAAATCGGCGATCGCGATGACCGCCGAGATGGTGAAACAGTACCGAAACCACCCATCTGTGATCCTCTGGGGCGTCAGAATCAACGAGAGCCGCGATGACGACGAACTCTACCGCTTAACAAACGCGGTCGCCCACTCGTTGGACGAGAGCCGTCCGACCGGCGGCGTCAGGTATCTGAAGAAGAGCTCGTTCTTAGAGGATGTCTACACCTACAACGACTTCTCCCACTCGGGGAAGAACGCGGGCTGTGAGCCTAAGAAGCAGATCACTCCCGATCCGGAGAAGCCGTATCTTATCTCAGAATATAACGGGCATATGTACCCGACCAAGAGCTTTGATAACGAAGAACTGAGAACGGAGCATATGCTCCGCCACGCGAGAGTGCTCGACAGTGCCGCGTCCTATAACGATATCGCGGGATCGTTCGGGTGGTGCTACGCTGACTATAATACGCACCGAGACTTCGGCTCCGGAGACAGAATCTGCTATCACGGCGTATGCGATATGTTCCGAAACCCAAAGCTTGCCGCCGCGGTCTACGCGGTCAGACAGGATCAGATCCCGGTTCTTGAGTTGAGCTCCTCGATGGATATCGGAGAGCACCCCGCCTCGGTCAGGGGGCGGATCTATCTTCTGACGAACGCCGATCGGGTGCGGATGTACAAGAACGACGCCTTCATCCGTGAATATACCCATCAGGACTCGGACTTCTCGCATCTGTACCGCCCGCCGATCGAGATCGCGGATCTCATCGGAGACCGCATCAAAGAGGGCGAGAGCTTCTCAGAGAAGCAGGCGGATGCGGTCAAGGAGCTCCTGAACTTTGCCGCCCGCTTCGGGATGGATCACCTTACCCCCGCGCTCAAGGCAAAGGCGGCGCACCTCATGGTCAGGCACAAGATGACCTTTGAAGATGCCTATCGCCTCTACGGAAAATACATCGAGAACTGGGGAGACGCGGCGTCCTTCTACCGTTTCGAGGCGATCAAGGGCAATAAGGTCGTCAAGACCGTCATCAAAGAACCGTTCGAGACCCTCAGGCTGAGAGCCTCGGTCAGCTCTGACACGCTCCATATCAAAGAGAGCGCCGATGTCGCCGCGATCAGGATCAAAGCTGTTGATCAAAACGAAAACATCCTGCCGTTCTTCTTCGGCGCGGTGAGGGCTCAGGTGACCGGCGCCGCCGCTCTGATCGGCCCCGATATCTTCCCCTTATACGGCGGTATGGGCGGCACCTATCTCAGAACAACAGGGGAGACAGGAAAAGCGGTATTGACACTCAGGACAGACGGTGCGGAGGAACTCTCTCTGCGCTTTGACATAACAGAATAAAGGAGTACGCATATGGAAGACAAAAGCAAAGTGATCTTTCAAAACGAGATCAAGCCGGGCGACTATAAAAAAGCGCTCAAATCCAAACAGAAATATATCCGAAAATACGGTGACGACTCTGATCGGGACTATCCCGTCAAGCTCTCAGAGAACAAGACGCTGACTGCCCCCTTGGGCGTATATGACATCCGCGTCGCGGAGGGCGAGGGCGAGATCCCCTTTGACACAGAGAAAGGCATCATCGTCGGCAACATCCGCATGGGCTTCGGTCACTACCGCATCTCGATCGCGATGGCGTCAGCGGCGCACGCCTTAGGCTATACCCCCTACTGGATGGACTTAAACTCCTACAAGGAGACCACCTGCACCAAGGTCATCGGCGCGCAAAACGACCTGTACTCCTTAGGCTCGCGCATCTCGCAGAAGAGCAAGCTCTTCAACAAGACCGTGTGGGAGCCGATGAACTATGAGGGCTTCAGACAGCTCAGCTACAACGCCTCGGATCAGAAGAACGCCGAGCTGATGGCGCCGGTGTTCAGGAACATCCCGAAGGACATCCCCGTCGTCGGCACCCATGTCTGGCCGGCGCAGGCGGCGATCCACGCGGGGATGAAATATGTCGTCAACGCGATTCCCGACAACTGGCCGATGGCGCTGCACCTGGCAGAGGGCGCGGTGCATACCGTACAGACCTATCAGAGCTATCTCGGCTACCGCATCCTAAACGGTATGCAGAAGAAGACAGTGCTCCATCCGATGGACGCAGACGCCTTAAAGTATACCGGTCACTACATCGATCACGAGCTGGTCGTGAATATCGAGAAAGACTGTGAAAAGCGCTTAGAGCGCAAAAAGCAGGATAAACCGATGCGCTTTCTGCTGACGATCGGCGGCGCGGGCGCGCAGAAGGAACTCTTCTGTGCTGTCATCCGCTATCTGCTGCCGGCGGTCAGAGAGAAGAAGGCGGCGATCTATGTCAATGTCGGCGACTACCGTAAGGTCTGGGATGAGCTCAAGGGAGAGATCGACGGACTGTCTGAGCTCTCCACAGAACACATGAACGACTGGGACGACACTGTATCTTTCGCAGAGAGCGCGATCGATGGAGAGGTCGAAGGGGTTCACGCGTTCTGGCATGAGAACATCTTCGAAGCGGTCTACTGCACCAACCTTTTGATGAGAAGCTCGGATGTCCTGCTGACCAAGCCCTCGGAGCTTGCGTTCTATCCCGTGCCGAAGCTCTTCTTAAAGCGCATCGGCGGCCACGAGAAGTGGGGCGCGATCCACTCGGCGGAATTCGGCGACGGCACCTTGGAGTGTGAGGATATCCCCCACACCCTGCAGATGATCAAACTCTTCCTGACCGAAGACACCACCCTTAGGATGATGTGCGAGAACATCGTCAGGAACAAAGCGACAGGTCTCTACAACGGTGCGTATGAGGTCGTCAAAATCGCCATGGGTCTCAAAAAGTAAGAGACGGATTTGATCCGTAAATTTACATATTCAAATATTATTACCCGGAGGACAACATGAAACGATTAACAAAAAGACAAATGCGAATCTTCGCAGTCGGCCAGCTCGGATGGTCTACCTTAAGCGGTATCATCAGCGCGTGGTTCGTCACCTTCTACCTGCCCACCCAGACCGATATCTCTGAGAACGGCGCCATCCAGTATATCACGCCCGGTCTCGTGATCGGCGGCTTTCTGACGGTGCTGGGTCTCATCACCGCGCTCTCGCGTGTATTCGACGCCGTCACCGACCCGTGGATCGCGTCCATGTCTGACAGAAGTAAGAACAAGCGCGGCAGACGCATCCCCTTCATGCAGTACGCGGCGATCCCGCTGTCCGTCGTGACCGTGCTCCTGTTCTGCGCGCCGGTCAACATGATCAGCTCGTGGAATGTGGTGTGGATCTCGGTATTCATCGTGCTGTTCTACCTGTTCATGACGATGTACTGCACCCCATACAACGCGCTGATCTCTGAGTTCGGCAAGACACAGGACGACCGTATGTATATCTCCACCGCGATCTCGCTGACCTTCTTCGCGGGCACGATGCTCGCGTATACCCCCTTCGTGTTCGCGGGGTTCTTAAGAGGAAATGTCGGCTTCGCGTGGAGCTACCGCATCTGCTTCATCGTGCTGGCGGTCATCGCGTGCATCTGCATGCTGATCCCGACCTTCTTCTTGAAAGAGAAGGAATTCGTCGATACCAAACCATCCAACTCCAATATGCTCAAGTCCTTAGGCGCCACCTTCAAAAACGGCAGCTTCCGCACCTTCGTCTTCTCGGATATCATGTACTGGGTCGGACTGACCCTCTTCCAGACGGGTCTGCCGTTCTTCGTCAAGGTCTCGATGAACATCAGCGAGGCGTACACGATGTACTTCCTCGGCGGCATGACAGTGCTGTCGGCGTGCTTCTACCCGATCGTATCGAAGCTCGTCAAGAAGTTCGGCAAGAAGAAGCTCGTCATCACCGGCTTCTTGGGATTGGCGCTCGCGTATGTCGTCGCGGGTCTGATCGGCGTGCTCGGCACCGCTGAGAACCCGGGACTCTTGGGCATCGGCTCGATCCCCGGCATGATCTTCGGCGTTGTGATCTGTGTGATCGCGGCGTTCCCGATGGCATTACTCGGCATCATCCCCCAGTCGATCGTCGCGGATGTCGCGGAGGCGGACGGTATCGTCACCGGTGAGAACAGAGAGGGTATGTTCTTCGCGGCACGCACCTTCGCGATGAAGTTCGGCCAGTCACTCGCGATGCTCGTCTTCACCTCTCTCGCGATCATCGGCACCACCCAGAACACCAACAGCAACGACATCACCGCGTCCACCCTCGGCATGACCATCGTCGGCTTCGTCGCGGTCGCGTTCTGCGCTTTGGGCGCGATCATCCTCGGATTCTACAACGAGAAGAAGGTCATGGCGACCATCGAGAAAAAAGAAGACAAAAAGTAAGTTGGGGGATCTAAAGTGATCAAGAAATACAGCGGTGAGCGGGAGGCGTATCTCCTGCTCACCGAGCATACCGCATATGCCCTGACGGTCACGAAGTCCGGGCATATCGAACACCTCTACTACGGCAGAAGGATAGATATAAGCTCTGCCGAAGAGCTCCTCTCGATGGAGGAGAAGCGTGAGTTTGAGCCCGGAAATGTCGTCGTCTACTCGAAGGATCACCCCACCACCGTGCTCGAGGATATGTGCCTCGAGATGTCCTCTTTAGGCCACGGGGATATCAGAGAGCCGTTTTTAGAGCTTGTCCTGCCCGACGGCTCGCGCTCGTCCGACTTTCTCTTTGAGAGCGCGGTGATCGACAGTGAGAATCCCTCGTCAGATACCCTTCCCTCATCCTATACAGAGGCTGAGGCGGAGCACCTGTGCCTTATACTCAAAGACCGCGGGCTCTTCTTAGAGCTCCACTACTATGTCTATCCCGACTGTGATGTCATCACCCGCAGGGCAAGACTGATCAACAACTCCTCAGAGCCGATCGAGATCGAGCGGCTGATGTCGGCGCAGGTCGACTTCTCCGACGCAGGCTATGCTGTCTCGTCCTTCCACGGCGCGTGGGCACGCGAGATGAACAAGAGCACCGTCACTTTAAACGCCGGCAAGTTCGTGATCGAGTCGCGCGCGGGCTGCTCTTCGTCAAGAGCGAACCCGTTCTTCATGGTTCATAGCGAGAATGCGGCGGAGACCTACGGCGATGTCTACGGCTTCAACCTGATCTACTCAGGAAACCACTATTCCTCCGTCGAGGTCAGCGCGTTCTCTAAGACCCGCGTGGTCACCGGCATCCAGCCTGACGGTTTCCGTTATGTCCTCGAAGAGGGACAGTCCTTCGACACCCCAGAAGGGGTGATGACCTACTCACCCTTGGGCTTTACGGGGATGAGCCTGAATATGCACCGCTTCGTCAGAGAACATATCGTAAGAGGCGAATGGAAGGATAAAGAGCGCCCCGTGCTCTTAAACTCATGGGAGACCTGCTATTTTGATATCAATGAGCACAACCTCGTCTCTCTCGCGAAATCCGCGAAGGACTTAGGGTGTGAGCTCTTTGTCCTCGACGACGGCTGGTTCTCAAACAGAAATGATGACACAAGCTCCTTAGGAGACTGGGACGAAAACCCTAAGAAGCTGCCCGGAGGGCTCAAAAGGCTCTCTGACAAGATCACCTCTTTGGGCATCGGGTTCGGTCTTTGGGTCGAGCCTGAGATGATCAGCGTCGAGAGCGAGCTCTATCGCAGCCACCCCGACTGGGCGATGGAGATCCGCGGGCAGCTACACTCAGAAGGCAGAAACCAGCGGATCCTCGATCTGTGTAACGACGAGGTCGTGAGCTTTGTCACAGAGAAGATGAGCGAAGTGTTCAGAAAAGGCAGCGTCAGCTATGTCAAATGGGACATGAACCGCGTCTTCTCGGATGTCTTCTCCTCCGCTCTCTCGAAAGAGCGTCAGGGCGAGACTGCTCACCGCTATATCGTCGGACTGTACAGGATCATGAAGACGCTGACAGAGCGGTTCCCGCATATCCTCTTTGAGGGATGCGCCTCGGGCGGCAACCGCTTTGATCTCGGGATCCTGTGCTACTTTCCGCAGATATGGGGCTCGGACAATACCGACGCCTTATGCAGAGCGTATATCGAAGAGGGCTACAGCTACGGCTATCCGCTCTCGTGCGTCTCTTCGCATATCGCCGCTTCTCCGAACCATCAGACCCTCAGGTCGACGCCGCTCGAGACACGCTTCAACATCGCGGCGTTCGGCATCATGGGCTATGAGCTCGACATCCGCGATATGTCAAAGGAAGAGAAGGAGAATGTCAGACAGCAGATTACCCTGTACAAGACCTTTCGCAAGGTGCTGCAAAAGGGCAGCTTCTATCGCATAAAAAGCGGCAATATCCACGAGTGGATCTGTGTCTCAGAAGATCAGATGCAGGCGGTCGGGATGGTGATGCAGGAGCTGGTCACCCCGAACACCCAGCTGCTCACCTTCAAGGCGGCGGGACTTGACCCAAAACGCCGCTACCGCTTCTATAACATCCCGGGCAGAGTGGATATCAAGCTCTTCGGCTCTCTGGTCAACACCATGGCGCCGATCCATGTCAAGCAGGACTCTCTTCTGCACAACGCGATCGCAAAGTTCGTGAAGATGAGCGCAGAAAAGGAGGAATGTACCGTCTCCGGATCTGTGCTGATGAACTCAGGCGTCAAGCTTGCTCAGGGCTTCTCCGGCACGGGCTTCAATGATAAAGTCAGGGTCTTCCCCGACTTTGCGTCGAGAATGTACTTTATGATCGCAGACGATTATGAAGAATGAAATATGAAGAGTGACGGTCACTCGCCTCGCTCGAACAGTAATATGATATAAAATAAGCCTTCCGCTTCAAACGGAAGGCTTCATTTTTTGAAAGCAGGCGCGGACAGCGTCCGCCCGCGATGATTCATCACGGGTTAATAATCGACAGGACATCTTCTTTTCGATGGCTGTCGGACGAGAGGATCAGCCGGGCTCCATTATCCCTCAGATACTGAACTATTTCTTCGCTCGGATAGGGTGAGGTGCGCAGCCCTCTGCTGATCGCGCCGAAGTTGATCTCAAACGGCACATCATATGGGAGAAGAATGTCGGCGGCTTTCTTCCACGCCACTCTGTAGCGCGAGTGCCGCTCGTCAAAGAGCGGATGACGCTCTTGAAACTTCGTGATCAGATCGAAGTGACCGATGATATCGCACCCCGTCTTTTCGGCTACCAGCGACACGGTCTCAAAGTAGCGCTCGCACAAGGCGTAGATATCTCCCTTGAAAAACCGATCAGCGGCGTCAGCGAGGATCTCCTCGGTCTCATCGACGGGGATATACCGGTCCTCGAGCTTCAGATAATGTACGGATCCGATGACATAGTCGAATCCGTCGGTCGGATACTGTGAGAAGATGTCCTGCTCTACCCCGCAGAACACTTGGATCCGCTCTTTATATTTTTCTTTTAGAGAACTAATCTCTGCGATATACCGCGCGACCTCATCCTTCTTTATACAGTAGCTCTCGTCAAAGAAGGTATAGCTGTGAGAGGAGATCCCGACAGCGTCCAAGCCCTTTTCGATCGCGGAGAGGATCATCTCCTCGGGCGTATCCGCGCCGTCACAGTAAACGGTGTGCATATGAAAGTCCGCTTTGAGACAGCCGTCCATCACAGAACCGAGCGCGTCTTTGAAGGTATCCATCAAGTCATCTTCTCCTGTTTGATCTTCTTGTCGATGACATGGCGGCGACTGAGCTCTCTGTGGATATCCTCGAGGGTGATCCCCTGCTCGATCATCAGCACCATCGTGTGGTAGCACAGATCGGCGATCTCGTAGATGGTCTCCCGCTTGTCCTCAGCTTTGGCGGCGATGATGACCTCGGTGCACTCTTCGCCGATCTTCTTTAAGATCTTGTCAGTACCCTTCTCAAAGAGATAGGTGGTGTAGGAGCCCTCCTTCGGGTCGGTCTTTCTGCCCTTGATCAGCTCCATCAAGCCCTCGAAGGAAAACTCCTTGAGCGTGTCGGACTGCCAGACGGGGTTCTCAAAGCAGGAGGTCGTCCCCAAGTGGCAGGCGGGCCCGTCCGGCTCGACCATGACGACCAGAGCGTCCTTATCACAGTCGGCGGTGATGGAGACGATGTGCTGGAAGTTTCCCGAGGTCTCTCCCTTGAGCCAGAGCTCCTGACGCGAGCGCGACCAGAAGCAGCACAGCTCCTTCTCCATCGAGATCCTGAGGCTCTCTTCGTTCATATAGGCGAGGGTCAGCACCCTTTTACTCACCGCGTCGACCACGATGGCGGGGATGAGCCCTTTGTCGTCAAATTTCAGTTCACTGATATTGATCATAGCTTACTCCTTCTTTCCACAGTACTCAGCTCATCTCAGCAGCACACAGCTTCTCAAAAAAACCGAAAACTGAATACTGAGAACTGTTATATTCTCACACTGATGCCGTTCTCTTTCATCGCGCGTTTCAAATCGGCGATCTCTACCTCGCCGAAGTGGAAGATCGACGCCGCCAAGCCTGCGTCTACCTTGGGCAGGGTCTTGAACAGGGTGATAAAATCCTCGATACATCCCGCGCCGCCCGAGGCGATCACAGGAACACTTACGGCGTCGCAGACCACTCTGAGCATCTCAAGGTCAAAGCCCTGCTTCACCCCATCGGTATCGATCGAGTTGAGCACCACTTCGCCCGCGCCGTTGTCGACACAGCGGCGGATCCAGCCGACCGCCTCCATACCGGTGTCTACTCTGCCGCCCTTCGAGAACACGCGAAACTCGCCGCCGACGCGCTTGACATCCGCGGAGATGACGACGCACTGGTCGCCGTAACGCTTCGCGGCGTCATAGACGAGAGAGGGATCTCGGATCGCGCCGGAGTTGACCGACACCTTGTCGGCGCCGCACTTTAAGACTCTGTCAAAGTCGTCGAGCGTATTGATCCCCCCGCCGACGGTCAGCGGGATGAACACCTTGGACGCGGTCTCTCTGAGGATATCGGTGAAGATCGCGCGGTCTTCAATCGACGCGGTGATGTCGTAGAACACGAGCTCATCCGCGCCCTTATCGCTGTACATCTGAGCGAGCTCTACGGGAGACGCGACATCCGCGATCCCCTCAAAGTTGACGCCCTTGACGACCCTGCCGTTTCGCACATCTAAGCAGGGGATGATTCGTTTCGTGATCATTTTGTCAGCTCCACCGCCTCTTTCAGATTGATCGCGCCGGTATAGTATGCCTTGCCGATGATCGCGCCGTAGAGATCCATCTCTTTGAGCGCGAGGATATCATCGAGCGACGAGACACCTCCCGACGCGGTGATGTTCATGGTGTATTTCTCGGACAGCGTCTTGTAGAGCAAGCGGTTCGTGCCCTGCATCGCTCCGTCCTTGGAGATATCGGTACAGATGACGGTATCAACGCCGATCTTCTTCATATCGGTGAAGAACTCATCCGCCGTGACCGCCGACCGGCACAGCCAACCCTTGATCGCGATGAAACCGTCCTTGAGATCCGCGCCGACCGCAATCCGCTTGCCGTACGCGTCGATCGCCGAGAGCAGAAACTCCCTGTCCTCCACCGCCGCGGTGCCTAAGATCACGCGGTCAATACCCGATTCTAAGTATCGTCTTACGATCTCCATCGAACGGATGCCGCCGCCGATCTCACAGAAGAGGCCGCTTCGCTCTTTGATCTTCAGCACAGTGCTGAGGTTCGGGGTGTCGCCCGACTTCGCGCCCTCTAAATCAACAATATGGATATGTGTCGCTCCCTGATCGCGAAAGTCCTCGCCGATCTCTTCGGGATGGTCGCTGTAGACGGTCATCTGAGCATAGTCGCCCTTGAAAAGCCGCACCGCCTTGCCCGAGACTAAGTCGATCGCCGGAAATAGAATCATAGTTTATTTGCTCCTTTGATTTCACAGAACGCTTTGAGGATCTTCAGCCCGACCCTGCCGCTCTTCTCGGGATGGAACTGGCAACCGAAGATGTTGTCCTTTTGAACCGAAGCGGTCAGGGGGTGGGAGTACTCGGTCACCGCCGTGAGAGAATCGGCACAGCCGCTCGCGTAGTAAGAATGGACAAAATAGACGCAGTCGCCCTCATGGATGTCCTGAAAGATCGGGCTGTCCTTCACGATATGAAGCGCGTTCCAGCCGATGTGCGGGATCTTGAGCGAGGGGTCGATCACACCCTTCATCGGGACGATCTCACCCCTCAAGAGCCCCAGCCCCTCATGCTCGCCGTACTCAAACGACCGCTCAAACAGCAGCTGCATCCCGAGACAGATGCCCAAGATCGGCTTGCCGTTTCTCACCTCTTCGAGGATGACATCTTTTAGCCCCGACTGCCGTAATTTTTCTGCCGCGTCCTCAAAGGCGCCGACGCCCGGAAGGATCAGCCGATCGGCTTTTCTGAGCGCCTCGGGATCGGACGAGACCTCAGCCTCTTCCGAGACAGCCTTCAAAGAGCTCACAAGCGAGAAAAGATTCCCGACACCGTAGTCAATGATCACTGTCATCAGAGCACCCCTTTGGTGGACGGGATCTCCTGAGAAAACTGCTCATCGATCGAGGTCGCCTCTCTCATCGCTCTGCCGAACGCCTTGAACGCGCCTTCGATGATGTGGTGAGAGTTCGTGCCCGCGAGCTGTCTTAGGTGCAGGTTGCACTGGCAGTTTCTGACAAAGCCGAGGAAAAATTCTTCGACCAGCTCGGTATCAAAGGCTCCTACCTTGTAGGTAGGGATCGAGAGCGCATAGCCTAAAAAGTCCCTGCCGGAGAGATCGACGGCGCAGAGGATCAGCGCCTCGTCCATCGGAAGGATCATCGAGCCGTAGCGCGTGATCCCCTTCTTATCGGACAGCGCATGAGAGAACGCCTCTCCCAGCGCGATACCGACATCCTCCACCGTGTGGTGATCGTCGACATAGGTATCGCCCACGCAGGACAGCTCTATATCAAATCTGCCGTGCTTTGAGAAAAGTGTCAGCATATGATCCAAAAACCCGACGCCCGTGTTGATCTCGCTCTTGCCGGTGCCGTCAAGATCCAGACTTAGCTTGACATCGGTCTCATTGGTTTTTCTGTTAATCTGAGAAGTCCTCATGATCGTTCCTCCAGTATCTCTCGGATATTTTTGAGCAGTATCTCCGTCTGTTCTTTCGTGCCGACGGTGATACGGTTGTAATCTTTGATGCGCTCCTTCGTGAAGTGACGGATCAGCACACCTCTCTCCTTGAGCTTTTCGGCATCGATCCTGTCCGACCTTGCGAAGACGAAGTTTGCCTTCGAGTCGGTGGCGACGAAGCCGAGTTTCTTCAGTTCTTCTGTTAAATATGCTCGGTTCTCAATGATGGTCTGCGTGTTCTCTCTCGTATACTCTTCGTCATTTAGTACCCCGACGCCGAGCGCCTGGGTGACGGTGTTGATGTTGTAGGGGTTCGTAGAATATTTGACGGTGTTCAGATCCCTAATCAGAGCTGCGTTTCCTACCGCAAAACCTAAGCGTGCGCCCGCTAAGGACCGCGACTTCGAGAAGGTGCCGATGACGAGGAGGTTGTCGTATTGATGGATCAGATCGATCGCGCTCTGTGAGCCGAAGTCGATA
>CAJOII010000006.1 GCA_905234535.1 uncultured Ruminococcus sp.
CGTATCGGGAATCCACAAAGCAAATATCATCTCTGCGCTCTGCCGCCAAAGCCGCGTCAGAGCCTTCTGCGCTGCTCAGAACGAGCAGGAGGCGCAGACTTTGTGTAATGATCTCTCCATGATGGGGATGAGAGCCTTCGTCTATCCGAAGAAGGACTTCTCGTACTTCCCTTCAGAGACAAAGTCTCACGAATATGAGCATCAGCGGATCGATGTGCTCTCAAAGATGCTCCTCGGCGAGTATGACGCAGTCATCGCGACCTTAGACAGCGCCGCGCAGTTCACCATCCCGCGGGATACACTGAAAAGTACGAGAAAGCTCCTCGCCCCCGGCGTTGAGATCGCTGTCGATAAGCTTGAAAGAGCCCTGATCCTCTTAGGCTACGAGCGCACCGAGGCGGTGGAGGGCGCCGGACAGTTCTCCGTTCGCGGAGGAATCGTGGACATCTTCATGCCCGACGAAAAGTATCCCGTAAGGATCGAGTTCTTCGGGGATGAGATCGATACCGTCAGCTACTTTGATGTCGAATCTCAGCGGCGCTTTGATCACTGTGAGGAGGTCGCCCTCTCCCCCTCGAACGAGATCCTCCCCGGCGACAAGCGCGAGCTCTCCGAGAAGATCAGAAAGAAAGCGAATTTGCTGAGATCAGAACAGAACAAAAAGCCGAAGGAGCTCCTGAATCAGGACGCCGACCGACTTGAAAGCGGCGTCTCGCTCGCAAACTACGACAAATACATCTCGCTGATCTATGATCATCCCGAGACACTCTTCGACTACCTTGACGATGACGCGTATGTCTTTGTCAGCGAATACAAAAACTGTAAGGAACGCGACCGCACGCTCTCGCTCTATGAGAGAGAAGAGGTCAAAGCGCTGTTTGAAGACGGCGCGCTCTCTAAAGGGTTTGAGCGCTTCTCGCTTGACTTCTCACAGAGTATGGAGAGGCTGTACTCTCACCCGCTTTTGTTCCTCGACACCTTCTCCCACTCTTCGTATGACACCGAGCTTACGGCGCTGATCTCGCTCAACGCGAGAAGTCTCTCCCCGTGGAACGGCCAGTCGTCGGTGCTGATCGAAGACCTGAACGATATCGAATATAAAAATTACGCGGTGGTGATCCTGAGCGGCACCGAGAAGGGCGCCCAAAATCTCTCGGAGCTGCTGATCGAGAAGGGGATCGACGCCGTATATACTCCGACGCTCGAGAAAGCGATGAGAGGAAAGGTCTATGTCCTGCCGGGACTTCTGTCGACAGGCATCGAGTATCCGTCGGAGAGGTTCATCCTCTTCACACACAGTCCCATCGCGCAGACGATACACAAAAAACGCAGAAAACCGCCCAAAGACGCCAAAGCGGTCTACTCTCTCTCGGAGCTCTCTCATAATGAATATGTCGTCCATACCATCCACGGCATCGGTATCTACAAGGGCATCCGCAAGATGGAGGTACAGGGCGTTCTCAAAGACTATATAGGGATCGAATACGCCAGGGGCGATATGCTCTATGTCCCCGTCACCCAGCTCGATCTTGTCGCAAAGTATATTGGTCCCCGCGAGAACAGCAAGGTCAAGCTCAACCGTCTCGGCACACAGGAGTGGACCAAGGCGAAGAGGCGCGTCAAAGCCGCCGCGAAGGAGATGGCGAAGGAGCTCATCGAGCTCTACTCCAAGCGGATGCAGACGAAGGGTTACGCCTTCTCCCCCGATACCGAATGGCAGAGAGACTTTGAGCTCTCTTTTGAGTACGAAGAGACCGATGATCAGATCCGCTGCGCCGAAGAGATCAAGAAGGATATGGAGTCGACCCACCCGATGGATCGCCTCTTGTGCGGGGATGTGGGCTTCGGCAAGACTGAGGTCGCGCTCAGAGCCGCGTTCAAATGTGTTTCGGACTCCAAACAGTGCGCGCTCCTCTGCCCCACAACGATCCTCTCGTGGCAGCACTATCAGACCGTGCTCTCGCGCTTTGACGCGTATCCCATCCGCGTGGAGCTGCTGTCGCGCTTCCGCTCCCCGAAGGAACAGAAAGTCATCTTAGAAAAACTCAAACGCGGCGAGATCGATATGATCATCGGCACCCACCGTCTTGTTCAGAAGGATGTCGAATTCCGCGATCTGGGGCTTGTCATCATCGACGAGGAACAGCGCTTCGGCGTCAGACAGAAGGAATTCTTCAAGGAGATGCGCAAGAATGTCGACATCCTCACTCTCTCCGCGACGCCGATCCCCCGCACGCTGAATATGGCGATGTCCGGGATCCGCGATATGTCCGCGCTCGAAGAAGCGCCTTTGAATCGCCACCCGGTACAGACCTATGTACTCGAATACGATACAGCCGTCTTATATGAAGCGATCCGAAGGGAGCTTCGCCGCGGCGGACAGGTCTTCTATCTGCACAACAATGTCGACACCATTTCAGCCAAAGCTGCGCGGATCAGCGAGGCGATCCCTGAGGCACAGGTCGCGATCGGTCACGGCAAGATGAGCGAGCAGGAGCTCTCCGTCATCTGGCAGAGAATGCTGAATCAGGAAATCAATGTCCTCGTCTGCACCACGATCATCGAGACCGGCGTCGATCTGCCGAACGCGAACACGCTGATCATCGAGAACGCCGACCGGTTCGGACTCTCTCAGCTGCATCAGATCCGCGGCAGAGTGGGCCGCTCTCCGAGAAGAGCGTACGCATACTTTACCTACAACGGCGGAAAAGTCCTCTCCGACATCTCTCAGAAGCGTCTGACCGCGATCAGAGAGTTCACCGAGTTCGGTTCGGGCTTCAAGATCGCGATGCGCGATCTCGAGCTGCGCGGCGCGGGAAACATCTTGGGCGCGCAGCAGCACGGTCATATGGAAGATGTCGGCTATGATATGTACTTAAAGCTCTTGGGCGACGCCGTCAAAGAAGAAAAGGGAGAGATCACCGTCAGCGAGGACGCTCCCGACTGTCTGATCGACCTGCCCATCGACGCGCATATCCCCGAAAGCTACATCGAGAGCTTGGGCGGCAGGCTCGACGCCTACAGAAGGATCGCCGATATCAAGGACGAAGACGATCGGATGGATGTCATCGACGAGCTGATCGACCGCTACGGGGAGGTCCCCAAGGCGGTGATGGGGCTGATCGATATCGCCCTGATCCGTCAGAAGGCGATCAAATCAAACATCTATGAGATCCGTCAAAACGAGCGGTCGATCCTTCTGTATCTCTACGATATCAGAAACGAGGCCGCGGTCTCGATCGTCTCCGCTTTAAAGGGCAAGGCGCTCCTGAGCGCCGGCTCAAAGCCCTATATCGCGGTCAGGATCGACAGCAAGGCTTCGATTCTTGATTCTTTAAAAGAAATATTCTCGTAGTTTTTATGATTAAAACAGAATATTAAATTTCCTTTTTAGAATAATAATGTATACAAATTGTGAATTATTGAAAATTTTCACACAATATATAGACAAATCGGTCGTTTTGGTGTATATTTAATGGGTTGAATAATATTTATGATGCGAGAATACGCGTCAATGTATAAAGGACGGTAATAAAAAATGAGAAATTTTACTAAAATCTTCTGTGTATTCTTCTCTATCCTGATGGTTGTCTCTTTGGCTGCCTGCTCGTTTACACAGCAGTACAGCTACAAGACAGATGATACAGAGCTGCCGATCGGCGTCTATATCTACAACCTCTACTCCGCCTACAACCAGGCGCAGAGTTTCGCGCAGCAGTCGGACAAGTACGACAGCGAAGCGGGCACCTATGACGGTCAGAAATCCTTCCTCAAGATGGAGATCACGGATGACGACAAGAAGACCGCTACCGCCGACGAGTGGATCTTAGAGAAAGCGGACGAATATACCAAAAACATCCTCGCGGTATATCACGAGTTCAACGAGCTCGGCTGCACCATCGACGAGGCGACTGAGTCCGGTTACAAAGCTCAGGCGCAGGAGTACTGGGATCACGGCCCTTACTATCAGTACGGCGAGCAGTACGCAAACCCCTACTCCGATATCTTTGAACCGTTGGGCGTGGGCTTCGACTCCTTCTATATCGCGACCTTCTACACCTCCGCGATGCAGGAGAAGGTCTTTGACGCTCTCTACGGCGCGACCGGCACTCAGGCGGTATCCGACAAAGAACTGACCGATTTCTTCACAAAGAACTATGTCTCCTACAAGTTCTTCAATGTCAACCTGTACACCACAGAATCTCAGGCGACAAAGGACGAAGAGGGCAACGACACCACCGAGGATGTCGATGTCCCGCTCTCCGATAACGAGATTCAGGACTACAAAGCGGCTTTCGGCAACTATGCAAACGATATTAACGGCGGCGCGTCCTTCGACGATGTCGTCAAGGAGTATATGGACAAATACAGCGTTGAGAATGACCCCTCACAGTCGGGTGTTGAGGTGCTTGATGACTCCTCTATCGGCGAGAATATCGTCAAAAAGCTCAAAGAGCTCAAGGACGGCAGCGCCGATACACTGGTCATCGGCGACGAGACCGACGACAGCGCATCCGATGTTCTCTATCTGATCTACAGAGAGCCGATCGAGAATCAGATAAGCGCGTATATCGAAGACACCGCTCAAAGAGAGACCGTGCTGCAGAAGATGAAGCAGGATGATCTCACCGACTTCCTCGACGAAGTCGCCGGCAGCCTCGGGATCACTAAGAGCTCCGCTGTGGGCGGATACACCCCCAAGCGCATAGAGGATCTGACAAAATAACTTTTATCCATAACAATGTTCAAACCGAACTGTAAGGATGTGATTCTATGAAAAATTCACGAAGACTCGTATCCCTTCTCCTCATTTTGATGCTGATCGCGGGAATGTCCTGTGTTGCCGCATACGCTGCCGATGAACAAGGCGTCAATGAAGGATACTCCGATCAAGGCGGCGATGAAGGCTATGTAGACCCGGGCGATCAGGACGCTGACACCGGCGACCAAGGTGATGTAGGCGGTGATCAGGGCGCTGACACCGGCGATCAGGGGTCGGGTACCGGATCAGATACAGTCGATCAGGGCGCTGACACAGACGCCCCCTCCTCAGATGATTATTCGGGCGGCTATACGGACGACTACAGCAGTTATGACAATTCCGATCAGAACGCCGGCTATACAGATGACTACAGCGGCGACCAGTACGGGGACTCTTACGGTGACGGCTCCGACAATAACACCGAAGAAGGCACCGCGGGCTCTGTATCGGATCAGACTACTCTGTATGACACCACCGTCGGCAAGCGCTCCGATCTTCAGGAGAGCTACTGGAGCGATATCGAGATCGATGAGAAGAAGCTGTCCTCCGGCGACACCGACTTCTCCTCTATCAAGAACGACTACACCAAAGGAGACAACGGTCAGTGGATCCTGTTCCTCGGCATCTTCCTGATCGGTCTGGCGCTTCTGGGCATCGCTTACTTTGTCATCGCTACCATGCAGGCAAAGGGCAAGTCCTCGAAGAGACCTCCCTCGGGCGGCTCATCCGGTAAATCAAAGACCGGCAGAAGGTTCTTTGATGATGACGATGATTATGACTATTATGAGCGTCAGCAGAGAGCCGCGGCTCAGAGACGCGCGTCGGCAGAGCGCGGTCACTACTCTGACGGATACTCATCCTCCCGCCGCAGAACCGGATCGAGATACGATACCGACGAGATCAACCTGCCGAGAAGATCAAGATAAAAAGAATCAATATAAAAGCGAATCCTCCCTGAAAACAGGGAGGATTTTTTTGCGCGGATTTACATATGATCCGTTGATTATTTGAACACCACTGCGGTGTACGGCTCATCAAGCTCGTTGAGGTTGAGGGCGACGCCGTTTGCGGCAGCGCGCTGACTTACAACGAAGCCCGAGGAATTGATGACCACACCCTCTGAACCGCCCGCGCCGTAAGCCGAGACCGCCGCGCTGACGATCGTATTTCCCCCGCTGAGTGATACAGGGGGCGCGTTCTTCTTGAAAACGATCACCAGCTTCGGCTGAAAGCCGACGATATATGAGTAGCTTGCTTCTCCCGTACCCGAGTAGCTCACGATCACAAAACTCTCATCGAGCTTCGCGCGCTCTTCGGGGGATAAATGGATCGCGGTGTTTGCCGTATGGGTTCCGATCGCGCTGTCAATGATCGCGTTATCGGAGACGAAATCCGCGCGTTTGGGCTTGTCCTGTGCCGCCCACTGGCACAATCCGAGATTCGCGGTAAATGATGAAGATGCCATTTAATTACTCCTTTCTTCTGTCTGACTCTTCCCAACTGAGGTCTTCATACTCGATCTGAGCAAAAGACCTGTCAAATGCGTCAAGCTGATCCCAGCTTAAGGTGTTGAAGACCAGCTGAAACTCGATGTGCGAAGGGATGATCCTCTGCACCTCTCGCTCTATCCAGCGTTCCTCTGCCTCGGTATATTCCGCTGTCGCGAGAATATTGAGCTTGCAGAGTGTCGGATACTCCGTGATCAGATAGTCAAAGTCAAAGCTCTCGAGCGCCGTGCGGATACCCTCGGGGGTAAAGTCAGAGAGCCCGACACTCAGTCTTTTTTTGATCAGATCTCTTCGCGTTTCCAAAGGAAGGTCTGTTCGCTCTCTGCCGTAGATCTTCTCTATCACGGAAAGCCCCTCATCCTCTGCGGTAGAGACGAATGCCTCTCTGAGTAAGACATCGCTCCTCTCCCTCAAGCGGTCAAGCTCACAGGCGTATACATAGAGCTCGTCCTCGATATTGCTGTCAAAAAGCTGATAGATACCGAGCGGGCTTAACTTCTCCTTCATGGAGGTCAATGCGTCCATCCTTATCTCCTCCTGATAACGATATTACCTGAAGACGCGTACTGAGAGGAAGAAATCCGATGATCAAAGCTCTGAGAGCTTACGAACGAGAAGTTCTCTACCCCCTCCGTACGGCAGAGCAGCTCGGACAGATCGCGCAGCAGCATATCCCTGCCGATGCCGAGACTATCGATATATTCGGTGATAATACCCTGCACCCGCTCGCTGACCTCGTCAAAGCTGTATCCGTCTTCGGGAGTGATCCCGAGCAGCAGCGATACCTCGATCTCCTCGGGATGACACGCGAGCACATCCACATTGAGCTCTCTTTCCCTATTAAGGAGCTCCTGTACCGCGGAGAGTGTTGACGCGCTGACCCGATGCCCGTCTCCGAACACATATACATTCACCGTTCCGGCGCCTCTCGCTCTGCCGACGACGCCCGCGGTGACGACACCCTCTACCGACAGCGCGAGGGATTTGTAATACGCATCGTTGGTACCGTTGGGGATATTTTTGTAGCTGTCGATGATCCGCGCGCGCAGGCTCTCGTCGTCCTCTTCGTCCCTGCCGTTGTTCAGAACAGAGCCGTTATATACTCTCGTCACTCCCGCGACCGGTGTGACGATGATATTGATTGAGCCACCCTTGGTGTTGTATCCCGCGCCGGCGTTTTCTGCGGTGATAGGAACTAACACAGACTCATCGCCGACAGGGATCACCGCCTCTTCGTCGGTAGAATACCACTTGGAGGAACCGTTCGCCGCGACGATCGTCCCCTGCGGGATCACCACCGGCTGTGTGTGATCCCCCTGCGCGTAGAAGAGCACATAGCCCGACGCTTTAGTCGCCTGTCGTCGCTCGAGATCTCTCATCTCGGCATGATGATCCAGGTACTCTCCCGTCGCAGTCGCGGGAAAAAGCTGTCTGAGGATAAAGTCCTCGTTGACCTGCTGTTTGAAGATCTCTCCCGCCAGAACTCTGAGACGGATCATGATGTCCGACTCGTCGGACAGCTTCGTCATGGTCCTGCTCTCATATGTACCGATCATTCTCTGAAGGATCGTCTCATAACTCTCCATTTACTCTCACCTCTATCGTTCTTTTCTCTCCTTTTCTCTCAACCGCGGTGACCGCCGTCATTTGATCATTCTCCCGCTTGATATAAAGGACCGAAACAGATACATCGGGGATCTTGTATACCGCCTCCGAGAACAGCATTCCGACCTTTCTTTCAAGCTCTCGGTCATCCTTCTCAAACGCCATCGGCTGTACACCGAGCTCTCTGTCATAGAGAAAGCTGGCTTTTCTCACAGAACAAGCGATCAGGACCCGCTGAGCCGCCTCGTCGATACCCCTGACATATTCTGTCGAACCGTCACCTGAGAGAAAAAGATCGTTATCCTTTAATCTGATATCCACTACCCGATCTCCCTTCCGTTAATCAATACCCTGCCGTCGTTCTTGAGCACGATGCTCGCGCCGCCCTTTGAGCGAAGCTCAAGCTCTCCCTCAGAGAGAGAGGTCGGCTTCTCCATTACGCTGAGAAGATAGTCTCCCCTGTCGGTATGGATCACCACCGAGTCGGCGCCTACAACAGGCACATAGCGGATCCCGCAGGGAGATAGCGCCCTGACATTGAAGAACTCGTTGGAGGACACGACCGCGTTCTTCTCTCCGTCGGAAAAGCTCACTTCTCCCGAAGAGGTCTTTCTGTCGGAGAAAGAGTTCGTGGTCATATACTGCGATATCCACATCAGCTGTCCCTCCTTTTGAGGACGAACACCGTCTTCTCTTCTTTGTCGCTTAAACGGTAATACAAGCCGCTGACATAAAGATCCTCTTTCTTTCCGATAACGGAATCATCGACCGCCGCCGACATACCGAGCAGACCGAGATGTCTGCCGGATGCTGTCAGGGTGATGCGGTAGGACTTCTTCCTGCCGGACATGATCATACTGTCGGCGAAGCGCATCGGTGTCTCGGTCAACACCGCGTTCAGGTACCGCTCTCTGACGATACCGCGCTTGACAGCGTCCGGGTTCTCGATTGTGTTATGATAGTCTCCGGAGTTAGTCACCTTGATATGGACCCGCGAGATCTCCTCGCACCGGCGGATCCGCTCGTTGACGGAATGATAGAGCACATCGCCCTCTCTGTCGGAGAAAAGGATCCTTCCCGTGCTCTGAAGCCCCTCTAAGTTCAGCTCTCCGAGAGCGGACACGCGGGGAACAGATGCTAAGCACAGCCTGCAAAAGCGCGCGACCGCCTGCCACTGGCTCTCCCCCTTCGTCACCACCAGCTCCGAGAAATAGGTTTTATCCGAGGATGAAGAGAGGGTGATGCCGTATTTTTTTGCGTGGCGATCATAGATCAGCCCCGACGAGGGATGGTCATAGGTGACAGGCACGCTCTCATTATCAAGCAGGTACGCCGCCATGGAACGGCCGGAGATCCTCAGGAACACCCCGTCCTTGGAGACGGTCTTCTCTTCCTCATCGATCACTCCGCGAAAGACGAGCTCTCCCTCAGAGAAGATCTCAAAGCCCTCAAGCTCGCCGAAGTCTTTGTAAAGAAACAAGGCGCTGACAGAATCCGCGGGAACATCTTCTTCCTGCGTAATGTTCACACATAAGGGGCACTCTTCTTCAAACACGCGCCCGTTCGTATTCTTTAGCCGCCATTTGAGCATATTCTCACCTTCTCTCCTTCATACAGCTCATCGATGAATCGGATATCGGGATTGAGCCTGATGAGCTCCTCAATAGTTTTTCCGTATTGATACGCAATATCCCACAAAGTCGTCCCATCGGACGACACGACACAGAACTCCTCCTCGCTGACATCCGTTCTCTGAACCTTTGCTTCTTTGAACGAGAATGAATAGGAGAGGACATGATCAACAGGCTCCGCGGTCATATCGAGCGACAAAAACCGCACATAAAAGGACGGCAGCCCCTCGATCGTCAAAAGCCCCGAGGATCGCTCGGAGAACAGCGCCTTGAGTCTTTGGTACTGCTCGATACAATCCGAGCCGATCAGCTCTCCCTGTCCTTCGATGGTGTACGGCTCTTCGGATAAGATCCTGACATCACTCTTTGAGAACGGCGGCAGCACGGTCACCGCGTTCTGAGAAGATTTAAAGCGCAGCAGCTTCGGATTATGCTTCCATGTATAGCCGTCGTACCGCATCTTGCACTGTCTCATATCTTTCCCGCCTCTCTGTCCTCAGAGAATGAGCGATCGTACCTTCTCGCGTCTTCCTCGAGTATCTGAGAGAACCTCTCGGCGAGCTCTACCGTCTGCATCTGTTCCATAAGCGACGCGAAAACATCATATTCCACAGCGATCCCTCCTCAAAACTCTGTGATCCGATTCGATCGTATACACGATCTGTATCTCACTGTCTCCTTTGCACTGTGTCTGTTTCTCTAAAAGCGCACAGTTCTCATAGCGCTGCTCTGTGTCACCCCAACGAACACTCACCGTAAAGGGACGCTCGGGGAGCTCTCCGAAGAGAGAAAGAGTCCTAAGAGTAAGAAGATATTTTGATCTGCCTTTTCGCCTTGACACCGGCGAAGAGCTGAGATACTCGGACACCTCTGTGTATGAAGCGCTCTCTTTGACACAGAACTCCAGCACACCCTTAGCAGGAGTCCTGTCGATCCATAGTTCGATGTCTCTGCCCTTTAAAGCTATATTATCCATCGCACACCTCCGAGATGTATCTGAGATCCGCGAGGATATCCCGATAGATCGCTCTCGCCTGGGTCTCATATTTGACGGCGGACACCGTCACTGAAGTGACGGTATCCGCTTCTTCGTTTCTGAGTACATCGAAGACTTCCGCGCTGCAAACAGAGAGCCGTGACTCTTTCTCGTCGATCGGAGAGTACAGCCGGATCCTGAGCGTCGCGTCGGTCACATACGCGCGTCTGTTAGCGACTAAGCTCTCAGACGAAACCTCGCTCACGGTAACAGACGCGAAGATATCCTCCACGGGATTCGGCAGTCTCTCGGGCGGAAAGGCGCGGATGAATACGACATCCTTGAGCATATCTCGCTTCTTGAGATCTTTGACGATCAAGGCGATCTTGTCATCAAGCGTCTTCATAGTCATCCACCAGCCCTTTCGTCTTTTTCTTGAGGATCGCCCAGATGTAGAGGACTTCCTCGCCGTAGCTGTATTCTTCCGAGATGATCACCGTATAGTGTTCCCCACCGACAGACAGCTCGTCTCCCTCTGTAAGGGGCACCGTTCTCAGCCCGACATAGTGGCGGTAAGACGCATCGAAGCGTCCCGCGTCTCTGCTGTCTTCGTTCAAGAACAGCCTGTGCTTTCTCCTCAGCGGCTCCACAAGGGCGTAGGTGGTCGTCTTCTGACCTTCTCTGATCAGCTCCACGCGTCTGCCGTAACGGCTGATCGCGTGATCGATCGCTCGGGATATACTCATACGCTCACTCCCAGAAAAGAAAAGTCCGAATCAGAGAAGCTGATGATATCGGAGAGCTCGTCTCTCTCCTTCTCCCACATCGACAGCGCGTTTGCTCTTACGATCTCGACGGAGATGCTGACATCTCCCGCCTTGAAGGATGAGAGCTCTTCGGTGTTGCGGCACAGAGACACCTTATAGTAGGCATACACGGCGCATGCGTGAGTGAGCCTTCTTGTCTCCAAAGCGGAAAGCTCTCTGCCCTTTGTCTTCTCCTCGAATACCGCGATCGCGTCCACGATCATCGGAAGATACATAGAGATCTCCTTCGGATCCAGCCCCGATACCAAGGAGAATCGGTTAATCACATCACTAAGACTCACTCTATCCCTCCTTTAGTAAGTCAGCTTCAGAGAAGCGTCGGTAAAGATCTTCGCAAATCCCGCGGTAGATGTGATTGCGGCGCGCTCAAGCTGTCTGTCGATGAGCTTGTCGTACTCGGTCGTCACTTCTCCCGCCTTGACCATCTCTAAGGCGCAGTTTTTGTCAAGACCGATGAAGGTATCCACAGTGATCGCGGAGGTGTGGATCAGATTCGCGCCCAAGGGAGTGATCATCTTGCCGGTCGCATGGAAGTTGAGCCCCGCCGCGGCGTCTTTCATCTCGGTGAGGCTGAGGATACCGGTCATCGCGGTAGTGGGCGCCAGGATGGTGGTCAGCTCATAGGGAGAGAGCTTCTCCCACATGGTGATGAGATCAGCGTAAGAGATCGCGCCCTGTGTCGCGGTGGTGTAGGTCGGACAGGGGTTTGAGTTGCCGTCGCCTAAGATGATGGTGCTCACCGCGTCTTTGAGCTGCGCTCTTGCAATATATGCGCCGATCTGCTTGAGTGTGACGGTGAAGAGATCGATTCGCTGGAATCTGAGCGCCTCATAAGAAGAGACGAGCATCCTGCCGCGCTTGTGGAGCTTGACGAGATGGTCGTTGGTTCTGACCGTAGTGGTCGGGATCTCAGCGCCCTCCGCTACCTTTTTGAGGCTCTTCTCATCGGTAGTGGGGGCAGAAGTGATGGAGCGGTAATCAAGACCGTCGATATTCGTGACGGTCGCGACGATATCGGAGAGGACATCCGCCTCTTCGATGCCCTGCTGTACCGCGCGGCTGACATACTCGGGGAACAGCGCTGAAGAGTTAGAGGTCTGGAAGAATTTCTCCACGGTATCCGAGGCTGCTCCCGACACCTTGATATCAAATCGCTTGAGCTGTCTTGAGAAGGCGTCCAAGCCCTCTAACTCGGTACCCTTGTAGTTGATAGAAGGATCAAGAGACTCAAGCGCGGCGGTCAGACCTCCGCGGTGCTGATACATACCCTTTTCTAAGGTGATATTCTCATAGTTTGCCATAGTATCTCTCCTTTTCTCAGAGCAGGAAGCCGATCTTGCCGGCGTCCTTGAAGATGATGCGGTATTCTTTACCGGATGCCGATGACTTGACGCCGGTGGATGCTGCTGTCAGGACAGCGCTGCCGACATCGGCGGTACCGCTGAACGCGCACTCGACATAGCCCTCTACCTGCACGGCGGCATAGCCATTTCTGACATTCAGACATACGCCGATGAAGCCGTCTCCGTCTGACGCCTTCTCGACGGTACCGGACGCCTTCATCTTGACTAAAGCTCCCTCGGTGACACTGCTGTCAGCGATGAAGGTCAACACTTCTTCGTTAAATCCGTTAAAACTGATATCCATAATATCCTCCGTTTCTGATTAGATCGTAAACTGTGTAATCTTGCCCGATGAGGTTTTCTCGGGCTCTCTGTAGAGCTGGGGCTTCGCAGAAGAAGCCTTCTGCGCTTTAAAAGAGGAGCACAGCTCTCTCATCTCGGACGCCGTCAATTTGTCGATGACCGACTTAGCGCACTCGGCGCTCAGTGAGGAGAAGCTGTCGGAGAACTTCTGATACATCTCCTTCTTGAGCTGTTCTCTGTATGCCTTGGCATCTTCCGAGGATTTCTCGAGCTCAGAGATATACGCCTTGAGCTGTGAGAGCTCGGACGAGAAGAAGGTCGCTTCTTTCTCTTCATCGAGCTTTTTCAAAATTTCACGCATAGTAGATTCCTTTCTGTTCTGATAGGTTTTGATCACACCCGCGCCGCGCTGGGCGGGCACCGCGACAAAGCTGAATTCATATGCATCGACAGGGTCTGTCAGAACGCCGCAGCACAGCTCTCCCTGATAGGTACGGCCCTTTCGGTGAGAGCACAAGGGAGAGTTCATCTCCTCGTGACAGACAGAGCATACAGTCCTCTCTACGCTGCAGCCGACCGACACCTCCTTGACGATCCCCGCGTCGATCAGATCGATCAGCGGGAGGTTCTCGTCGTTTCTCAGGATATACGCGCGGGCGACAAGACGGACATAGTCCTCTCCCGACGAGGTCTTCCTGCCGCTCACCTTCTCTGTCTTACAGGAGATGATCCTCGCCTTCTGGTTCTTCGCGCTCGCGTTGTGATCGATAATGCCGGTCTTGCCGACAAAGAGCTCAGAGAGTCTTTGGAGTGACTCTTTTGAAAACATCTCATAGTCCCGGTCGATCTCGTTGTCGCAGAGGACAACCGAGAAAAGATAGACATCCTCAGCCGTCAGCTCTCTTCTTGAATAGCTGTTGACGAGCTCAAGCTCGTCGATAGTCTCCGCCGAAGCGGCGGATTTGATCACTTGTCCCGTTCTCATGTTTCACCCCCGCTTTCGATCTCTGACTCTAACTTCTCCGCCTGAGCGTTCTGCAGTCTTGCCGCGGCTAATTCCGTCTCATCCTGCAGGTTGATGTCGCTCCAGATGACCTCTACCGGTTCAAAGCTGCCTCTGAGCCTGAGATAGGTCTCACAGATCTGCTTGATGACGGGTGTGAGCAGGGTTCTGTAGTATGAGAGCTCACTCATCAGGATATCCGCCTGCTGGGTACTCATCCTCTCGGTCGTCGACCACGAAAGCCCGAGCATAAAGGGAGGCACCGAGAGCTTGGAGACGATCTGCTCGGTGATGTGTCTGATCGGCACATCACAGTCGAGAATCTGGTTATCGGCACCGATCGCCTTGATCTCGACATCGCCTACAGAGACAAAGTCACACACGCGGGTGGTGTCTCTCATCGCCTTCGACCACTCCGCGGCGATCTCTTGCGCGCGTTGCTTACCGAGCGACGAAGAGGTGTTTCCCGAGGGCTTGTAGGTGACCGCGAAGCGGACATTGCCTACTCGTTCGAAGTTCTGACCGACGGACTGAAACACCTTGAGCAGGATTGAGCTGACAAACGGCAGAGATCTCATGATCGAAGAGCCGTAGTTCTCGCCCGCTTTGGGGTTTAAGAAGCTCAGATGTATCAAGTCCTGATTCTCACACGCCCTGCGCTCAGAGGAAAGCCCTCTTCTGTAGACAGAAACATCCAAAGGACTCTCTCCCCTGACGATCTCGATATCCTTTAAGGAGGCGTTGTAGAGTGCGGCAACGGTGCTCCGATCCCCATTCAGAACGATCTCTCCCACCGCGGTACCGTAGGTCAGAAGCTGGTCGAAGTAGGTGTAGATATACTGGAACACTCCTCTGGACGCGCCGCCGACCGGTACCTCATCGAGAAAACGCCTGAGCGCTTCGGTCATCCTCTGATCGCCGCATTCGACCTCGAAAGTGCCGATCAGACGCACGAGCTTTGAGATCGCGGCGTCGATCACCGGCACCGCTTCTCTTAAGCTGTCATATAACTCAAGCTCACAGTTAGAGAGCGGCGTGTAGGATGATATCGCCGAGAACGGATGAGAGACGGATGAGGCCGGTGCGGTCTGCACGGCAGCAGGCTCCGACTTAGTTCTTTTAGAGAATAATCCCATTCATTCCCTCCTGTTATCTGAAAGCGGCAAACGCCGAGAAGCTGTCGCCGCTTCCGTCAATATAGGATACAAAATACCGGATGTCGTCCATCGCGTGATCGTTCTCTTTGACGACGCAGTCAAACGGTTTTTTCTCGTCCCACCTGTACAACGAGAATTCTCTCATGGAGTCGGTACAGTTTTTACAGATCACTACCCGCTTGTTCTTTAAGGCAGAGGAGGTCTTGCGGATCCCGTCGATCACGGCGTTCTCAGCGCTGATCACCGCATAGCGGCCGTGTCTTCTGATAACCTCAGTAAAGCTTCTGGCGCTCGGATCGATGATGACCGCCCGGATCTCTCTCGTCCCTGTAAGCTCTGTCAGCGCCTGATAGTGTTCTTCATCCGTGCGCGACAGGCCGACAGATCTTGCGTCGTAGTAATACTCTTTGATCCTGTACCATGTACCGTCTTTGAGCCCCCACAGCCCCATCGAAGTCGGATTTACCGTGCCGTAATCGCAGGAGACACAGTATTCTTCCATGGGCTCATCGGGTGGATCACAGTACATTTTTGCGTCCTCCATAAAAGGATAGACCGCTCCCGAGACACTCACCCACTCTCCCTTGATGAATCTTCGGTAGAACGCGCCCGAGTATAAGGACTCATAGCGGCGCCTCATCTTTTGAGAAAGGGATGGGTTGTCGTCCATCGTAAAGTGAAGATACAGCGCATTTTTCTCATCACGCTTTTGTATCCATTCTCTGTAGAACCAGTGAGAGGGATATTCGGGATTGCAGTTGAAGAAGAACTTTGATCCCGATACGGAGCACCGCGCGAGCGCCTGCTCCACAAAGCTCCTCGGCATCAGTGCCACCTCATCGAAGAGCACCCCCGAAAGGGTGATCCCCTGGATCAGGGAGGCGCTGCCCTCGTCTTTTCCGGAGAAAAGGTAGAAGCGGTTCTCCCTGCCGAAAGCGGAGACGGTCAGAAGGTTCTTCGAGACCGACTCCTGTACCCTAAACGACAGCGTCCTGAGCACCGGCAGCATCGGCGTGATAACATTTCGTCTGAGCGCGCCGATCGTCTTGCCGCAGAAGGCGAAGGACGACTTTGAGTAGCTTCTCATCGCCCACAGCACAAAGGATAAGGAGAGACACAGCGTCTTGCCCGAGCGGACAGCGCCGTCACAGATCAAAGCGTCCTTTTCGCTGTAGGGCGAGTGCTTCTCCCACCAGACGAGGGTGGTGAGCTGCTTCTCTGAAAACGCCTTAAACTTCACTGTCGTTCACTGCGCTTTCTGAGAAAGAGAGCGCCTTTGCGCCGGTCGTCAGGGCGCCGATCAGACCTTCATCAGTCGAATCGGATGACACGGACGAGATGGATGAGAGCTTCTCGAACACCTTGACCTTGTCGAAGAATCTGACCTCAGCGCCCTTGTCTGTTGACTTGATCTCAGACACTCCTCTGAGCTCCTGACCGCGGGATCTCAGCCCCACGGCAAGACCCAACGCCTCATTCTCAGGCGCGCAGATGAGCTTCATCATCGTGTTCTCACACATGAGGAGCATCATCCGGCGGCGCGCTTTGAGAAGACGCTCGATCTCCTCGATGATCTCTTCCCGATAGATGAGCAGCCGCGCTTTCTCTTCTTCGAAGTTCATCTTCGCCGATTGTGCCGCATAGACGGGATCTCCCGTGTCGATAAAAAAGCGACAGAACAGCTTCTCCTTCTCTTTGAGCTTCTTCATTTTTCCCTCTCCCGGTTCTTATCTTTAACAGACGATTTCGTATCATCGCCTGTCACTTATCCCGTAAAAAAGAAAAAAGTTGCATATCTCTATGCAACTTTTGGAAAAATAATAAAAATTTTTTATTTAAGAGGAATCTCTATGCCCAATTTCAAAGAGAAAAAACAGATCTTGTCCCAGAGGCTTCACGCAAACGAATGCTTTGATATCATCGAAAGAGAGCTGATCTTAGACGGAAGAGAAGCTGTCGTCTTCTACCTGAACGGTCTGGTCAGAGACGAGCTGACCGAGAAGGTGCTCGCATTCCTGTTCAAAAACGCGAAGGATGACGCGCTCATCTCTCCCGATATGCTATGCAAAAAAGCCCTGCCGCTTGTGGAGGTCAGCATCATTAAGGACGAAAACACCGCCGTCAAGAACATCCTCTCGGGGCTTGTGACCGTGCTCGTCGACTGGAAGGATCGGGAGCCCTCCTTCGGCGCGATCTCAATGGATATGCGCGGTTACCCCCAGCGAGACCGGGGAGAAGCCGAAGATGACAAGGTGCTCAGAGGATCGAAGGACGGCTTCGTCGAGAGCGTGATCCTCAATACCGCGCTCTTGAGGCGCAGGATCAGAGACGAGAACTTCCTGACCCGGGCGCTGTGCGTCGGCACCTCGTCAAAGACCGACATCGTCGTCTGTTGGCTTCAGAACAAAGCGGATATCAAGCTCGTAGAAAGGCTTATCGACAGAATCCGAAGCATCAAAACCGACTCGCTGAGGATGAATCAGCAGTCTCTGATCGAGGCGCTCGTCAGCCACCGTTGGATCAATCCGTTTCCGAAGGTCAAATACACCGAACGACCCGATGTGGCGTCGGCGGTATGTATGAAAGGGAATATCGTGATCTTAGTGGACAACTCCCCCTCGGCGCTGTTGATCCCGACCTCGATCTTTGATGTGCTCGATGAAGCGGACGACTACTACTTTCCTCCCGTGACGGGCACCTATATCCGTCTGTCGCGGTATATCATCTCTATCCTGTCGGTGCTGATCACACCGCTGTGGCTCTTGTGTCTGCAAAATCCCGAGCTTGTCCCCGATATGTTCCGCTTCGTGTTGCAGACAGAACCGGTGAACATCCCGATCTTCTTTCAACTCTTGATCATTGAGGTCGGCATCGACGGGCTCAGGCTTGCGTCTTTGCACACGCCGTCGTCGCTGACCTCGGCGCTGGGCATCATCGGAGCGATCGCGTTCTCACAGTTTGCGATCGACGCGGGTTGGTTTACGACGGGCGCGACGCTGTATATGTCCTTTGCGACCATCGCAAACTACTCGCTGCCAAACTTTGAGCTCGGATACTCGTTGAAGTTTTTGCGGATCGGGTTGCTCACACTGACCTATCTCTTGAACATCGCGGGATTCTTCTCGGGGATCGCGCTGATCTTCGTGCTGCTCTTGACCAACCGCACCATCTCGGGAAAGAGCTTCCTCTATCCTTTGATCCCTTTAAACCCCAAGGCACTGATGAAGAGCTTCGCGCGGTTTCGGTAGTCACATCAAAAGCGACACCGTCACCACGCACATCACCATCGCCGTCAGATCCGCCAAAAGCGCCGAGAGGAGCGTATGGCGGATCTTTCTGATGCCGATAGAGCCGTAGTACATCGTCACGGCGTAGAAGGTGGTCTCGGTCGAGCCCGCCATCACCGAGGCGCATTTTGATAGAAAGCTGTCTGCGCCGAAGTTTTTATATATGTCGGTCAGAAGGGCGGTCGCGCCCGACCCCGACACCGGTCTCAATATCGCCATCGGCAGCAGCTCTGTCGGGTAGGAGAGCCTTTCAAAAAACGGTGCGAGGTGAGAGGTCAGGAAGTCGAGCGCGCCTGAGCATCTGACCATACCGACCGCGAGCAGCAGCCCGATCATCGTGGGTGCGATGACATAGACGGTCTTGATTCCCTCTCTCGCTCCCTTGACAAAGCTCTCGAAGATATTCACTTTTCTGATTAGTCCGTACAGCGCCACCGCGCTCAGGATCACGGGGATCACATAGTCCATCTGTACACCTGCCTGCGGTTTTGAAGGATCCTTCTTTTGCCGGTGAGCCTGTTTCCGACTTTCGCGGCGATCAGCCCGACAAAGAGCGCCAAAGCAGAAGTCACCCAGACGCAGAAGATGATGTCGAAGGGAGAGGAGGAACCGTAGCTTCTCCTCAGCACCGCGACCGTCGTCGGCAGCAGCTGGATCGACGCGGTATTCATCACGACAAAGGTCACCATGGTGTCTGTCGCTTCGTCGTCTTCGCTCTGTTCTCTGAGCTTTTTCATCGCGCAAAGCCCTAAGGGCGTCGCTGCGTTGCCGAGCCCCAAGAGGTTCGCGGCGAAGTTCATCGACATATAGGAGAACGCTTCGCTCTTCTCATCGACATCGGGAAAGAGTTTCTTAAGAAATGGTGAGAACAGCTTTGAGAGCTTCTCGGTCAGCCCCGCATCCTTCGCGATCCTCATGAATCCCGACCACATACACAAAGCGCCGCTCATCTTGATCAACAGCGTGACCGCCTCTGAAGAAGAATCGAGCACCGACGAGGACAGCGCCGTGATATTCCCCGAAAACGCAGCGAAGATCAGCGAGCAGATGATCATTCCCGCAAAAATATAAGAGAGCATCTCTCACCTCCGTAAACTCTGTGTCGGACAGTGTCGGATAGTCGCTGTCGAACGATGAGGAAGTATTGACAATTTTGGATATTTTTGGTAATATGTGTACAAATAGCCAAGAAAGGATCGATATATATGAAACGCGCGGGACATCTTTGCAGGATCGATAAATTAGGTCGGGTCGTTATCCCCAAACAGCTCAGGGACTCGTTCGATATTGATGCCGATGATGTGATCGAGATCTTCACGGACGACAACGCGATCATTCTCAAGAAATACACTCCTACCTGCGCCTTCTGCGGCGAGGATGAGGATGTGATCGAGTATAAGGGCAAGGCGATCTGCAAAAATTGTATGAACGAACTTCTCCTCCTCAATCAATAATAATCATATTCGTATTTCCTTAAATATATGTTCACGATTTATTTTCTGAATACCAAAGGAGTTAGATGAAAATGAAACAGTTTTTTGCGATCATTCTCTGTCTTCTGATGATCGTGACGCTTGCTTCCTGTGCGGCCGAAGGAGAGGACCACACCCTCTATGTCAGAGACGAATTTGCTCACGATGAGATGACAGCGACCTTCCTCTTATCCGGATCGGATCAGAGCACTACCGTCAAAATGAAGAAGATCTCCTCAGATGATGACGCTACGCTTTTCTCCTGTTCGGGTGACAGCGAGAAATACGACCGCGTGATCCTGACCTACGGCAACGACGACAGCACGATCGAGCTAAGCTTCAACGATTATGTCAGCGGATGGAATATCTCCTCCTATCGCTTCATGCCCTATACCTATGGAAACGAGATCAAGAAGCCCGATGTCAGATGGGAGACCTTTCCATATGAGAGCCGTACGAAGGATGTCTACATCTGGACGCCCGACGACTATGATGAGAAGAGCGAAGAGCCGTACTCGGTCATCTATATGACTGACGGTCAGAATCTCTTCGACCCCTCCGCCACCTCCACGGGCAGCTGGGGCGTCGCCGAAGCGTGTGAGGCGATGATGTCACAAAGCGAGAATAAAGTCATCGTCGTCGGCATCGACAACGGACCCTCCTACAGAGACTCGGAGCTCACTCCTAACATCGGCAAAAGCACCGAAGAAAGCTATGACGACGGTCACGGCGCGTATTTCTCGGACTTTGTCTGCGGCACGGTGGTGCCCTTCATCGAAGAGAACTATCATGTCTATACCGATCCCGCGCACAACGCGATCTGCGGCAGCTCCTCGGGCGGTATCGAGAGCTTCTATATCGGCATGGAGCATCCTGACAAGTTCGGCACTATCGGCGCGCTCTCGCCCGCGTTCTCGCTCTTTGACGACGCGACATGGCAGAAGTATCTAAAAGAGAAGGATTTCGGCGGAAACTACCCCTTCGTCTATATCTATAACGGCGAGAATCAGAACGATCAGCTTGAGCTCTACTTGCTCGAAGGCGCTCTGCGTATGCCGAAGAACTTAAGTACGATCAACTATCCCGAAGATAAGATTGTCGTCAAGACCTATGAGAAAGGCCAGCACAACGAAATGCACTGGCGCGCGGTCTTCCCCGACTTCTTGAAGTATATGTTCCCTGCGGTGTCATAGTAATCCCAATCGTATACCGTCCTTATTATGAGAGGCTTTGCACCCTACAATATAATTGTCCGAGCGCAGCGAGTAACCGCCACTCTTATTTCTTACCTCTTATTTCTTACCTCTTATTTCTTACCTCTTATTTCTTACCTCTTATTTCTTCGTTAAAAAAGGCTTTCACATCATCGGATGTGAAAGCCTTTGTGTTATCCTATCAGTGACCGAAACCGCCCATGCCGCCTTGCATACCGCCCTGCTGCATGCCGCCGGGGCCGCCTTGCATTCCGCCGCCCATTCCGCCGGGACCTCCCATCATCTGGTTCGTCAGCTCATCGGTCTCTTCGCCGTTGACGATAACGGTGCCGCCGGTCTTCTTGCCTTCGCCGTCGTAGTCGAACGGGGACTGCGCGGTGATGTTGATCGTGCCGCCGGTGATATAGAGGTTGCCGTTGGAGTCGATCGCGTCGGTATCGCCCTGTCCCATATCGATGGTGATGCTGCCGCCGTTGATCTCAACAGTGACATTGTACGCGGAGCTCTTGTTGGAGCCGTTGATGCCGTCGTCGGACGCTGTGATGTTGATTGTGCCGTCGTTGATCTGCACATAGGTGCCCTCGATGCCCTCGGAAGCGTTGATATTAAAGGTGCCGCCGTCGATCTGGACGACGGTCGTGCCCTGGATACCGTCGGAGCCCGCGTTGATATTAAAGGTGCCGCCGCAGATGTAGATATAACCCTTGGAGTTATCGTCGTCGTTCTCCGCGTGGAGGGCGTCTTTGCTCGTGTTGATGGTGATGCTGCCGTCAGAGACCGCGATGGAATCATTCGCCTCTATCGCATCTGAGGTGCAGGTGATATTGATGGTGCCGCCGGTGACCTTGAGGTCATCCTTGGAGGTGATACCGTTATCGGTGGAGCTGATGTTCAGGGTTCCGGTACCGTTTAAGACGAGGTCGTCCTTCGAGAAGATCACCGCGTCCGTGTTGGTATCGCCGTCAGAGGTGAAGGATGAGGTGACTGAGAGGGTGTTCTCGGTGCTTGTGGTAGTCACGAATACCTTATCAGCGTTCTTGACATAGATCACAGGCGCCGAGGTGTTGGTGATCGTGACGCCGTCGAGAACGATCTGGACCTTCTCGTTATCCTCGACCTCGACCGTGACTGTCACATTCGAGGCGGCGCCTGAGAGAACATACACGCCCTCTTCGGTGATATTGATGTTCTCCGAATCCCTAACGGTATACGAGGTCGCGGAGGAGAGATCCGCGCTCTGGGTGAGGTCTCTGTCTGTAAAGAGATCGCTCGCGTCGATCACGCCTGTGGATGTCACATTCGCCGCTGTCTTAGACGCGCCGGATGAGGCGTCAGTGCTGTCAGATGACACGGCGGCGTCCGTCTCTGCCTGTGTGGAAGTTTCTGTCGACTCGAAGATGGAGTCGACGATGGTCTGATTATCTTCTGTGGTTGACGCGCTGCACGCAGCGAGTGAAAAAACAAATACAATGGCTAAAACCAAGCCTAAAACTTTTTTGAACATTTTTGATATCCTCCTGTGTTCTTTAGATTACGGTATTATCTTAACCTGTCAATTTGATTACTGCGTGACTGAAATATGAAAATTATGTGAAAAAAGTATAAAACGAAAACGCGGCGGGAATCATCCCGCCGCTCATAATACTATCAATACGCTAAATTTATCTGTATAGCGTGATTATGCGATTTCTTCCAGAGAACAGTCACAAGCGACAGAGTGCTTAACTCTGTCCTCAACCTCAGCGCGCTTGCCGTTGTTGAAACGGTCGAGAGTACCGACGAGATAGCCGGTGATACGGCGGATACGCTCAAAGGGTACACTGTCATAGTCGTACTTCATATCGATATAATCACCGTCAACGATCAGCTCAACGGACTTGATCAGCTTGTCGGGATTCTGCTCTTTTAAGTTCTGTACATACAGATCGATCTCTTTCTGCGACATGGTGCCGCCTGTTACGGTTACTGTCATCATTACTCCTCATTTCATGTTAATTTCGTATGTTAAAGCAATTATATTTCTGTTTTAGAATTATAAACATACATTATCTTGGTGACAATTAGAATAATAGCACAAGATATTGTGGTTTTCAAGTAACAATATCAAAATTTTTGTTACAATATTTTAATATTATTTTAGATAGGAGAATAATAACTGATGAAACGATCGATTTTATGCGATCTGACAGCGGTTACAATTGAAACTATTTTCTCAGAACAGCGGCGTATGGGGCTCGGTTGACTGCACCTTTTCGTCGATCTTCCGGTAGATCTCGCTGATCGGCGTCTCTAAAGGATAGTGAAACATATCCTCCTTCCGGTCGGATACTCTTTCTTCTTTGCCGGAGACTGCGGATAAGCGCATTTTTTCGACAGACTTCTGAGTCATAGAATCATCTTCTTATATATTTCTAATCAAGAATTATTATATGACTATGAGCGCGTGATATGCGTATAATACTTTCGGAGGTGAAAATATGCTTATGTTTTTCGCGGGTCTGATGATCGGCGGGTTCTTAGGCGTGTGCGTGATGTGCCTGCTCAGTATCGCATCGTCCGAAGACGATCTTTACGGAATATAAGAAGCGTCTTTGTTGACAGAATGCCGCGGGAATGGTAAAATACGGAAAAAGGAGGGGTATCATGGATATCGTGAAAATCAAGGACGAATGTGTCGAATGGATCAGAAATTTCTTTGAAGAAAACGGCAAGGGCTGCAGCGCGGTTGTCGGTATCTCCGGCGGAAAGGACAGCTCTGTCACCGCCGCCTTGTGCGTAGAAGCGCTGGGAAAAGAGCGGGTCATCGGCATATTGATGCCCAGCGGCGAACAGGCGGATATCGATATGGCGTATCTCTTGGTCGATCATCTCGGCATCGAGCGCTATGTCGTCAACATCAAGGACGCGGTGGACGGTATCGCAAACGCGATCCCCTTCTCGCTCTCAAAGCAAAGTGTGACGAATCTTCCGGCAAGGATCCGTATGGCCACGCTCTACGCGGTCTCACAGTCAAAGAACGGAAGGGTCGCCAACACCTGCAACCTCTCCGAAGACTGGGTAGGCTACTCGACCCGCTACGGCGACGCAGCGGGGGACTTCTCTCCCCTCTCTCATCTCACGGTCGGCGAGGTCAAAGAGATCGGCAGACTTTTGGGTCTGCCCGCGCCATTAGTGGACAAGGTGCCGATCGACGGTCTCTCAGGCAAGACAGACGAGGAAAACTTAGGCTTTACCTACGCTGAGCTTGACCGCTATATCCGCACAGGAGAGATCGAAAACCCGGAGCACAAGGAGCGGATCGACCGTCTTCACAAGCAAAATCTCTTCAAGCTGCAGCTGATGCCGTCGTTTATACCCTCAGAGATATGAACAGAAAGGCTAAGCTGATCCTGATCCTCTCGGTCGTCTTTGTATTTGTGATGATCGGCTTTACGGTTTTTCACAGCATCTATACGAATACGGATCACAACCGCTATCACACTGCCGATGAGATTCGGATCAAGACTGCCGAGAAGATCAATCTTAACACAGCGTCAAAAGACGAGCTGATGCTCCTGCCCAATATCGGCGAGCTCACCGCGAAAAAAATCATTGACTATCGGGAGTCAAACGGCAGATTCAGCACCATTGAAGACATCAAAAACATCACAGGTATCGGGGAGAAGACCTACCGAAAGATCCTACCCTATATCACCGTATAATATCGAATGATAAAACGGGCTGTCAGATGGCAGCCCGTTTTTTGATGTGTTTATATTTCTATAAAAGAATTATTATTTTGCTTCCGTTCTCCTAGTGATCAGATAGTTGACGATCGCCATCATGATGATGATCCCATAGCCGATGAAGCTGTAGACATCCGGCAGCTCCGAGAAGACGAGAATGCTGAACAGCGCCGCAAAGATGATCTGGGAAAAATCGTAGACAGAGATCTCTTTCGCCGGCGCGTAGGAGTACGCCGTTGTCACTGCAAACTGCGCCAGTGCCGCACAGAGCCCCGCCGATAAGAGACATATCCACTGCATAAGGTTCATCTGCACATACCCAATGATCACGACAGGCGTGACAGCGAGCGTGGAGCAAAACGAAAAGAAGAAGACGATGTACGCCTTGTTCTCTTTGAGCTGTCCGAGCTTTCGGACGAACGCATACGCCGCTCCCGCGAATGCGCCGCTCATAAATCCGACCAGCGCCGGAAAGAGCGAGGTGTTCGCAAAGCTCGGCTTGATCACAAACAGCGCGCCGACAAACGCGCCCGCTACCGTCAGCCACTGAAACAGCTTCGGTCTCTCCTTCACAACGATAAATGAGAAGATGATCGTAAAAAACGGCGACATCTTGTTGAGGATCGACGCGTCGGAGAGCACCAGCCGGTCGAGCGCGTAGTAGTTACAGATCACGCCCAAAAGCCCGCACACCGTTCTGAGGATCAGATATTTGAGACTGCCCTCAGCCGATGGTCTGAAGGGCGCTTTATTCTTTACAAGAACAATAAACGCAAAAATCGCCGCGATCGCGTTTCTGAAAAAAACCTTCTGAAAGGTGGGCAGATCTCCCGACAGCTTGACGAAGAGGTTCATCGCCGCGAAGAAGAACGCCGACACGATCAGAAAGAGGATTCCCTTTTGTCTGTTACTCACGAAAATCACTTCCACATCATATTATACCATCAGACAGCCGAATCGCAAGTACTAATTTCAGCATATACAACGGCATAGCTGTCAACACCGCTTTGGAGGGTTTTTGATATGTTCTTTGTCATCAGGCGAATCATCAAGAACCCATGTCAGCAAAGCACAAGAAGAAAAATCGGCGCTTTTCTGAGTATGGCGGGCGTCTTCTTCAACCTTCTTCTCTTTCTGATCAAGCTCTACGCGGGAAAGCGTTCCTCGTCCATCGCGATCACTGCGGACGCGTTCAATAATCTGTCGGACGCGCTCTCTTCTCTGCTGCTGACGGCAGGCTTCATTCTGTCGGGGATGAAAGAGAACGATATGTACCCCTACGGCTTCGGAAGGATCGAATACCTCTCGGGGCTGTTCTTCTCGGGAGCGGTGATCTTTGTCGGAGCAAAGCTCTTTATTTCTTCTATAGAAAAATTATTCCGACCTCAGCCGATCACCGCGTCCTTAGAGATCGTGTGTATCCTGCTCTTATCCGTACTGATCAAAAGCTATATGTTCTTCTATAACCTGAAAGCCGCGAAGGAGATCCGCTCCATGGCGGTCAAGGCGGCTGCAATCGACTCGCTCTCCGACTGTGTCGCCACCGTCGCCATTCTGCTGTCATTTCTCTTTTACCGGCTGTTCTCATGTAACATCGACGGCATCTGCGGGATCATGGTAGCGGTGTGTATCTTATACGCGGGAGCGGCTTCGATGAAAGAATCCGCGCTGCCGCTGATCGGACGCGGCTGTGATCAGAAGACGCTCCTTGACATCAGAGAGACCGCGCGGTCATACGCGCCCGAGCTTCAGATCCTCAGGATCACGGTACACGACTATGGACCGCTCAAAAAGATCATCAACATCACCGTCAGACTCGATCAAGAGACAGCCACGCATAGCTTCTCTCAGCTTGAGAGCATTCTCAGCGAGAAGCTCGATATGGAATGCGCCGTTTTTCTCAAACCGCAGAATCCTTGATCGGATATTTTTGGCGACTGCGGAATAAAAGCGATAAAACAAGTCAAAAATATCTGTGTAGAGATCAAACAGAACGGATCATTCAGATATGAACGATCCGTTCTGCAGAAAGCCACGGAGTGTGAACAGATTGAATATCAAACGAGGAGACATCTATTACGCGGATCTGAGCCCTGTCGTCGGATCCGAGCAGGGCGGCATCCGTCCGGTGCTGATCGTACAGAACGATGTCGGCAACCGCTTCTCTCCCACCGTCATCGCCGCAGCGATCACTTCGCGCCAGACCAAGGCGAAGCTGCCCACACATATCCCGATCGAGGCGAAGTCGTCGGGACTGCTCACAGACTCGGTCGTCCTGCTCGAGCAGGTCAGGACCATCGACAAAAGACGCCTTAAGGAGAAGATGGGCTCTGTCAGCGAGCGCTCAATGAAGGAGATCAATCAGGCGATATCCGTCTCGTTCGGGTTATAATAAACCGGAGCTTCCTAAGAAGAAGCTCCGGTTTTCTGATACATATGCTTATTCTTTTTTGTCAGTCTTATCGGCGGGTGCAGGCCTCTCCTGAGCCTTCTGCTCTATGACAGGAGCGCTCCCTACAGGGGCGGCAGGGGTATTCTGCCGAACCGGGGGATTTTTCTTCGCCTTCTCTCTCTTCTTTCTGCTGTGTCTGAGAGAGAGCTTGACGATCAAGAGCGCAATCAGTCCCATCACGCCGAAGAGGATCCAGAACGGGGTCAGTCCGACAAAGCCGACGAACAGATCCTCAAAGAACTCGCCGATCGCGGAAAGGTTTGAGAAGAAGCTCTTGCCGATCTTCTGCCATAGGGTATCCTCTATCACGGGGCTCTCACGCTCGACCTCGCGGACAGAGAGCGAGAACGAAGTGTAGTCGATGTCGGCGTCTAAGGTTCTCAGCTGAGACTCATACGACTCGATCTCATAGATGACATCGGACAGACGGCTCTGTATGTCGATGATATCGGTGACAGAGTCCGCTTCTTTCAAGAGCTTCTCAAGAGACTCCTGCTCGAGCTTTAACGACTTGATCCTGCTCTCGACATCGATATATGTGAGAGTGACATCCTCGGTGTCGATCGAGCTCGAATAGATATGGGCGTTCTCCTTGACAAATTTGACGAAGTTGTCTTTTTTCTCTGAAGGAATTTTGATTTCATAGCTGCCGGAGAGATAGCCTGACGAGGACGAGCTGTAGGAGTTTTGATAAGCGATATACCCCTTGAGCTCCTTCACTTTTGCTTCCAGAGCGTTGACAAAGTCGTCATAAGTCTTGGTCTCAAGCGTATACGAATAGCTTTCGATGATCTTGCGGTTGTTGTCGGTCACCTTCTCGGCAGTCTTTGACGAAGAGCCGGAGGAGCCGCCCGATGAACCGGAAGCGCTGCCCGAAGCGGAGTTACTGTACGCGTCATAACTGTCATCGTCGTAATAGCCATAGTCCGCCTCCTCTCTCACGGAATCGGAGCGATTCGAGCCGGCACAAGCGGCAAGCACCATCATGATCAAGAGCAGAGAAAGCGCAAGGAAGAGAATTTTGAAAATATTCTTTTTCATCCTGAAAACCTCCTGAAATATCTTTCTGACAATAATACCCTGCAAAACGACAGAATGTTTCACACAACGGAAATTTCTTTTGATAAATATACCGAATAGATCTTACACTCTGAGACAGGCATCTCCAAGCACTGCTCGAGCGCCTTCTTATATAATAACAGCTGAGAAGCATAGATGTCAACGAGATGAGACGCTTCTTTCACCCGATCGGTCTTGTAGTCGACGATGATGAGCCTCCCGTCTTCAACAAACGCAAGATCCACCGCGCCCTGTAGGATGATCTCTTCATCTTTGAACTCGTCCGGTATCTCCGGTCTGACAAAGAACGCCGGAATCCCCACCGTGAAGCGGTACTCCTTATACACCTTCTCACTTTTGAGACAGCGGTCAACAAGCGGCGAGTTGATGAACGCCGCGGCTCTCTCAAGATCGATGCTCTGCGCCTGAACATGGGTAAGATATCCCTCATCGGTCAGGCGGAGGATCTCAGAGGAGATATCCGCTCTCGCCCGAGAGAAATCCGCGTACTGCATGAAGCGGTGCAGCGCGGTACCCTTCTCGGCGGCGGTGAGCTTCTCCTTCTCTAAGAACGCCGGCGTCGCCAGAATACGGTCAAAGGCTGGATAGGAGAGCTTATGCGCGAGCTGTGACGCCGCTACCTTCACGGGGAGTGAAAGCACATCCTCATACGGATAAACAAAGTCACGGTGCTCTTTGAGCATCTTGACCGCAACAGACGGAGGAAGGATCCTTTCCTGCTCGATATCCTGAGCATGCCCCTCTTCAAAGATCTCTTCGCCGTCTGAGAGCGGCTCTTCGATCAGCCGGATATCAAAGGGGAACGACGCTCTTCTATCTGCGGAGCACCACGCGGATGACACTTCTCTTAAGACTTCGCCGTCGGGGTGCAGCATCGCGCACATCAAGATCCAGTCGGAGCTCTTGTTCGCGCTTCGTACGACGAACGGCGATATGGTCTCTGACGACGACAGCATGGACGCGATCTTCTCAAGATAGTGATCGGGAAAACGATAGGAGGAGGTCATAATCAGCTTCTCCTTCGCGCGGGTCATCCCGACATAGAGGATCCTGAGCTCCTCGCTCTTCTCCGCGCGCTTGAGCTCTAAGGAGAGCGCCTTTCTGGGCATAGTGTTGTAGGTGATATTCAGAGCGATGTCGCGCTTCTTCATCGCGACGCCAAAGTCCGGATGGAGAAGGACATCTTCCTTGGTATCAGAGATAAACGCGTCACAGGTGTTCGCGATAAAGCAGACAGGGAATTCGAGCCCCTTGCTCGAGTGGATACTCATCAGGGTGACCGCGTTCTTAGAGGAATCATCGGATGACAGGGCGCCCTTGAGGTCGCTGCCCTGCTCTGTCAAGCGGTCGATATAGGCGATAAAGGACGAGAGCCCCTTCTTCGTGTTCTGCTCGAAAGATCGAATGTGATCGTAGAGCGTTCTGAGATTCAGGGCGGGATTCGCGGAATCGGACACCGCCGAGATGATCTGAGAGAACGCGGTGCGGTCATAGATCACTCTTATCAGCTGCTCAAGCCCGACAGAGAGCGACAGCGTACGGTAGTGCATCAGCTCCCTCACAAAGCGCGAGGACTTCTCATCTCCGTTCTCCTGATCCTTAAGCACAGCGGCATAAAGAGAGGTGCCGGGAGAATTCAGACGGATACGCGCCATATCATCCTCATCAAAGCCGAACACCGGCGACATCAAAACGCTCAGAAGCTCGATATCCAGCGCCGGATTATTGATCACGCGCAGGAGGTTGATCATCAAGACAATCTCGATTCTGTCTAAGAACTTGCCGCTCTTCGTGGTCTCACAGCTGATGCCATAGCGCCTGAACACCTCAGCGAATATCGGCGTGATGCCGCGCTCCTTGCGCATCAAAACAGCGATATCCTCATAGCGGTAGCGAGGCTTTGTCTCATCCTCGGGATGGACAAGCTCCAGGATCCTTCGTGCGATATAATTTGCTTCCGCTTCAATCGCGTCCGGCTCTTCCATCTTCTTGTAATTCAAGACCGCAAGCTCCACCCGCGGCTCTTCTGCTTCAGGGTATGAAACTCCCGGATACAGCATCTCTTCTTCGTTATAGTCGATATCGCCGACCGAACGGCTCATCAGCTTCTCAAAGAAGAAGTTTGAGGCGGAAAGGATATCCTCGGCACTTCTAAAATTCTTTTCAAGAATTATTTTTGCCGGAAAACGCGGGGCTTCGCGATCATAGAGGACCGATTCGTCTTTTCTTCTGATGAACAGCTCGGGACGAGCCTGACGGAAGGTGTAGATGCTCTGCTTGACATCGCCGACGACGAACAGGTTCGTATCATTCTTTGAGATCGCCTTGAAAATCGTATACTGGATATCATTCGCGTCCTGAAACTCGTCAATCAGGATCTCTTCGAACCGCTCTGAGATCTCCCTCGCGGTATCGGTGAGCGCGAGCGTCTTTTCATCGATGACGAGACGGATCGTCCAGTGGCTCAGATCGGAGAAGTCGGCGATATTCCTCTGCTCCTTCATCGCCGCGTAGTTCTTTGAGAAAAGCCTGACCGTTTTGAAGAGCTGTTCGATATTATCTCTCAGGATCTCGATATCATACAGACACGCCGCCTCATCCTGCACAAAGAGATCCTGAAGCTCTTTGATGGTATCGAGACACGCGTCGCGGTCGGATTTTGCGGAGATCTTCAAGGGAGAGTTCGGCGTGCGCGGCAGCGATAAGGGCTCAAAGCGGGTGAGCGCGCGGTGCGCCTTGTCCCAGCTCTTATCCTTGATCGCCTCAGAGAGCGACGCTGTCAGCTCCTCGAGCTCTTCGAATACGGGGGTGAGCTTCTTTGACAGATTCTCGTCGTAAGAGATCTTGTCAAGACCCGATTCGATCAAGGGCTTCATATATTCGACCGCGTCTTTTAAGTAATCTAAGATGATCGAGCCGAACACCGAGCCGCCGACACTGTCAAAGTCCGTATACATCGACAGCATCCGATCCATCCAGCGATTCTCAAAGGCAAGGGTGGTGGTATAGTCATAGATGCGCTCGATGTTCTCACACAGCGCCTTGTCGTCTCTCGCAGAGGAGAAAAAGTCCACCAGCCTTAAAAAGGCGGGATCCCCCTCGGCGTAGAGCTCATCCAGGGTCAGGTTCATCGCATCGGCTTTCAGAACAGAGAGCTCAGCCGCGTCCGCGATGCGGAAGCCCCTGTCGATGTCCAATATGTAGAAGAATTCTTTGACAAGAGACGAGAAGAACGAGTCGACCGTGGAGATATGCGCTTTTGTCAGCAGCGCCTGCTGCCGTAAGAGCGCGGGGTTGTCGGGATCATCTCTCACGAGCTTTGCCAAAGCCTCTGAGATGCGGTGTCTGACCTCGGCGGCTGCCGCCTTGGTATAGGTAACGACCAGGATCCTGTCCGCGTCGATACCGTCCTCGGTGATCATCCGCACCACCCTCTCGGTTAGCACGGCGGTCTTGCCGGAGCCTGCCGCGGCAGATACAATCACCGAACCTCCCCGCGCCTCAATCGCGTCAGTCTGATGCTGTGTCCACTGTCTCATCTTCTCCCTCCTCTCCCATAAGCTCTGCACAGATTTCCTGTTTCGATAATTTTTTGATCTCGCGGATGCCGTCGTCATCACGGTGGGTACATACCGCGTGATACGGACACCACGCACAGGCGTCAAAGCCCGATCCGTATGCCGGCTGATCGTCGATCTCGCCCTCAAACAAAGAGGACGCCATCTCGCTGACCAGCTCGTCGACCTTTTTGAATGCCGCTCCCATCTCCTGGAGACTGAGCAGGCTCTCGGACTCTTCCCACCCGTCAGCGTTAACGGCGACGGGGATGAAGGTGCCCTCCCCCGTCTTGTCCATCGCGTTAAGGATCTCTTTATCCTCGATCACGACGCCGCGCATCGTGTATTCTTTGAGCATTTCTTTTTGAAGCTGCTCGACGCTCTTCTTGCCCGAATCCCGCGCCGACGGCGTGACGGACGGCATATACAGTACGCCCGCGGGCGTGATGTTCTCGCCGTATTTCTCCCCGCCGTTCGCACAGATCGCGGAGAGATAGATCAGCATCTGCAGATTCAGTCCGTATAAGATATCAGATAAGTTGAATTTTTTCTTGCCGGTCTTGTAGTCGATGATACGGATGTATTCTATTCCGTCTTTCTCATAGACATCCACGCGGTCAACGCTGCCGCGGATCCTGACCTTGGTGTTGTCTGTTAAGGTCAGACAGTAAGCCGGGATCTCGTCCCCGATGGAGAGCTCAAAGTCAGAGGGGCGAAACTCGCTCTGCGACAGCTCCTCGACGATCCGCGACACGAGGTCGGACGCTGTCTTGCGGATGCGGTAGTATAGATACAGGAACCGCTTGTTTCTGCTCTCCTGTCCTCCGAGATGGGTCTGAAGATACCGATCAAGAAGGGAGGACACCTCCTGCTCCACCGTCTCACGGGTGATAGAAGAGAAGTCATCGTCCCGATGATCTCTGAAGAAGTTCTCCATCACATAGTGCATCAGGGTACCGTACTCCAAGGCGTCGATCGACGCTCTCCTGCGTTCCTTGACCGAGAGGCCGTAGCGGCAGAAATATTCAAACCGACAGAGATAGAATTTGTCCACCTGAGACGAGGAGAGAAAGCGATTCTTCGAGAACAGTGCTCTCGAGAGCGACTTGTCGCGGATTCTCCTGCTCTGACGGTTTCGCGCGGATTCTACCGCCGAGAGGATCGGCGCGTAGGTCTCGCTCTCTTCAAAATAGCCTCGAAGCGCCTGGAGATCCTCGCTCTTCGAGTGATAGCGGTCAAATAGGTATTCAAAGGCGGCTTTCTCGGAGTAGCAGTGCTCGCTTACGGGAAGCGCCATGGTGTCGCTCTCCTCTATGAAGGGGAAGATCTCACAGAGCTCTGTTATGATCGACGAAGCGTTATTCTTCTCGCCCGAGGACGAGTACTGCGGGAAGGAGACGAAGAGCTTCTTTGACCCCGCGGTCATCGCCCGATAGACATAGTATTTCTCGGTAGCGTACAGCTCTGTGACCGGGTCGGACATCGGAAGCTTCAGATCAATCAGCGCAACTCTCTCGCTGTCGATGAACACCCCCGCCTCGACCGGATTATGCGGGAACACACCTTCTACAGCCGAGAGGATGAAGACCGTCTTCTTCTCTGAAAGCAGCGCTCTGTCGGCAAGCGCCACATCCACCTGATCCACCCCGCGCGGGATAGAGGATATTTCTATATTCGAAAAATATATGTATAGAAGTTCTGAGAATTTCTTCGGCGTTATCCGATAGTCCCCGATCACCGCTACCATCTTGTCGAGGATCTCGCACATCACATTCCAGAGTCTGATCATTTCGTCGCTGAGATCCTCGCGCTGTTCCTCTTCAAAACGGTCGCATAAAAGGGAGATATTCTCTCTGACTTTTAAGGCGGAGAGCAGCTTCATCAGCGCGGTGGAAATCTGAAGCCCCGTAGTGTTTTTGATCTCATCAGAGAAGCGGGAGAGCTTCGAGATCACATCCGCGCGCATACCCTCAATCCTGTCGAGCAGCTCACGCTCGCGCTCGGAGAAACGGTCAGAGAAGCCCCGCGGGTTCTCCGTAAAGGGAGAGAAGAACCTACCTTTCGAGATGTCCCAGATGAAGAGATAGTTCTCAAACTCGGCGATATCAAGCTCAGAATACCCCGTAAGTCCCGTCTTAAGGAGAGCGAGCACATCCTCGCGCTCAAAGCCCTTGACGGTGATATCGAACGCCGAGAGGATCAGCCTCACCAGCGCGAAGTTCTCAATCGCGTACGGCTTGTCGGAGAAATAGGAGATGTCATATTTTTCGAGCGCGGTCTCAAGGATCCCCGCGTAGTCGTCTTTGTTTCTAAGGATCACCGCGATATCCCTATAGCGATAGCCTTCCTCGATCAGGCGGCGGATATTCCTGCCGACAAAGTCGCATTCGTCATAGATATCCTTCGCGCGGTAGCGGGTCAGGAAATCTGTATTTTTCTTATAAGGAATTTTGTTGAATCGATATAGATTTGCTTCGAGATAGGAGAGCCCCTCTTCTTCAAAGCGCTGATTCTCAGAGAGCTTCACCTCTGATGCGAGCGCCACGCCATTCTCGTGGGCGATCCTTCTCAGGCGGCTCTTCGTTCGTCTGACGACGGTAAACACATCGGTAATGTTCTCTTCAGCGGGATCCTCACACAGCGAGACATACATCTCTCTGCTCTGTGTCATCAAAGCACGGATCGCCTCATACTCCTGCGCCGTGAAACCGTAGAAAGAATCGACCGCGATAGTATATTCCTCAAAGAGGCGCTCATCCGTGATGATCCCGGTCGCCTTTGAAAGAGAGTCGAGCGGATCCATATAGCTCTTCTCCATCAGCGCGTTATATGCGTCATAAACGATCGCGGTCTCACAGAGCTTCTTCTTCAGCGTCTCGTTCTCACAAGCAGCGGCGGTATCAAGCAGCATATCGGAGGTGATATTACACTTCTTGTACTCCTCCACGGCGGAGAGCATCAGATAGGAGAGATCCGCGCTTGACGCGCGTTTTGAGAACAGATCGAGCGAATCTTTGACCTCTTCGAGCGCTAAGGACATCACGACATAGCGAATGCCGTCATCGGCAAAATTCAAGAAACAGTGGCCGGTCCTCTCAAAGACATAGTCGCAAAGGCGCGAGAACCCGAGCACCGATATCTTCTGCGAGAGCTTCGGCCCGAGCAGCTTCAAAAACGCCGACTCGGTCTCAAACGATGCCTGATCGGGCACGATGAAGAGGAGCTTCTCCTCCCCTGCCTTGGCGAGAGATGCGATGTATTTTTTCAGATATTCACTTTTTCCCGTGCCGGATCGGCCTGTGATGAAATGGAGCATATGGTATCCTCTGTTCATTTTTCTATCATCTATTATATCATTTTTACAGTACAATAAACCGTACTTTATCGAAAGAGAGCGCAGATGCTCTCATAGTACTCAACGATCTTGAACCGAAACACGAGATCATCCGAGGTGACGACCTCATATTCTCCCTCGCTCAGGTCATCCTTCATCTTCGATCTTGTCGCGGCGCCGACACAGAGGGTCGGGTACATCACACACCAGAAGTTCTGACCCCTTCCCTCTCCGATCGTCAGCTGTAAGGCGTCATAGTATCCCGCAGGCATAGTGAAGTTATCGTAGTACCGCGTGTTGAAGTAGAGATTCCGGATATCCGCTTTGACGGGGTAGTCCGCGCGGGAGCGCCGAACGGCGGAGGACGCGGCCTTGAGAATCTTGTCTCGGTTCTCCTCGGTAATCCTGACCGCGTCTTCTTTTGAGTTGATTCCGCGGTATAAGGGCGAGATCTCTTTTAATACCGCGTCGCGCACAGAGAGCTTCATGCTCTGATCGGCGGCGGAGTCGGAATTCGGGATGATATGGATGCGGAAAACATCCTTGTATAATTCTTCACAAGAATTTTGAAACGGTATCATCATAAAGAGGATGCTCAGCGCGAGCGACGCCGTCAGGATGCGGAAGAACTGCTTCATAAAAAGATTACCTGCCTTTCATTTCATTCGGATTGTGGGCAGGTAAACGGCTCTTTATTCAATTAATGCGCCGTTTTTGATCGGTTCGCATAAAAATACTTTGTCAAAATCCTTTTTGAGCTCCTCGACGCAGAGCTTCGCCTTCTTCTCGTTTAAGAAGATGCCGAACACAGCGGAGCCCGAGCCGGACATCGAAGCGCCGATCGCGGATAAACTCATCATACGCTTCTTGATATCATTAATCAAAGGCAGCGACAGCACCTGTTCAAACTCGTTGTAAAGACATGAGGAGAGCCCTCTGATATCACGGCTGTACAGACGGCGGATCAGCTCATCCGTGTAGAGAAAACTCTTGTACGGTCTGCTGTCGCAGGCGTCATACGCCTCTTTGGTAGAAACAGATATCTCCGGCTTGCAGATGACGATGAAGCACTTCTGCATCGGGCAGAGCTTCTTCAAAGTCGTGCCGATACCGGTCGCGTGCATCGTACCGCCCAAAAGGCAGAACGGCACATCGGAGCCGACTTTCGCGCAGATATCCGCCATCTCTTTCATGCTGAGATGGGTCTTGTATAAGTAGTTGAGCCCCAGCACGGTCCCTGCGCCGTCGGCGGAGCCGCCCGCAAGACCGGCCCCGGCGGGGATGAGCTTCTCGATCTCGATCTTCAGCGGATGCGGTCTGACGCCGGTATGCTGATAGAACGCCCGCGCCGCCTTACAGACGATGTTCGAGTCATCGAGCGGGATATCGTAACCCTCGCAGGAGGGGATGACCGTATCGCCGCTGATCTCCTCATCGACGGTAAGCGTCAGCGTATCATAGAGAGAGACCGCCTGCATCACCATCGAAACATCGTGATAGCCGTCGGGGCGTTTGGAGACGATATCGAGGGTGAGGTTGATTTTTGCGGGAGCTTTGACCTTGACCAGTGCCATATTACAGTTCCTTTATAAATTCTTCGATCAGTCTGAGCGCTTGCTTGAGATGCTTGAGAGAGTACGAGTACGACAGCCGCACATACCCTTCACCGCTCTCGCCGAACGCGGAGCCCGGCACCAGCGCCACATGCTTTGACCTGAGCAGGCGGGTACAAAAGTCTTCACTCGAAAGTCCCGTGGACTTGATACACGGAAACGCGTAGAACGCGCCCTCCGGGGTGAAGGTGGAGAGTCCCATCGCGTTGAGCGAATCGACGACCAGCCGTCTTCTCATATCATACTCCGAGCGCATATGCTCGATATCCCCGTCGCCGTTTCTGAGCGCTTCGATCGCCGCGTACTGGGCGGTGGTCGGCGCGGACATGATGCAGAACTGGTGGAGCTTGGTCATCATCGCGATGATCTCCTTCGGGCCTAAGGCGTAGCCGAGCCGCCAGCCGGTCATCGCGTACGCCTTGGAGAAGCCGTTGATCACCACGGTCCGCTCCTTCATTCCGTCTACGGAAGCGATGGAGATGTGCATTTTCCCGCAGTAGGTAAGCTCCGAGTAGATCTCATCGGAGAGCACCATCAGATCGTGCTTTTTGACAAGCTCGGCGACCGCCTCAAGATCTTCCCTCTCCATGATCGCGCCGGTGGGATTGTTCGGATACGGCAGGATCAAGAGCTTCGTCCGCTCGGTGATATGCTCCTCGATCTGAGCGGCGGTCAGGCGAAAGTTGTCCTGTGCCTTCGTCTCGATGATCACGGGGGTCGCTCCCGCCATCACGGTCAGCGGTTCATAACACACAAACGACGGCTGCGGGATCAGCACCTCATCGCCATGGGCGGCAAGACACCGTATGGCGATATCGATCGCTTCACTCCCGCCTACTGTGACGACGACATCCTCATAGGGGTTATATGTAATGTTATATTTTCTTTCATAGAATTTTGCGATCTCCTCACAGAGCTCCTTGAAGCCGCGGTTGGGCGTATACCATGTTCTGCCGAGCTCCAGAGAGCGGATACCCGCCTGACGAACATGCCAAGGAGTCTTGAAGTCCGGCTCTCCGACAGAGAGAGAGATCACATTATCCATCTCGTTGACGATGTCAAAAAACCGTCTGATCCCGGAGGGCTTAACAGATTTGATCGAATCAGCCAGCTTCTCTGAATAATCCATCAGATGACCATTTCCCTTCTGTCTTTTTCGCCGTCGATATCGACCAGCGCCACACCGTTGTCCTTATACTTCTTGAGCATGAAGTGGGTCGCTGTCGCTAAGATTCCTTCCAAGGCGGAGAGCTTCTTTGCAACAAAAGCGGAGATATCCTGGATCGTCTCGCCCTTGACGGAGAGCAGGAGATCGTAGGAGCCTGCCATCAGATAGACAGATTCGACCTCGTCAAAGGTCATAATCCGCTCGGCGATCTCGTCGAAGCCCTTCTGCTGCTGGGGAGCCACCTTGAGCTCGATCAGCGCGATCACACCCGAGTGAGGGACCTCGTCCCAGTTGACGATCGCGCGGTAGCCGCGGATTACGCCGGTGTCCTCATATTCTTTGATCTGGGCGGCGATGTAGTCCTCGGGCTCACAGAGCATCGAAGAAAGCTCCGCAACGGAAAAGGAAGAATTCTCGCTTAATAACTTTAATAACTTGTCCATATAAATATCTCCAATACAAATATTTTATTATGTCATCTGCAAGTCGGCGACTCTCTCTAAATTCAGCGATTCAACGCATATCGCCGCCGCGATGCAGAACAGTTCCCGGTTGGTATCAAAAATCGTCAGCTCGCTGTAGTTTTTTGAGAAGTGCTTATACACCGTACAGATCACGGTAGAATCGGCGTCTAAGATATCATAAGATCCGCCTAAGACATCTCCCCTGATCCTCCAGCTGATGCCGGAGAAGCGAACGCGGACCTCTCCCGCGCGAACGGTAAAGAACAGCTTGATGTTCTCTGAGGCGTAGCTGACAGAATACGCCCTGACCACCGGCAGGCGCATATCGCGTATCTTCGCCGCGGTATAGCCCTCGGACATGATCTTCATCAGTTCTCCCGAAGCGGTCATCCTGCCCGTCACATTGTAGAGCGGGTTCTCAAATTCGTCATCGATCAGATATCTTGCGTGCTCATCAGAGGTATCGCGTCTGATAAAAACTTTCATCGTCATCACCACCGCTATTATTCACTCAAAACGAACCGTTTATTCCCATCTGCCGCTACAACAGCGTGCGGCGCAGGCGTTTCTTGAAGATATAGAAGCTCTTGTGATCCTCCGGCTCAAACTTCACAAGAAAACAGCTGATATATCCGATGATCATCCAGAAGAACACCACCGTGAAGGTTATGTCGTATAGCAGCGCCTTCTCAAAGAACGCGTACACCAGATACGCGAGAACAAACGAGTACATCGGCGGCAGGATGCTCTCGGTCAGGTTCTCCTCTTTGAACACAAAGGGCGTAATGTGCTTTAAGAATCTCAGGCCGAACACCGAGAACGCCAAGAATCCCATCATGCCGGAACAGACGAGGATCGTCGCATAGCCGTTGTGAAAATCGGTGACAAATCCCGCGAGCAGCTCTCCGTAGAGATCGGAGAACTCGACCCCGTTCTCGAACTTTCGCTCACCGTAGGTATAGATATTTCCCTTGCCGATACCGAAGATCGGAAAGTCCGCGAACATCTTCGCCGCCTGCTTCCACAGTCTGAACCTGCCGGAGTCGACATTCTTGTTGATGTGAGAGAAGGTGATGCGGTTGGTCGCGGAGAGAACATCCTCCTCCAAGAGCTCCTCTTCTTCCTTGTTCACGGTCTCGGAGATCATATCGGCGGCGGACATCACCTCGGAGAAGCCCTTCTGAAACACCAGTCTCACAAAGTACACCGAGCCGATGATGAACGCGCCCACCAGCACACAGGCGATACCCTTGGTCACGATCTGCTTGACCGTGAAGCTGCGCTCCGCGCCGAACATCTTGTAGGTGACGAAAAACACCACATACGCAAGGATCAGCACCAGCGCCGCGTTGGAATCACACAGCAAAAGGCAGATCAGGTTGACGGCAAGACACGAGCCGATCCAGATCCTGCTGACCCTCTCCTTGCCCGATATCGCGATGAAGTCCTTCTTTGTCAGCATATGACAGCAGAACACCGCGACCGCGCTGACGAAGCCGAGAATGTTGGGATTGGTATAAAAACCCGTGAAGCGGTTCTCATAGATAATCAGCTTGACCCACAGCACCTCGAAGTTGATCCCCGCCATCAAAAAAGAGATCCCGATGATGCCGACGACCGTCGTAAAGTACACGATGAACCGGCATACGGAATAGAGCTCTCTGCGAAAGTTCAGGTGCTTCTCGGTATGTACGGAGTAGAAGATGAAGAAGCATATCGCAAAGTGAAACTCGATCACCATATTGTAGATAAAATTATCTTTGATATGGATCACCGCCGTAACGGTCGTAAACAGCAAAAAGATCAAGAGCCATACGGCGTATCGGGTCTTCAGGATCGTGTGCTTCTTGTATTCGTTATAAAAGAGCAGACCAATCCCCCATAAGAACAGCAAAATCAGCAAGCCGTACGCGGCTATCTGAACAAAGGATACATTGCATAGAAACAAACAGACGATATAGCTTCTGCGAAACAAGGATGTGTCCCGCAGAACAGCCTTGACTCTGTCCATCAGTACACCTTCTCAAGAAATAACATGTTTGATCGTTGAGAGCATCAGATGCAGATCTCTGCGAAAACCGAAGCGGTTGATATATTGGAGATTATACTCCATCTTCTGCGGGAGGATCTGCTCATCATAGATGCGGTCCACCTCGTCGGGATCGGTAACATTCCCGATGAGCTTATCCTCATCCTTGAACATAATCGACGCGAGCGAGGTGATCCCCGCGGGCATCAGCAGGGTGGCGTACATCTCGGGCGTATATCGGTCGACAAATTTGACGACCTCGGGGCGTGTGCCGACAAAGCTCATCTTCCCCGACAGCACATGGAACACCTGCGGCAGCTCGTCTAAGCGGAATTTCCTCAGTACCGCGCCGACCTTGGTGACGCGCGAATCGTTCCCCGAGGTAATCAGCGAGCCCGCTTTGTCGGCGCCGACCACCATGGTGCGAAACTTCAGTATGTTAAATGTTCTTCCGTACTGTGTCACTCTCTCCTGCCGGTAGAAAACCGGACCCTTGGAGGTACATTTGATCACCGCGCTGATCACCGCGATCGGCAGGAGCAGAAGGATGATCAGCACCAAGGAGAGGACGATATCCATCGCTCTCTTGAGTCTGAGGCTGCCGCGCTTGCTCTTAAGAATATCGTAATACGGTCTCACCGCGTCAGTTCTCAGCGCCTTCGGAAGCTTATGGAAAGGCAAAAGTATCATTGGTTTCCCCCAAAAAAGAATCATCGATCATAAGACATATATAGTCATAGTATATTATACAACAAGATGGCATATTTTTCAATATCCCGCAGAAAAATATCACCATACAAATCATTCGGTCGAAAAGTTCTCGAATATTTCACGACAATGTATTGACTAATGAATCAAGGAATAGTAAAATTAAAGTGAAAAAAGCAGTGAGGTAAAGAGCTATGAACAACGAATACCAGCCCGATCTGATCACCCTGATCGATGATGAGAATATCGAGCACAACTTTGAGATCCTCGACACTATAGAGAACGGCAAGGGCGTCTTCTACGCGCTCTATCCCGTGTTTGACAGCGCCGAAGATTCCTTGAAAGACAGCGGCGAGTACTACATCATGGAAGTGATCGAGGAAGACGGTGAGGAACAGCTCCAAGAGGTCGAAGACGAAGCGCTCTTAGACGAGCTCTCGGCGATTTTTGAGAAGCATTTTGAAGAGATGTTCGACGATATCGACGACGAAGAAGAGGAATAAACATCCTCTCATTTCAAATAATATTACCGCCGTCATCACATCATAACTTTTGTTGACGATTGTCCTGCCTGATTTGTGTATCAGCCGCAAATAACCCTACAACTTTTAAATCGGGAGCTTAGCTCCGAAGGCCGTGTGCAGACCTCCCTCATCCGAGGACGAAGGGAGCCTGACGCCCAAGGGCGGGCACCCACCTGTCATTATGTAGGCAGGTTATCTTAAGGCTGTTGCGGTCAGGCGGGACTTTCTTTTTTGGAGGCTTCATGAAAATATCCGTTTTAGGCTGCGGAAGATGGGGCAGCTGTATCGCATGGTATCTTGATAAGATCGGCAACGAGGTCGTATCCTGCGGTCTCAAAGACGCCCCGGAGCTTTTGCAGTTACTACATACACATCAAAACGACTATCTGACCTTTCCCGAATCCATCGAGGTCACCTATAATCTGCCTTACGCGGTAGAGAGGGCCGAGGTCATCATCATCTCGATCTCATCCCAGCATCTGCGCTCATATATGAAGGACATCTCGAAGAACGATCTCAGCGGAAAGGCCATCGTGCTGTGCATGAAGGGCATCGAAGAAAGTACCGGTAAGCGCCTCTCCGAGGTCGTCTCGGAGTTTGTCGATCAGGAGAATACCCCCATCGCCGTGTGGGTCGGTCCCGGTCATCCGCAGGACTATGTCAAGGGTATCCCCAACTGTATGGTGATCGACTCCGAAAACGACGAGGTCAAGCGCAAGCTCGTCAGGAGCTTCTCATCCGAGCTGATCCGCTTTTATATCGGCACGGATCTCATCGGCTCCGAGATCGGCGCCGCGTCTAAGAATGTCGTCGGTATCGCCGCCGGTATGCTTGACGGCGCGGGATACACCTCTTTAAAAGGCGCTTTGATGGCGAGAGCACCGAGAGAGATCTCGCGGCTGATCGAGGCCTTGGGCGGCAACGGGATCTCCGCCTACGGACTGTGTCACTTGGGCGACTATGAGGCGACGCTCTTCTCTCCGTGGAGCCATAACCGCAAGTACGGCGAGAGCTTCGTCAAGGGTGAGAAGTTTGAGAAGCTCGCTGAGGGCGTGATGACCTCCAAGGCGATGATGCGGCTCGGCAAACAGTACGGCGTTGACCTGCCGATCACGACCGCGATATATAATATTCTTTTCGAGAATAAAAACTGCTATGATGAGCTCGACAAGCTCTTCATCCGTTCCATCAAGGAAGAATTTTAAAACAGCATAACACAGCGACAGCGGGAGGGAGAATACCCTCCCGCTTTTTCTTTGTGAGGACTATGCTCAGGAAAGAACTATGCCCTTATAACAGCAAACTTTCGGAAGGGTCGAAACCCTTCCCTACGGTGTCACAGCACACATTGCTGCGGCTAGTCGAAGGCGCCTTGCCCTACGGTGTTGCAGCAACGCCCTACAAATTCAGGTGAGGACAGAGTCCTCCCTCAGTTCTTAACTCTTAACTCATAACTCTTAACTAAAAAGGAGGGCGTCCGCCCAATATCATTAAGATAAGCAACAGGACACTCACAAAAAGTGGGTGCCCTGTTTTTTGAAGAAATTTTCAAAAAAGACTTGACAAATCGACAGAAATG